>CAYUWL010000026.1:0-15313 GCA_964448595.1 uncultured Thermotogaceae bacterium
GGTACGGAGGTCGCAGTGCGCCCCGCTCGGTGACGATGGCCGAGATCAGCTCCGCCGGGGTCACATCGAAGGCCGGATTGTGCGCCCGAGCACCCTTCGGTGCAAACCGCATCCCGTAAGGAGCGAGCACCTCATCCTCTGCCCGCTCCTCGATCGGGATCTCCTTCCCGCTTTCAAGCTCCGGGTCGATGGTAGATGTGGGGGCCACCACGTAGAAGGGGATCCGGTGCCGGTGGGCGAGCACTGCCAGGGTGTAGGTGCCGATCTTGTTGGCGGTGTCGCCGTTCCGCGCGATGCGATCTGCCCCCACCAGGACTGCGTCCACCTCCCCCCGGGCCATGAGCCAGCCGGCAGCGGAGTCCGCGATTAGGCGGAACGGGATCCCCTCCCGGAGGAGCTCCCAGGCAGTGAGCCGCGCCCCTTGCAGGCGGGGCCTGGTCTCACAGGCATAAACCAGCCCGAGCTTCCCCCTCTCCCAGGCAGCTCGGATCACCCCGAGGGCGGTGCCGTAGCCGCCTGTGGCCAGGGCCCCGGTGTTGCAGATGGTCAGGACCCGCGCCTTAGGCGGGAGGAGCTCCTCCCCGTGCTCGCCGATCCTGCGGCTTGAGGCGATGTCCTCCTCATGGATCCTTTGGGCCTCCGCGAGCAGGGCCTGCCGAAGCTCGTCGCGGCCCGCGTCCCGGCGCCGCCGGAAGACCTCCTCCATCCTCCGGATGGCCCAGAACAGGTTCACGGCAGTGGGGCGGGTCTTGGCCAGCCCTTCCGCGGCCTCGGCGAACACCTGCTTTGGGGCTGTGCCCGGAGGGGAATGCCACACCGCGAGGGCGAGGCCGTAGGCAGCAGCGATCCCGATAGCCGGCGCGCCCCGCACCCGCATGGCCCGGATGGCCTCCGCCACCTCCTCCCAGCGGGTGAGGGAAAGCCACACTTCTTCATGGGGAAGGCGTGTCTGATCCAGGAGCCTTACCGTCCCGTCCTCCCAGTAAACCGGTCTGATCATCCCTTGTCTCCCCTTCGCAGGCTCGCGAGGACGGTCTGGGCAAGATGCGCAAACAGCGTTTTGATCTCGTGGGGGTCCCAGGGGACCACCATCTCCACCGGCCAGTGCTCCGGTTCGTCCGGGAACCCTTGCACCCGTTGGAACGCCCGCGCCAGCCAGTAGGGATCGAACCCCGAGTCCTTCTGGGAAGCTAGCTCCATCAACTCCTCAAGCGACACCTCCTTCAGGAGGAAGAGAAGGTCCACCGCATCTCTGGGCTCCGCCCGGCCGAAAAAGGCCAACAACTTATCCACTGCCAGGTCCTGGAAGTCGTTGACCTTCCCCAGCGGCGTCTCCTCAGGCGGGCGGAACCGGAACGGAGAATCGTAAGCGAGTTGTACCCGCACCTCCTCGTCACTCGTCTCCACAGCGAATTCGACAAAAGTTGCCAGCCGCCTCACAATCTGAACTTGAAGTCCGGCACCTTTAAGCCCCCTTTCAAACACATGGGAGAAGGGCAATATCAGGCCCTCTTCGCTGGTAAAAAGATCCAAATCGAACGACTGCCGATGCCCCAGATAGAACTCAGCCAACGCGGTGCCGCCAGTTAAGAAAAACCGGTCACTATCAGGGAGCTTAGCGAACGCCTTCAAGATGGATATCTGCCCTGGGGTAAGAAGGCCATGGCCAGTTGGTTTAAGAATGTGCACGGAAATACCCCTCCCACAGACGGCGGATTTCGGGCGGCAGGTCGAGCTCCGGCAGCAACCGACGTACCTCCTCCCAATCAAGGCCGGCCACGTCCTCGGCCCGGCCGTGGACGAGCACCTGCTTTATATACCACCGCCGCTGCCAAGGGTCCGAGAGGTCCAGCTCCCGCTTGGACCACACGATGTGCCGCGGAGGACGGACCTTGCCCATCATCACGGGAGGAGTTTATCCCCTTGAGCCTACCCCTGCTCCTTCACATAGGGCTTGCCCAAGGCCTTGGGCACCTGAGCCCGGCCCAAAAAGCCCGCCAGCACGATCACGGTGAGGATGTAAGGGAGCATGAGGGACACCTGGGAGGGGATATATTCCTGAAGCCGCATCTGCAGGGCATCCACGAAGCCGAATAGGTACGCGGCCAAGAGAGCGGGGAGCGGCCGGTAGTTCCCCACCACCATGGCGGCGATGCCGATGAATCCGCGCCCCCCCACCATGCCGTCGGTGAACCGGCCCAGGTTGTTGAACAGGAACGCCCCGGCCAGGCCGCACAGGGCCCCATTCAACACCGTGTAGAAAAGACGGGTGCGGTACACGTTTATCCCAGCGGTGTCCGCCGCCCGGGGGTGCTCCCCCACCACCCGCAGCCTAAGGCCCCAAGGGGTGCGAAAGATGTAGATTTGGGAAAGGGCGATGAGGAAAAGCCCCACCCCCACTAAGATCCAGGCGTTCATGGTCGGGGCCGAGGGGGAGGTGCCGCGCCAGCCCCAGATCACCCGGGTGAGGAACAAGGCAAACCCCATGACCAGGAGGTTGATCGCCGCCCCCGAGACTACGTGATCTGCCCTGAGGTACACGCTCCAGATGGCGTGCAGGGCGCCAAGGGCAGCCCCCACGGCGACGGCCGCGATCAGGGCCAAGACCGGGCTTCCGCTGAAGTAGGCCACGATGGCGCAGGAAAGCGCCCCGGCCAGGGCCATCCCCTCCACCCCCACGTTGATCACCCCGGCCCGCTCGGAATACGTCTCCCCTAAGGCCACCAGGGCGATGGGGGTGGCCAGCCGCAGCGCGGAGATGAACAGGTTAAGGCTAATTATCTCCAAGTTTTGCCCTCCTTGACACAAGCCTGCGGAAGTACTTGATGAGCTCGGGGGCCACCACGAAGAAGATCACCAGGCCCTGGATGACGGCCGCTAAGTCTGCAGGGGCCACCCCGGCCCGGTCGATGGCCATCCCCCCGGCCCGAAGTGCCCCCATGAGCACCGCTGCAAAGATGGCTGCGATGGGATGTGCGCGCGCGATCAGCCCCCCAGCTATCCCGTCCCAGCCATAGCCAGGTGAGAAGTTCTCGATGAACCTGCGGTGCGTGCCCAGGATCTCCGCTGCCCCGCCCAGGCCGGCCAGCGCTCCCGCTAGGGTGAGCGCCAGGATCATGTTCCTGGCCACGTTTATCCCGCCATACTCGGCCGCAAGCGGGTTCTGTCCCACCGCCCGCAGTTCGTATCCCCGCGGGGTGCGAAAGAGCAGGTACCAGACGATAAAGGCGATGAGCACCCCCACCACGATCCCCCAGGAAAGTTGGGCACCGTGCATGAGCCGGGGGAACTGGGCGGAGGTAGCAATCCTGACCGTTTGGTTGGCCCACTGGGTGCCATGGTAAGGCCCGCCCGGGGCCACCAACCAGCTCGTAAGGTAAATGGCCACGTAGGAGAGCATCATGGTAGTCACGAACTCGTTGGCGCCGCGCTTTGCCCGGAGCCACCCGGGGATGAGCCCCCAGATCCCCCCAAATACCGCCCCGAACAGAAGACACACTACGGTGTGAAGGACCGGGGGAAGGCGGAAGGTGAACCCGGCCCAGGCCGCGGCGAACGCCCCAAGGTACAGCTGCCCCTCTGCCCCGATATTGAATAGGCCGCAGCGAAATGCAATGAGGAAGGACAGGGACGTAAACAGGATCGGGGTGGCCTGAGTCAAGGTCTGGGCAAATTGATATGTGCCCCCGAACGCCCCCCGGACGAGCTCCCGAAACACAGCGGCCACGGAGTAGCCGGTGGCGACGGTCACTATGGCTCCCACTGCCAGGGCGAGCAGGATTGCCCCTACCACCGGGCCCATGTCCTTAAGCCACTTCACCCTGCCCTCCCAGCATGAGAAGCCCGAGCTTTCGTTTTTCCGCCTCGCCCCGCTGGAACACCCCCACGATCTTGCCCTGATACATCACCGCAATCCGGTCCGAGAGCATCATCACCTCATCCAGGTCCATGGACACGAGGAGGATGCCCACCCCCTCCTTGCGCATCTTTAGGAATTGCTCCCATACGAATTCCATCCCCCCCACATCCAGGCCGCGGGTGGGCTGCATGGCCACGACTGCCTGGGGCCCACGCGTGAGCTCTCGGGCCAGGATCAGGCGCTGCTGGTTTCCGCCCGACAGGGTCCTGGCTGGGGCCGAAAGCGTCGGCACAGATACCGAAAACTGCTCCACAAGCTTCCGGGCATGTGTAGAGATGGCCCGCTTGGACTGAATCCAAGGGCCAACGGCGAACGGGGAATCCCGATGCATCCCCAGGATGGAGTTCTCCTCTACGGAGAAGGTGAGGATGAGGCCCCGCAGGTGTCGGTCCTCCGGGATGTGGACGAGCCCTCTTGCCCCCAGTCTCCGCGGCGACTGCCCGGTCACCTCCGCATCCCCCACCAGCACCCGCCCCCCGGTGGGGCGCCTGAGGCCACAGATGACCTCCACCAGCTCCTTCTGTCCGTTCCCCTGGACCCCAGCGATCCCCAGGATTTCGTGATCGTGCACTTCCAGGGATACCTCCCGCACCGCAAGCACCCCACGGTCGTCCTGAGCCGAAAGGCTTTCCACCTGGAGGAGCACCCGCCCTTCCGACTCCACTGGCTCGGGGTGGATGGTGAACACCACTTCCCGGCCCACCATGAGCTCAGCGAGCTGCTCCTCGGTAGCCTCACTGGCCGGAAGGGTCCCCACGTTCTTGCCCTTGCGGAGCACGGTGATGCGGTCACAGATCTCCAGGGCTTCGTGGAGTTTGTGGGTGATGAACACCACCGCCTTCCCCTGTTCCTTCAGGGTGCGAATCGTGTCGAACAGCGCTTCCACCTCCTGCTCGGCCAGCACCGCGGTGGGCTCGTCCAGGATCAGCACCTCTGCTCCCCGGTACAGGGCCTTCAGGATCTCCACCCGCTGCTGTTCCCCCACGGAGAGCTCTTCCACCCTGGCGGTGGGGTCCACTGCAAGGCCGTACTGGTCCACCAGGGCTTTGATCTTTTTCACCATAGCCCGTCGGTCGAACAGCGGCCCCCGGGTGGGCTCCCACCCCACGGCGATGTTCTCCGCCACGGTGAGCCGGGGGACGAGCATGAAGTGCTGGTGAACCATGCCGATACCGAGCTCGATGGCGACGTGCGGGCTTTTTATGCGGGTTTCCTTCCCGCGCACGAAGATGCGGCCAGAGTCGGGCTGGTAGAGGCCGTATAAGATGGACATGAGAACGGTCTTTCCCGCCCCGTTCTCACCCAAAAGGCCGTGGACTTCGCCCCAGGACAAAGAAAAGTCGACGCCCGCGTTGGCCAAAACGCCGGGGAACGTCTTCACGATCCCCTCCATCCGTACGGCCTCTGCGGGCATCGACTCCCCTTCCTTTAGCTCATGTGCTTTGGGTTATTATTCGTGTTCGATCACGATCGTGCCATTGATGATCCCGTCCACTGCCTCCACAAGTTTCGTCAGGATCCCATGGACTACGTTGTTGGGGAGCGCCGCCTCTGAATAGCTGGCGGTGATGTAGTCGTTGATCGTCCAGGGGCCGAAGGCGATCCCGGTCCCGATCCCAACGTCGGACACCATCCCGTAGGAGATGACTCCCGCCTTCCAGGTGCCCTCCACCGCCTTCATGATCTCGTTGTAGACAGCCAGGTCCACCCGCTTGAGGCCAGAGGCCACGATTACGTCGGCATGCTCCGGAGTGGACCAGGCTTGGTCCACGTCAGTGCCGATGGCCCACCAGTCCGGGTTCTCCTCGGCGGCGGCGAACACGCCGAGATGCGATTTCCCAGCTGCCCCGTAGATGATATCGGCCCCGGACTGATACATCTCCAGGGCCAGCTCCTTACCAAGGGTGGGATTGTTCCAGGCGCCCACGTAGTGTGCAACCACGTCATCGGTGCTGATCTCGGGGTTAACCCACATGGCGCCCTGGGTGAACCCCTGCACGAACCGGTGGATGAGGGGGATGTCCATGCCGCCCTCGACGCCTACCTTGCCGGTTTTGGTCAGCATCCCGGCCACCACCCCGCACAGGAACGCCTCCTCCCAGTCGTTGAACACGATTGAAGCCACGTTGTCAGCCGCGGCCACCGCATCGATCACCACGAATTTCTGATCGGGATAGTCAGGGGCCAGCTCCTCCAGCACCGGAGCTTGGTCAAAGCCGATGCACACGATGATCGTGTACTCTCCGGAGCGGGCGAACTCCCGCTGGAAGGCCTCGTAGTCGGCGATAGAGCGCGGCTCCACGTAGGTGAACACGTCCTCCACCGACACCCCGTACTGGGCGGCCAGCTCCTTGGCGGCCCGCTCGGCGCCCCAGTAGGACTGGTCGTTGAACGACCGGTCGCCGAGGCCCCCGGTGGCCAGGATAAGCCCGATCTTGGGTATGTCCTGCCCGAAGGCGACAAGGCCCATCAGGATCACAATTCCCAAAACTACTAGTTTCCTCATCTCGACCTCCTTTTTCGGTGATCAATAAAATATCGCCCTTGCCATCCCGAACCCTCTCCTCCTCTCACCCCCTTTCGCCTGGTGTTTTACCGATCCTTGAGCTTTCTGTCCAGCTGCCCGTCCGGTCCTCCCATCCCACCGCCAGCCGCATACAGATCACACCGAGTTGGAGCGAGCGGCTGGGCTACGGAACCAGCCGCTCGCCTAAACACGAGATGGTCGCTGCTCCTCCTAGTCAGCAGGCAGGATAGCGAATCTCGTCAGATGATACGCCGCAGCGGCCACGCAGTTGCGCTCGACGTTCACACCCGATTCCGGACAAGCACGCCACATTTGTTGCTCCGGATCCCAGTAGTACAGCCTCAAGGACCTCTCAGAGGCAATACCGGAGGCTTCAAAAGCGTCCTGGGTGTAGTAGACCTCTACCGTAACAGGCCACTTTATCAGCTCAGCCGGAACATCAGTGCTGACATCCACTACGACCAACGGTTGAGCAGCAGGTTTCTCTTCGGGAGCACCGTAGCTTGCTTCTACTGCTTTCTTGACAGGGGTAGGAGGCGCTTTCTGGATGCGCACATACCCCTCGCCACCTGCCAGAGTCTCGATGATTACTCGTGCGTCAGCACCGGTTCTTCTTCCGTCCACAATAGACCTTTCCCCTCCAGGAATTCGTTCGAGGAACAATGGAGGTGTGGGAATGACCGTGGAAACCTCCCAAAGCTCAATTTCGGTTCCGCCTGTCCTCTCGGCGTAGGCAGCCCCTATGGCTGTCGACGGATCAACCGCTCCCATTGGCTGCCAACCGCGACCTTGCCAGTTGTCAACCCAGTCATAGACGCCGTCGGACTGGAGGGCCACAGCAGCACCAACTCCTTCGAGTATCTTATTCTGTACGAAGGCCCAGTTGTTGCCCCCATAGTCATGAGCATCCATGACCAGCAACCCCTTGCCTTCCTCGGCTACGAACTTCCGAATGACCTCGACGTCTTCCCAAGGCAGTTGGCTTGGGTCGCCGCCAGCATAGGGCGAACCGAGACGGAGTTGGGGGATCACCAGGATGTCATAGCCCGCAAGGAGTTCCTCTGTTATGGGCTCGGTGGCATCGCCAACGACTGTGTAACCAAGATTCTCCAAGGCCGTCACAAGTTCAGAACAAGCTTCCGTATTGTGTGCAACCCCGTACCCTTCGTACCACAGAACCTTGGTCGCACCGGGCTTCAAATACTGGAACATGATGTCGAACAACACGTCAAGCTGCCCAAGCTTCCACTGTCCATTGATGCAGTTCCATGCAAGCCCTGCTGCAATCACAGCTCCTTTGCCAACCCTGCATGAAGCGCCAATCGGGGGATAGCTGCCCTCGCCGAAGGGGACGAGGGGAGCTGGACCGGTCACATCATCTGCGTAAGAAGTCTCACCTCTGGTTCTCAGGAACGTCTCCGAACGCGTTGTGTCCTTCCGGATGGTAAACTCGTCAATGATCCTTTCCGTGTCATCATAAGCTGTCACGTGGATGGCATCTGGCGAAACCTCGAAGATGGCATAACTGTACGCCCTTACCGGACCACAGGCATGGAACCACTTGGGAGATCCCTCAGAGAGCGGAGCTCCGCCGCCGCCAACGATCATGTGGGTCGTTCCTTGGCCGAATGGAAGATAAGAGCCGTCAGTTACGGCGAAATTGAGTGGATGAGTTCTCGCGTAAAAGTGTTCGTGGCCCGAAACGAAGACATCGACTTCAAACTCGTCGAGCAAGGGAAGGAAGTGAACCGACTTGCCAGAGCCGCCGTATTCAGCAAACGGCGGTCTATGACAACCGGCGATCTTCCAGGTGACGTCGCTGGACTTCGCAAGCTGGTTGACCATCCAGCTGTACTGCTCGGTCTCCGGGTAGACTGGGTCACAGTACGTTTCGCTGTCGAATTCGAAGAACTTAAGGTAAGGGGCCAAGTCCAGCACGTACCACCGCTTCGGTTCCGGCATCATCATGAACTGGTAGTACAATCGGGCGTCCTCTGGTGTGACCTCGAACTCGTAAAACCCCGTGGACGGGACTGTGTAATCGCCGTCAGGGGGGCCAGTCCGCCCGACCTCGTGGTTGCCGATGATGGGGACGATCGGGATCAAGTGGCCCTGGCTGTCGACGAGGAACTCCTGCAGGTGGCGTGTGTACTCCTTCCACTCGCTCGCCTCGAATGCCCGTTCAATGAAGTCCCCGACATGGATCATGAAGTAGGGATCATGCTGAGAGAGCAGCTGAGCGACCCTGTTCCTTCCTTCTGGAAAGTCTAGCGCTCCCTTACGTGTGTCACCGCCCACGGCAAACACCAGCCGGTCCGGATTCTCAGGGACCGTTCTGAACTTGAACTCCTCTGTAAACCCGTCCGGACCGCCAACAACGAAATAGTAAGTCGTGCCTGCCTCAAGATCGGTCGCGGTGGCCGTGTACGTGTACCCTTCTACATCCCCTTTTCTACCAATAATAGGCGTGGGGCCTTCCGCCTCGACGGAGAAGCGGTACAAGGCGGGGTCCCCGCCCCGGGACTCAGTGTCGTAAAGGAACTGGACAGCGGTCTCGGATGTCTCCGTGTACCACGTTACCGACATTGTGTGATTGACATCAGCCAGTTCCCAGCCCGGATGAACTCCCTGGGGGATCTCACCCGCCTGGAGGAATCCGGCCAGAGAGAACAGAAGAACACCTATCAACGCGCCAATTACAGCTAATCTTCTCATTTCTGTCTCCTTTTACAGGTTGACTTGTACTACCTTAGGGCTGCTCGACGGGCACACCTACTTCCTCAGCCCTTGGTTGATCGTCGATCAGGGCATCTATGGGGTTTGCCGGCGAGGTGTTCTGGGCCTTCGTCCAATCGATCACCGGTTGCCGCCATTGAATGGAAGTGTCATAAGCGTTAGGATCTTGCTCTCCGAAAAGGAAACCGTCGCCGCCAGCGTACATGAAATCGTTGACCAACACATGATAGATCTTTGCCATGTCCACCGGCGAGCCATCGGGAAGTGTCACCGAATCAACGACGATGTTTTCGCCTTCTTTATGATAGGTATAGGTGAAGCCGGCTACAGCCGCGGGGCGTACCTCTAGATTCTCCACAAGCTGAGCACCAGTAATGGCACAGTCTACGATGGTGTTGTCGAAGGGGAGCATGCTCACGATGTCACCCACGGTGATCTCCCCAGCCGGAATGTCGGCGCGGAACCCACCCCAGTTGGTCATGGCGAAATCGGCCTGAGGATAGGCCCAAAGCCAGGAATCCAGCACGTAGTTCGCCTGCTTCCATGACCCTCGGGGCATCCCAGTTTCTGTGTAGCCTATGACTTCACCCATGGCTTCGTCGGTCTTGGCCTGCCAATAGTTCACGATCGTCTCGACTGTGGGATCCGGGGGCACGGGGTTGCCTTCTTCGGTCACGTACTGGTTAGGGACCACCTCCATTGTGTAGTCAACCACATCGTGGGTCAGCGGATCCAGGAACAGCTCCACTTTGCCGTAATATCGCATGCCCCAGCCGGCCTCCATAAGTAGTGTGTCGCCGAGTCTGCCCGTGAACGTAACATGGTCGTGCCCGCCCAGTATTAGGGCGACATCGAGATCGCTCACGGCCCGGGCCAGAGACACGATCTCTGGCGAGGGCACGTGGGCCAGAACGACGATCAGCTCCGCCCCTTCAGCCCTCATCTTCGGCACCTCGCGACTCAGGGCTTCCTCGTAGCTTCCGAATTCCAGGTCGCCGATATTCTTAGGATGTGTGGATGTCACGGTTTCCGTGGTGGTCAGCCCGATTATCCCCACCTTGACACCGCCTGCTTCCTTGATGATGTAAGGGGTCGCGAAGTCAGCCAGATCATGGGTTCCCGCATAGTAGATGTTGGCCGAGAGGTAAGGGAAATCCGCCTGAGCTATCCGCCTATTTAGAAGTTCTCGACCGAAATCGAACTCGTGGTTGCCGATGGCGGCTGCGTCGTAGCCCATGACGTTCATTACCTCAACCACCGGCTCACCCTCGAACCAGGTAGAGATGGATGGGCCCGTCCAGTTATCGCCGCCGCTCAGTAACAAGAACCCATCGGCGTCCGTTGAATATCCTTCGATTTGCGTAAACCGGCCCATGAGATTGGCCGCTCCGCCCTCGGTAATCGGTGACTTGTAGGCGACGAAGGGTTGGAGCCATCCGTGCTCATCGTTCGTGTAAAGTATGGTGATCTTAATGTTGTCAGCAGCCGCGACCCCAACGACCATGAAAACCACGAGCATGAATAGAACCAAACCGACAACTTGGAATCTCCGCACGCTTCTCCTCATGGCCATGCCCACCTCCTTGCTTGTATGGACCTGTGAAGATAGAAAAAAGCCAGATTAGATTTTAACCCGAAGCATCACCCCCCTAGCCGCTTTAGCCAATAGAACTCTAGCACGCTGGAGTCCCCCCTGTCAAGAGCCCGAGTTGCCTTATTGGACGGTTACCGAAGAACGCGTTTAGGGTGACTGATTAGGTCGGTTACTCTGACCAACCCTGGAAACCAAGTCTGTCTCGGCTCCACCAATCACCGACTCAATACAAGCTGCCGACCAACGTGATGTCAAAGAGTTCAGCGAGCTTCAAAACGCCCCCCCTTGGCCAGGGCGGCCACCGCCTCCAGGGCGATCTCGATCTCCAGGTCCACCGCCTGCCGCACCACCTCCCGGTGGGGGTCGTACTCCCCGGAGGAGGCCCTGAGGGCGTTTCCGTCGATGGCCAGGATGGCCCCGGCCCATGCCCCCCGCAGCGCCGCCACGCAGAACACGGCGGCACATTCCATCTCCACTGCCAGCGCCCCCGCCCGAGAGTAGGTCTCAAGTCCCAAGTCCAAAGTGCCGCGATAGAAAGCGTCCAAAGTGACCACCGTCCCCTGGTGCACCCGCGCCCCCTGGGCCTTGGCCGCCCGGTATAGGGCGGCGGCCACCTCAGGATGGGCCAGGGCCGGCATCTCGATGGGCAGGAGCCTAGGGGTGGTGCCCTCACTCCGGGCCGCCCCCAGGGCGATCACCAAGTCCCCATCTCGGACCTCGTCCTGAAGGGCCCCGGCGGTGCCCACGCGGATCAGCACCCGTGCCCCGGCTCGGATTGCCTCCTCGCAGGCGATGGCGGCGGACGGGGCGCCGATCCCGGTGGACAGCACCCCCACTGGCACACCCTTGTAGCTACCGCGGTAGGAGTGAAACTCGCGGTTCTTCGCAATCACTTCAGAGGAATCCAGGTGCTGGGCAATCCTGGCCGCCCGGGCCGGATCCCCGGGGAGGAGAAGATACGGAGGAAGCTCCCCCGGTGCCACCAGAATGCCGGGCAAGCGCTTTTCGTTCATCCGCACCAATAATACCGGGTTACCCTAGGTACGCCATCTGCCGGTCGGCAAAAAGCCCGGGGATGCCCCCGGTGTGGACGAACACCACCACCTCATCGGGGCGGAACCTCCCCTGGCGAACCAGGTCTATCAGCCCGGCCATAGCCTTACCGGTGTAGACCGGATCCAGAATCAATCCCTCCAAGCGGGCAAGGAGCTTCACCGCCTCCCGCATGGCCGGGGTGGGGATCCCATAACCCTCCCCTATATATTCATCCAGCACGGAAAACTCCATCTCGGGCACCCGCCCGGCCACCTCCAGGAAGTCCAACGCCTTTGCAAGCCCCGTCTCCAGTCGTTCCATCAGAAGATCTTGGGGGCGGGACACGCTGATGCCGATCACCTTGGCCTCCCCGGCGCAGTAAAGGAGACTACCCACCATGAGTCCCAGCTGGGTGCCGGCGGTACCACAGGCCGTCACGAACCAATTCGGGGCCAGATTCAGCTCGTGCAGTTGTCCCACCACCTCCCGTACACACCCGGCGTAGCCAAGCGCCCCGTGCAAGGCTTGGCAACCGTTTGGGATGTAGTAGGGCACCTCTCCTTGAGAGGAAAGCCTCTCGGTAAGTTCTCGCACTTTTTCCTCTAGGATGCTCTCCTTGCGATACAGGTCCCCAGCTAGGTAATGAATCTCCTCCACGCCTAAAAGTCTGTCCACAAGGAGGTTGCCGGTGGCCAGCTCCGGCTCCTCCCCCGCCAAGATGATGTAGGTCCTCATCCCTAGCAGATTGGCCGCGGCGGCAGTGAGGCGACAGTGGTTGGACTGTACCCCGCCGGCGGTGATGATGGCAGTGGCCCCCAGCTCCTTAGCCTCGGCCATGGCGTACTCCAGCTTCCTGAGCTTGTTGCCACCCAGCGCCAGCCCATTAAGGTCGTCCCGCTTGACGAAGATCCTGGGTCCGCCCAGCTCCTCGCTCAACTTCCGGAGTTCGGTAAGTGGGGTGGGAAAAATGCCCAGCCGAACACGCTTAACCTCTCCTATCTGCACTTGTGCCCTCCTTGGAGGGCATTATAGCTGGTGGTCTAGGTTTCACCGAACGGTGATATTTGGCGTCCCCTTCGCCCGGCCGGTATACTGGCTTCAGTAAACCATGTCGCCGGCAAAGGTGGCAGTGATCGGCGGTTCCGGGCTGTACCGGCTCGGCCTTCTGGAAGGGAGCCGGCCGGTAGAGATCCATACTCCATACGGTCCCCATTCCTCCGGCCTCACGATAGGGAAGATCGCGGGCCGGGAGGTGGCCTTCCTTCCCCGGCATGGCCTCTCGCACCGTCTCCCTCCGCACAAGGTTCCCTACCGGGCCAACCTGTGGGCGCTGAGGGAGCTGGGTGTCGAGCGGGTGGTGGCGGTGTCCGCCATGGGGGGCCTGAGGCCCGACTACGAGATCGGGGATCTCGTGATCACGGACCAGTTCATCGACTGGACCCGGAGCCGCGAATCCACTTTCTACGATGGCCCGAAGGTGGTCCATACTTCTCTAGCCGACCCGTTTTGCCCCGAGCTACGTCCGATCCTCGCCCGGGCCGCCGAGGCGGCCGGGTTCCGGGTACACGAGAGCGGCACCGCTCTCACCTTCGAGGGGCCGCGGTTCTCCACCCGGGCCGAGTCCCGTATCTTCCGGGAGATCCTGGGGGCGGACCTCCTTTCCATGACCCAGGTGCCGGAGATAGTGCTCGCCCGGGAGCTTGGGATGTGCTACGCCACCTGCGCGGTGGTGACGGACCTGGATGTGTGGGGCACGGCCCCGGTGCGAGCCGACGAGGTTACTCAGGTGATGGAACGGGTGGAGCCCAAGCTGGCCGAGCTCCTCTCCCGGGCGATTCCGGAGATACCGGAGGCCCGGGGCTGCGGCTGCGCCGAGGCCGTGCGGGCGGCCTTGGGGGAGAGAAAGGAGGAACCGAAGTGAAAGGCGTAACTGGAAAACTTCTGGCGGTGAACCTGACCAAGGGGACGGTGGAAACCGAGGAGATCCCGGAGGGGACTCTCCGGCTTTTCTTGGGTGGATTTGGCCTGGCGGCGAAGCTCGCCTACGACGCCATCCCCAAGGGGGCCGACCCCCTGGGGCCGGAGAACGCCCTCGCCCTCGCCCCGGGGCTCCTCACCGGCACCGGCATCCCCACCGCCTCCAAGACCGCGTTTGCCTTCCGCTCTCCCCTTACTGGGACCTTCTGCCGCTCGGTGGCCGGGGCCTGGCTGGGGATTTCCCTCCGCAAGGCCGGCTACGACGCGGTCCTTATCACCGGGGCAAGCGACAGGCCGGTGGCCCTTGTGATCGAGGATGGAAAAGCGCGCCTGGAGGACGCGAGCGACCTGTGGGGCCTTGACACCCGAGCCACCCGCGCCGCCATAAAAGAAAAGTTCGGGGAGGGTTATCGCACCGCGGTGATCGGCCCCGCCGGTGAGGAGCTTTCCAAGATCGCCATCATCGACTGTGACGGCCGGCAGGCCGGCCGGGGCGGGGGAGGGGCAGTGCTGGGCGCCAAAAAGCTCAAGGCCATCCTGGTGAAGGGCACCGGCCAGGTGCCCTCCGCCGACCCGGAGCGGATCAAGGAACTGGCGAAAAAGTGGAACGAGGTCATCCGGGACCATCCGGCCACCAAGGCCGACATGGGCTACGGCTCAGGGGAGTTCCTGGACTGGATGAACCGCGAATCCGGTACCTTCCCCTCCCGCAACTGGCAGTGGGGCTTTTTCAAAAGCGCCTACGAGCGTGCCAAGGAAGGGAGGATAGAGCTTGACCCGTACTACTGGGCCCCCAAGTACTCCGTGAGGAACGTGGCCTGCCCCGGCTGCACCAAGCCCTGCGGCAAGCTCTTTGTCATTAAAGAAGGAAAGTATGCGGGAACGGAAGTAGATGGCCCCGAGTACGAGACCCTGTACTCCTTGGGAGGGTGTCCTGAAATCGCCTCCATTGAAGCCGTGGCTAAGGCCAACGAGATCTGCGACGTTCTCGGGATCGACACCATCTCCGCCGGGGTGACGGTGGCCTGGGCCATGGAAGCAGCCGAGCGCGGCTTCCTTAAACCCGAGGACCTGGACGGGATCGACCTTAAGTTCGGCGACGAGGACGCCTTCCTCAAGGTGCTGGAGCGAATGGGCCGCCGCGAGGGCAAGGTGGGCGAGCTTCTATCGGATGGCTCCAAGGCGGCGAGTAAGCGATTGGGCAAGGGTGAAGAGTTCGCCATCCACATCAAGGGAATGGAGCTTCCCGCCTACGACATCCGGGGGGCCAAGGGGGTGGCCCTCGCGTTCGCCGTCTCCTTCCGAGGGGGGTGTCACCTCACCGCCGGGGTGTACGGCGCGGAGTTCGGCGGAAGCTGGTGGAAGTTCGAGGCGGTGGACCGCCACTCCATTAAGAACAAGGGCTTTGAGGTGAAGCTGCACGAGGACCTCATGGCTCTCTACGACGTACTCGGGATCTGCAAGTTCTCTCGGCACATGTTCTTCCTGGAGGGCCTGCCGGAGCTGGTGGCTGCTCAGACCGGCC
>CAYUWL010000027.1:0-15000 GCA_964448595.1 uncultured Thermotogaceae bacterium
GTTACGAGAAGACGCACGATCCTGCGTCGGTACTCCGGCACCAAGACGAAGAAAGCGAATGGCACATGCAAGACCCCCTAGCGGAAGGAGAGAGGGCGATGATAGGCCCCTTTGTCAGCCTTCAATTTTAAGGTGGAGCTGGCGGAGCTGGTCCTCGTCCACCTCAGCCGGGGCCCCGGTGAGGGGGCAGGTGCCGGAGGCCGTCTTGGGAAAAGCGATCACCTCCCTCAAAGTGGACTCCCCGGCTAGCATCATCACCAGGCGGTCCAACCCCAGGGCGATCCCCCCGTGGGGCGGGGCCCCGTACTCAAGCGCCCTGAGGAAGAAGCCGAACCTGCGCTCGGCCTCCTGGGGCCCGATCCCCAGCACCTCCAGCATCCGCTGCTGCACGTCCCGACGGTGGATCCGAATGGACCCACCTCCAAGTTCCACGCCGTTCAGCACAAGGTCGTAGGCGTTCGCCCTGAGCTCCCCCAGGCGCCCTTGTGGGAACTCCGGATCCAGGAGCTTCGGGAGGTCCTCGGGGCGGGGTGAGGTGAACGGGTGATGCACCGCGGTCCAGCGGCCTTCCTCCTCGTCCCATTCCAAAAGCGGGAACCCCACCACCCAGGCCGGGCGCCACTCCCCTTTTGGGATCAACGAAAGCCGGCGCCCTAGCTCGAGGCGCACCTGCCCCAGGGCTTGGGCCGCGCTCACGGGCGGGCCGGCCACAAACAAAAGCAGGTCACCCACTTGGGCCCCGGTGGCCTCCCAGAGGGGCTCCGGCTGGGGGAGGTAGCGGGCCAAGGGGCCACGGAGCCCGGACTCCCCCCAGGCTAGCCACAAAAGACCCTTGGCCCCATGAGTCTTGGCCACCTCCTCTAGCTCCCCTAGCTCCTTGCGGCTCGCCCCGGCTCGGCCCGGGACCCGGAGGGCGAACACCCGCCCGCCAGCCCTCACCACCTCCCGGAATACCCGGAACTCCGTCCCCGCAAACACCTCTGTGGCGTCGACGAGCTCAAGCCCGAACCTGAGATCGGGCTTATCCGAGCCGTAGCGGAAAACCGCCTCCTCGTAGGCGAGGCGAGGGAAGGGCCTTGGAAGCTCCACCCCGATCGTCTCCTGAAACACGTGGGAAAGGAGCCCCTCGATGAGCTCGAAAAGCTCCTCGGGGGCCTCAAGGAAGGCCATCTCCAAATCGAGCTGGGTGAACTCCGGCTGGCGGTCGGCCCTGAGGTCCTCGTCCCGGAAGCAGCGGGCGATCTGGAAGTACCGCTCCACCCCCGAGATCATGAGGATCTGCTTAAAGAGCTGGGGCGACTGGGGCAAGGCGTAGAACTTCCCCGGCTCAAGGCGTGAGGGGACAAGGAAATCGCGTGCCCCCTCCGGGGTGGACCGGGTAAGTAGCGGAGTCTCCACCTCGATGAAGCCCTCCCGGTCCAGATACTCCCTGATGGCCATAGTCGCCCGATGGCGTAGGCGCAAGTTCCGCTGCATGCGGGGGCGCCTGAGATCGAGGTAGCGGAAGCGCAGCCGCGTTTCTTCGCTCGCCTTGGGTTCGTCCTCGTCCACCGCGAAGGGGAGGGACTTGGCTTGAGCCAAGAGCTCGAGCCGGTCGACCTTTACCTCTACCTCCCCGGTGGGGAGGTCCGGGTTGGGGGCCTCGCGCAGGACCACGGTGCCCTCAACCCGGATCACGTCTTCATGGGAGAGCTTGCGGGCAGCCGGAAGATCCCGGCACAAAAGCTGAACGAGACCGCTTCCGTCCCTCAGGTCGATGAAGGTGAGCTTCCCCAAGTCCCGCACCCGGTGCACCCAGCCGGCGAGGCTCACCTTCCGGCCCACGTCCTTCCCTGAAAGCTGCCCGCAAGCCTGTCGCTCCATCAACTCTCCTTTCACATGATTGTAACCATCGAGGGCGCCGAGCCCACGGAGGATTTTTAAACCACCAAGACACGAAGGCACAACAGCTTGACCACAGAGGGCACAGAGATTTTCTATTAGTAAATTCGGCTTTTTCTTCTATCTTGGTGTCTTTGTGGTTACGTTATGGATTCTCCGTGGCCTCTGTGGGCTCGGTGGTTCTTCTTCCCCCGAAGACGCAAAGACACGAAGAGTTCCTTTGGGGCATCGTGGTAGATATTGCCTTGCGCGGTAAGGGTTCACAGGGGTTTGGCGGCCGGGCAGATCTCGCGGTAGGCGCAGGGGCGGCAGGCCCCAAAGGAGGGCTTGGGGGAGAAGTCCCCGCTGCGGATCCCGGCCTCGGCCGCCTGGATCGCCTCCAGGGCCTTGGCCAGCATCCGCTCACTTGGCCTGGCCCTCCCCACCACGACCTGGGGGGTAAGGAAGCGGAGCTGGACTTCCCGCGGCAGCTCCCCGAACAGGCGCCTATAGGCAAGGGCGTAGATGGCAAGCTGCAGGGATTCTTTGGTCCTGCGGTCTGCGGCCTCGGGGGATACATCGCTTGTCTTGTAATCGATGATCACTGCCCCGTCCTGTCCCTGGTCCACCCGGTCCCAGTAACCGATCACCCGGGCATTCCCCTCCTGGAAGGCGAAGTACTTCTCCACGAAGCTGGGCCGGGCGCCTTGCTCTTCCTCGAACTCGTAGAAGGCCTTAAGGGCTTCCTCGCCTTGAGCGAGCATGGCCTCCTCTTGGGCGGCCGAAAGGAACCCCTCCGGCCGCCAGGCCCCCCTGAACACGGAGAGGATCTCCTCCAAGGGGAGGGTGCGGCCCTGGAGCTTGGCCATGTGGTAGGCCTGGATGGCCCGATGCACGGCATGTCCGTAGATCACCGTGGGGTGGAGGCGGATCGGGACCCGCAAAATGTGGATGTAACGGTACTTCAAGGGGCAGGTGAGGAAGTCGTCCACCTGCTGGTAGGACAGGGTCAGGGGGGCATCCGGTGCCACCTCGGGCTCAGGCGGGCTGGGGGAGCGGCCGGCCCGAGCGATGCGCAAAAGGGCGGGCGCCTCCGGCCCTTCTTGGCTCACCCCCTCCGGGCCCAGGGCCTCGAGCACGAATCTGGATACCTTGGCCGCCCGCTTTCGGGGCGGCTCCCCCGGGGGCCGGTAATCGGAAGAAGAGAGCAGAAACAGGTGCCGTTTGGCCCGGGTCATCCCCACGTAAAACAGGCGCCTTTGCTCTTCAAGGTGCGCCACATCCTCGGGAAGCGAAGGGGCCCGCAAATCTTCCGGGAGCTCGAAGGCTGACCGCCGTGGCCGCCCCGGGAAGAAGTCTTCCACCAGCCCCGTGAGGAACACCGCCTCGAACTCAAGGCCCTTGGCCTGGTGGAAGGTCATCACCTGCAGGGCGTCCGTGCCGGGTTCGGCCTCCCCTACCAAGGGGCTGAAGCCCAGGGCCCGCAGCTCCTCCACATAGCGCACGAACCAGGGGACCCGGTCGTGCTTGGCCACTTCCTCAAACCTCCTCACCACGTGCTCAAAGAAGTCGGCGATGTTCTCCAGGGCCCGGCCCGCTCCTGGCTCGTCCGAGTGCGCCAGGGCCTCGAGATACCCGGTCCGCTCCATGAGGAAGGCGTACAGGACCCGGCCGGTGGGGTTCCCCCGGGAGAGGTCCTCGCAGTACGCGAGGTCGGCCAGGGCCCGCTTCCCCGCCCTGAGCCCCGCTTCGGTGAGCTCCCCTCCCTCGATCGCGCCCTCGAGCACGCCTTTCAGCGGACGATGCCGGCTTTGAGCGCGCGAAGTGAGGAGGGCCAAATCCTCCCCCGGCATGCGGTAGATGGGAGAACCCAGAAGGTGGTACAGGGCCTGGTCGTCCTTGGGATCGGCCACGCACTTAAGAAAAGAAAGGACCAGCTTTATCTCCTCTTGGTCAAACAACCCCGCCCCGAACCTCCCCGCCAGAAGCCAGGGCACCCCGGCCTCGGACAGCGCCTTAAGATAGGGGTCCGGCCGATACCGATTGCGATAGAGAACCGCCATCTCCCGGTAGGGGACCCCGGAGGCTGCCAGCTCCCGCACCTTCTGGGCCAAGAACTCCGCCTCCTCCACCACGGTGGGGAAATGGCGATGGACGGGGGCAGGCCCTGGCCCTTTGGTCGCCCGGAGCTCTTTCGTTATCCGGTGAGGAATCTCTCCCCGCTCGGACAGGGCCTCAAGACGATGGGCGTTGTGCCGGATGAGCTGCATGGCCGAAGCCAGCACCCCTTCCGTGGACCGGAAGTTATCCTTGAGCACCACCACCTTGGCCTCGGGGAACGCCTTGAGGAAGGAAAGCAGGTTGTCATGCGGCACCCCCCGGAACCCATAGATGGCCTGGTCGTCATCCCCCACCACCGTCACGTTGCGGTGCCCGGCAAGGAGGGTGACCAGCTTAAGCTCGGCCTTGCTGGTGTCCTGGAATTCGTCGGCCAGGACGAACGGAAAACGCCTGTGGTATTCGGAAAGCAGGCCAGGACGCCCTTCAAGGAGCCGCACCGCAAGGAGCACCAGGTCCCCGAAATCCACCATCCCCTCCTTTGCCAGAAGCTCCTGGTAGGAGGCATAGATCTCGGCCAGCTCCTGATGGAGGTCGAGTTCATCCGGCGGGCGCGTCCCGGCCTCCTTGGCCCGTTTCACCCAGGCAAGGTAATCGGCGGGGGAGATGGCCTCGTCCTTGGCCCGGTGGATGAGGGAAAGGATCGGGGAGAGGAACCTGAGGGGCTGGCGCAGGGCCCTGGGCCTGAGTGCCCGCAAGGGGAGGTCCCATAGGTGATCAAGTAGAAACAGCCGCTGGTCCCACTCGTCCAGGATCTTGAAGTCCGGGGGGAGGCCGGCCAAGGGCGCGTTCTCCCTGAGGATCCGCTCGCACACCGAGTGGTAGGTGGCCACCCAGGCATCCAGGGCGGCGTAGCCCACCTGGTCGAACGCCCGATCGAGCATCTCCTCGGCCGCCTGGTGGGAGAAGGTGAAGACGAGGAGCTGGCTTGGGCGCCTAACTAGTCCCTCCGAGATGAGGAAGGCGATCCGGCGGGTGATGACGGTGGTCTTCCCCGTCCCCACCCCGGCAAGGACGAGAAGCGGCCCCTGGCCATGGGTCACCGCCTCAAGCTGCTCCGCGTTCAAACCCGAAAGTACGTCACTCATCCCCCTCAGTTTACCCCACTGACCTGGGAAGGGAGAGGGAGCACAAAACACGGGGTCAAACCTCCATCACCACCACGGCATGGGCTCCAAAGGTTCGGCTAACCCCTGCTTTGACAATAATTTCTTTGTCGATAAAATGATTGTGAAATGTTCACCCTAAGGCCGGTGTGTGGGGAGGCGTTCCTGGATCGAGAGGAGCTGCTCCAGGAGCTAGTGGAAACCCTGTCCTCCTCCCGACAGAAAATGGGGTTTGCCCTTGTTGGCCCCAGGCGGATGGGCAAGACCTCCCTCTTCTTGGAAACCGTCCGCAGGCTGAAGGAAATCCCACGGGTGGTCCCCGTATACCTCTCCCTTTGGGAACTGGTGGAGGGGACCCCGGAGGAACTTTCCCGGGAGCTGATCTCCGCGTCCATGGATGCATTTCGGGAAGAGGGACTGCTTCCCCTTAAAGTACAAGCTCGGGGCTTGCTCAAGGCCCCGCTGGAGCTGCTGCGGGATATCATCGGAGGGATGAGGATATCATTAAAGCTACGGGAGGAGATTGAACTGGTCCTGATGCTGACCCGAGGCCGGGGTCAAGTCGGTCCCGGAGAGCTGGTCTCCCGAGCTCTGGCGCTCCCAGAAAGGCTGGCCAGAGAAAGTGGGGTGCGCTGTGCCCTGTTCTTGGATGAGTTCCCCACGGTGCTCGAGCTCCGTCAGGGGGGCAAGCCCTTGGGAGAGGGGGTCGTGCGCAGGCTCCGGACCGAATACGAAACGATGGAAAACCTGGTGCTGTCGATATCGGGCTCAGTACGCAGCACCATGGAGGCGGTGACCTTGCGACCAGCCGCCGCCTTCTGGCGCCAGTTCATCGTGCGGGAGGTGGGGCCGCTGCCAAAGTGGGCTGTGGAGGAGCTGTTGAGGCGGAACCTGGATCGCACCCTAACCCCTGAAGCGCTCTCAAAGCTGTGGGATTTCACCCAGGGAATCCCCTTTTACGTCCAATTCATCGGAAGGGAGCTCAGCCGAAGGCGGGGGAGGACGATCACCGAGGCGGAGGTGGAAAAGACTCTGGCCGAGTTCCTCAACGAGGAAGGGGAGGTCATGTTCCAGGAACAATGGCAACGCCTGTCGGCCAAAGAACGAAAGATCCTGCAGGTGATGTCCCATGGATACGCCGCCCCCACCGCCATCGCCCGAGAGGCAGACGAGTCGCCCAACACTGTGAGCCAGTACCTCCAATATCTCAAAGGAAAAGGGCTCGTGGAGCGCCCTGAGCCCGGCAGGTGGCGGATCTTGGACCCCGTCTTCGCCAAGTGGCTGAATCTCCGAGCCGAGTAACCTTCCCTCTCGGTCGCCCAGAGGTAACTGTGTGGTAAGATTACAGTGTAGCTTGCGTGGTGCGGAGGGGATGGGTGATGGCCGAACAAGAAGATTCCGAGGAGCTAGAGCAGCTCAAACAACGCTTAGCAGAACTCGAAGAAACCGCACGGGAATACAAGGACCTCTTTGAGAACGCCCGGGACGTCATCGTAGTCTTTGACCTCAAGGGCAACGTAACCGCTGTCAACAAAGCTATATCAGACTACGGCTTCGTCCCTGAGGATCTCCTCGGAAAGAACATGCTCAACTTCATCGCAAAGAAATACTGGCCACGGTTGCTTAAAGAATTGGCGCAGATAACCAAAGGGAACTCGGTTGAGGGCGAGATTGAGGTCTCCACCCCGAGAGGGCAGCGGGTTGCGGAATATCGAAGCAACCCCATAAGACGGGGTGGAAGGATTGTTGGCTTTCAGACGATCCTGAGGGATGTTACCCAGCGCAAACAGCTAAAGGAGCGACTGGCCACCCTAAATTTCTTAGGGCACAAGCTCGTGCTTCTGCACGACGTGAGGGAGATCGCCCAGACAGCGGTTGACGCGGCTGATCGCCTGTTACACCTCCAAAGCTGCGGGGTGTGGTTGGTGGACGAAGGCAAACTGGTGCGAATAGCCCACAACAAGAAAGACAAAGCACCGGAAGTTAATCTACAATTGGACAGTGACCGGGGTATTATCGCCGCTTCTATCCGCATTGGAGAGACGATTTACCTCCCGGATGTGAGCAAGGACCCGCGTTACATCGGTGGTTCTTTTCCGGCCCGCTCCGAGCTGTGCATCCCACTCAAGGTAGCTGGGACCGTCATCGGGGCGCTCAACGCCGAGAGCAAAGAGCTCGATGCCTTCAGCCCTGAAGACAGACAACTCCTCCAGGCATTGGCGAATGCGGTCGCAGTTGGCCTGTATAACGCGCGGCTGTTTGAGGAGGTACGCAAGCTCGAGGAGTTCAACGAGAGCATCGTCCAGAACATGACCGAGGGGATCATCCTGGATGACGTCGATGGGGTCATCACATTCGTGAACCCGGCCGCCGCCCGAATGCTCGGCTACGCGCCTGAGGAACTGATCGGCAAGCACTGGGCGGAGATTGTCCCGTCCGATCAGCGCCACGTCATCGAGGAAACCTATGAGCGCCGCAGGCGGGGGCGGTCCGATCGTTACGAGATAGAGCTTCTTGGCAAAGACGGAAAGCGCCTCCCCGCCTTGGTGAGCGGGAGCCCCCGGTTCGAGGGTGGCGAGTTCGTCGGGACCCAGGCCGTGATCACGGATATCAGCGAGCGGAAGCGGGCGGAGAGCAGGATAAGGCACCTCAACGCAGTCCTGCAGTCGATCCGTAAGGTGAACCAGCTGATCACGCGGGAAAAGGACCGAGATCGGTTATTGGAGGGAGCTTGCGATAACTTCGTAAAGACCCGCGGGTACCACAGCGCTTGGATCGCACTCCTCGATGCGGATAGAAAGCTCGTAACGGCCGTAGCAGCCGGCCTAGGCGAGGAATTCGCTCTCCTCAAAGAACAGCTGAAACGCGGCCACCTGAACGAGTGTACAAGGAGGGCGTTGAGGCGCCCTGGCGTTACGGTCATCGAAGTCCCGGGATCGGTATGTGGTGATTGTCCCCTTCTCGGTAAGGAGCCCCACGAACGAACAATGACTACCCGGCTGGAACACAGGGGCACGGTATACGGCGTCCTTTCCGTTTCCATCCCCCTTGAATTCGCCTTCGACCCAGATGAGCAGAGGCTTTTCAGCGAAATTGCCGATGACGTTGCCTCCGCTCTTTATAGGATCGAACTTGAAGAGGCACGAAAGCGAACAGAAAGGCAGCTCGAGCTAGCCTACCGGCAAGCTCGCAGGAGCTTAGAGGGGACTGTCCAGGCTTTATCAGCGATCGGTGAGCGGAGAGATCCCTATACCGCTGGCCACTCCCGGCGGGTTGCCGAACTCGCCTGTGCCATCGCCGAGGAGCTGGGGCTCCCCAAGGATCGGATCGAGGGCCTTCGGGTCGCCGGGCTACTTCACGACATCGGAAAGACCTCTGTGCCAGCGGAGATCCTGGCCAAGCCCTCTCGGCTCACGGAGCTTGAGTTCGACATGATCAAGGCCCATCCACAGGTGGCCTACGACATCCTCTCCAGGATCGACTTCCCCTGGCCGGTGGCCGAGATCATCCTCCAGCACCACGAGCGGCTGGACGGCTCGGGCTACCCTCACGGACTGAAGGGAGAGGAGATCCTCTTTGAGGCCCGCATCCTGGCCGTGGCCGACGTGGTGGAGGCGATGTCCTCCCACCGGCCATACCGGCCGGCGCACACCCTGGAGGAAGCCCTGGAGGAAATCGAGCGCGGCAAGGGCACGCTATACGACTCCCAGGTTGTGGAGGCATGCCTGCGCCTGTTCTCCGAGGGGAGGTTTTCGTTTAACGGTTAACAGAGCCCGAGCCAGGCTCGTCCTTTGGGGCGGTGCTTCCCCTGGCCATCGTCAAGAGGGCTTGGAGCGCGCGTTTAGCCAGACCACACCTGGAGAGACCCTTGAGTCAATCCCAGTACCTGCGGGGGACAGGGTTCCTGCCCCTTCTGGGGATTCCCGGTTGATACCGGCCGGTCAACGTGCTTTCGGGCAAGTGCTTGTCTCCAACAATCGGCTACTGCCCGTAGCGCTTACCCACACGTCCAGCGAACTGTCGCTTTATTGGAGTGGCTGGAGCACAAACCCTGGGTAACATTTGGCCGCTGTGATCGGGACCTGGATCAATATGGGCACTGTGCTTGTAGGGGGCACGGCCGGCTGGCTTTTGGGGGAGCGGCTTCCGGTGCGGATCCGGGAAGCCGCCACGGTGGGAGTGGGCCTCGCTACCCTGGTCCTCGGGGCCAAGCTCGCTTTGGGAACGCAAAACATCCTGGTCCTGATGCTCGCCGTGATCCTGGGCGGGGCCCTTGGGGCCGCCCTACGCCTTGCCGAGCGCATCGAGCGGGGAAGCCGCCGCGTGGAGGCCCTGTTTCGTGGCCGGCCCCTGGCCGAAGGATTCCTCACCGCCAGCCTCCTTTTCTGCATCGGGCCCATGACGCTCCTGGGGGCGATCCAGGACGGCCTGTTCGGGGATTGGTCGCTCCTTGCGGCCAAGTCCGTCCTGGACGGGGTGTCGGCCACCGCGCTCGCCGCCGCCCTGGGGCCGGGGGTGCTTCTCTCCCTGGTTGTGATCCTCGTCTACCAGGGCGGGATCACCTTAGCCGCCCACCTCCTTGCCACGAGCCTGGCCGGCTTCTCCCCGGACGCGCCGGCCGTGGTCGAGCTTTCGGCCGCCGGGGGGGCGATCGTCCTGGCCTTGGGGATCGGTCTCCTCAAACTGCGGGACCTCAGGCCCGCGGACCTCCTCCCCGCCCTGGCTTTGGCCCCGCTCATCGCATGGCTGTTTGAGCTTTTGGGATGAAGACCATAGCCGAAGGGCGGGTGGCGGCGTTCGTGCGCCGGTTCGACCGGGGGGTGTGGGCACTGGTCGCAATCCAGCTCATCACCGCCATGGGCTTCTCCATCTCGCTCCCCTACCTTTCGCTTTACCTCAACCAGCAGCGGGGGCTGTCGATGACCGTGGTGGGGACGATCATGATGGCAAGCGCCCTGGTGGCGGCGGTGGGGCGACTTGCCGGCGGAGAGCTCTCAGACCGCTTCGGTCGCCGGCCGGTGCTCCTTACGGCGATGGCGCTGCGGGTGGCCCTGTTCGTGGGGATGACCCTGCTTCTTGCTTTTGCCGGGCCGGTGTGGGCCATCGCCGGGGCGTACCTCTTGGTGCGGATGACCGGGGCATTCGCCATGCCCGCCATCTCCGCCATGGTGGCCGACCTCACCCCGGAGGGGCGCCGCACGGAAAGCTATGGGCTCCTCAGGGCGGGGACGAACCTGGGCTGGGGGGCCGGGCCGGCCCTGGGGGGGTATCTGACCATGGTCTTCCCCTATGCGGCTCTGTTCGCGTTCACCGCACTTTTCTCCCTCATCGCCTTTGTCCTCGTCGTCGCCTTCGCCCGGGAGTCGCACCACGCCCAGGAGGCCCGGGCGGGCCTGAGGTCCCTTGCCGAGACGTTCCGGGACCTGCGGTTCGTAGCATTCGTGGGGCTGTCACTGCTCGTCTTGGTGGCCGGGGGGCAGCTCGTCTCCACGCTTTCGGTGTTCGTGGTGGCCCGGCTTGGTTACAGCGAGGCCGCCTTCGGCGGACTCCTCACGTTGAACGGCCTACTTGTGGCGGCCCTGCAGTACCCCATTGCCCGCTGGGCGGAACGGCGGCCACGCCTTTTGGGCCTGGTGGCCGGGGCTTTCTTGTATGGGGCCGGCTACCTCTTGTTTGGCTGGATGCGGGCGTACGCGGCCCTGATGGGGGCGATCGTGGTAGTCACGTTCGGGGAGATGTTGTTCGCCCCCACTACCTTGTCGGTGGTGGCGGACCTGGCGCCCCCGACCAGGAGGGGCCGGTATATGGGCGCCTTTGGCCTGGCGGAATCGTTTGGCTGGTCGGCCGGGCCGTTCTTGGGCGGGGTGCTGCTCGATGCCCTGCCGCATTCCCCCGCGGCCATGTGGGGGATCATCACCTCACTCGCCTTCGCCGCCGCGCTAGGCTTCCTCATTTGGGGGCGAAAGAAAAGGACGCCCTGAGGGTTTTCACCACCAAGGCACCAAGACACGAAGGGATTCGAATTCTAGAATTTTTCTTTGTGTCTTGATGTCTTTGTGGTTAACTTAATGATTTCCTCTGTGGTCTCGGTGCTCTCTGTGGTCAAATTGCAAGCGCGGAGATCGGGCACGTTCCCCACCCGTTTTGAAATCGCTTCTGCACATATTCAAGTCAATCCCCAACGTCCGGGTCAGGCCAGGAGGGCCATTTGTTCACTCCTTTTCAGTGCCAGCGTTATGGATACGATAAGCAAGAAATCAAGGCCGATAAGGATGAAGATGTTGGTGGCAACGCCTGTCCAGCCGGCGCCCTGCTGGCTTATCTCGATCACCGGCTGCAGGATGTAGTAGGTGGGGAAGATCCGGCCAATCCACTGGGGAATCTGGGGAAACATGTAGATGAAGGCCGGGCCGAAGAGAAGGATGCCGCCAGACTTCCAGACGGC
Source organism: uncultured Thermotogaceae bacterium (assembly GCA_964448595.1). Classification (GTDB taxonomy): domain Bacteria; phylum Bipolaricaulota; class Bipolaricaulia; order Bipolaricaulales; family Bipolaricaulaceae; genus 64-32. Next base: position 11,530 of record CAYUWL010000027.1, read on the forward strand.
AAACAGGGTAGTGATGTTTTTGAGCGCCGCTCCAAGCAAGAGCCCTAGCCCCGCCGCCATGACAGCACCAAGGGCCAGCACCAGGACCAATAGCAGCGGCTGGGCACCGAAAGCCTGGTTCAAGACTAGGATAATCACGCCCGAAAACAGGCTGAGGCCGATCCCCACCAACCCCTTGGCTAGGAAGATCTCTTCAAGAGTGGTCGGGGTGACCCGCAACGCCGTGAGCGTGCGTTTCTCTTTCTCGCTTATGATCGAGGTCGCCGGCAGAAACATGCCGCCGAGGAACACCGCCATGAGCACGATCAGGGGCAGCAGGCGCTCGTTCCAGGGGATCTCGACAGCCTCCCCCAGGGCAATGCTCTGAACCTCAAGCGGCGGCTCTTGGCCGGCGATCTCCCGTACCAGGTTGATCAAGGTCACCCCCAATATGGCGCGGCTTCGGGCAGGGCTCTCCCCCCAAATGAAGGCGGTGAGAGTGATCTTGTCACCCTTCCTTATCGAGGTATCGAAGTCAGCCGGCAGGACGACGCCCATATCCACGACGCCGCTTTGAACCGCCTGCCTTAGGGCGGAGGCGCTGTTGAACGTTCGCACCGCAATCGTAGCGGCCTCACGGGCTTTCCTAACCAGTTCCGAACCGGCCTCAGCGACAATCCCCAGCCTGGGCTGCTCACCGACCAAAGTCCCAAAGATGAGCGATAAGGCCAGCGATATAGCCACGGGGCCAACGATGACCCAGACGAAGATGAAATTCTTCGGACCTTGAACGAGCTCCTTACCAAGCAGGATGGCGACACGCCTTGGGCTCATCGCGTCCGCCTCCTCAGGACGACGACACCAAGCCAGATCAGGACCAGATCGAAACCAAAGAGTATCAGCAGGTTCTGCCAGACGTCGCCCCAGCCGGCGCCGAAGTTGGATGCCCGATGTAGCGTGTCCATAAAATAATAGGTCGGAAATATCTCAACCCACCTCGTAACCCGACCCGGAAAGGCGATGCCGATGGAAGGAATGACGAAGATGATGATAACTGGCAAACTCCAAGCGAGTACGGACAGCATGTCCTTGGCCACAGCGCCGATGATGAAACCTGCGGCAATTACCAACATGGCGCCCAAGAACAATGCGGTCAGCACGACCAGCGGCTTTTGGTTGAGGCCGCCGACGATCGCCATGAACAGGGCCGCCTGTCCGAAAGCAAGGCTTATCCCAGCAACGCCCTTGGCGGTGAACACATCGGAAGCGGTGGCCGGGGTCACGAGCAAGGCTTGGATGGTACGCCGCTCGAGCTCCTCGCTGATAAGGGTGGCAAGCCCCATGGTCTCCACCATTATCAGCAGGGCGGCAAGGAGCGGGCGGAGCCGGTTGCGCGGCGGAAGCGAGGTGCCGGCCAGGTCCGGCCCCAGGACCTCCTCCGAAACCTCTATGGCAAGCGATTGCCCTGTCATCCGGTAACCCAGCTCCTGGATAACTGCCTCGATGGCACCTCTGGTCTCCTGGGGTGTATCAGCAGCGAAGAAGACATTGATTGTGGGTCTTTCGCCCGCAAGTAGTCGGCCGAGGGTATCCGCTGGCAGGGATATCCCGGCGATGACCTTGCCGTCGATGACCGCCTGCCTGAGCTCTTCCTCGGAGGCAACGCCTTCAAACTCCAGCCCTTCTTCCCCAAGCAGGTCAAAAGCAGGTATTTCGGCAGGCGCATATAGCCCTATCGTCAGGGTCGCATCTTCCGATTTCGGCATGACAAAGTAGATGACCAGGTAGAGGACAATGCCCAGCACCGTAATCACGGCAAAAAACCGGTTCCTAAAGAAGATGGACAGGTCTTTTTGGACCAGGCTGCCGACGAGGCGGGGATTCATTCCACCAGCCCTCGTCCAGTGATCTCAATGAAGATATCTTCCAAAGTCGCCTCCTCGCTGTGGACGGTGACCACTTTCTCTTTGGAGAAGAGTTCCTGCACCAGGCGGGGCGTGTCCGGGGTGTCCATGGGCACCTCACGGTCCTCAAGCTCGCCATCTCTACTCAGCACTTTCGCCTTGAGGGCTCGCCGGCCGTACTTCTGTTTCAGGTTGTGTGGCGTATCCAGGGCGACGATCTTGCCCTGATTCATGAAGGCAACCCGGTCTGAGAGCTTTTCAGCATCCAGCATGTCATGGGTGGTCAAAAAGACGGTGGCGCCGCGCTTTCGTTCCTCAAGGATGATGTTCCGTATGGCTTCCGCAGACGTTGGGTCAAGCCCAACGGTAGGCTCGTCAAGGAACAGCACTTTGGGGCGGTTCAGGATGGCCCGCGCCACCATCAGGCGCTGCTTCATCCCCTTGGAGTAGGTTTCGACGCGATCGTTGCCCCGGCCTGCCAATCCTACCCTCTCCAGCAGGACTTCGGCATCGAATCGCCGGATGCCAAACAGGCGGGCGAACAACTTGAGGTTCTCCACAGCCGTCATCTGCTCGTACAGGTTGGTCACCTCGAAGCAGACACCAATCTGCCCCTGCACCTTCTTCGCATGTTGGGTGATGTCCATGCCGAGCAGGTAAGCCCTGCCCTGTTTGGGCCTGAGCTGTCCCGTCAGCATCTTGACTGTGGTCGTCTTGCCTGCCCCGTTGGGACCAAGAAAGCCTAGGATTTCTCCCTCAGCTACACTAAAGCTGACGTGGTCGACAGCAAGCAGGCCGTTGTAGCTGTAGGTCAACTCCTCGGCGACGATCGCACCTTCAATCATGCCGTCTCCTTTTCCCGGCTGAAATCCATGGCCAAATCCAGTCCAGGGTTTATCTTAGCCGGACAGGTGAGCCCGTCGGCGATCACTTGAGCGAGCCGGTCCACGAGCCGCGGGTACTGTTCGGGCGGGATTTGGTCTTTGTACAAGGGGAGGACCTTGATCACCCCGAACATCTGGGCGATCTCTAGGGGGTCTCCCTCCACGATCTTCCCATCCTTTTGGGCCTTGGCGATGACGTCGAGGAGGGGGGAGAAGAGCTTTGGGCTGCTGCTTTGGAGTTCCGGCAGGTCCAGGGCCTCGAGGAGTAGGGACTGAGTATAGGGATCGGAGACGAGGTCCTTCACGAGCTCGTTGGTCTCAATGAGCTTTACCAAACCCTTGAGGTAGCGGACGATCGCCTCGCGGACGTCGTCGGTGGCGGCGAAGGACTCGGCGATGAGCTTCTGCATCATCTGGGGGGCTTCCCGTAGGAGGACCTCGGCGTACAGGGCTTCCTTGGAGGGGAAGAAGAGGTAGAAGGTGCCCTTGGCGACGCCGGCCCGGCGGGCGATCTCCTCCACCGTGGTCTTCTTAAGGCCGTAGCGGGAGAAGAGCCCCCTTCCGGCCGCGATGAGCCGCTCCCTTATCGTCTCGCGCTCCGCCTCTGTAAATGCCCTCGGCACTTTTTGACCCTTTGACCAATTTGTTAATTTAAGCCACAAAGTCAATATAGCACGAAGTACGCGGTAAGTCAAGGTAAGTCG
>CAYUWL010000028.1:0-12790 GCA_964448595.1 uncultured Thermotogaceae bacterium
CCGTGATCACGCGATGAGCATTTCCCGGCTCGGCGATGGTCATCTGGGAGTCCCCTTCCAAAAAATACCCGCTGGTGGAGTCCTCCACCCACCCATCCACCCGTCCCCCTTCGAAAACCGACTCCAATGCCAGCGTCCACACACTGCCCCAGGGGGCCCAGGGGGCTCGGGTAAGCGTCATGTAGATCTGCTTATCGCCGTTCCTGGGGTCGGGGGTACCGGTGTAGGCGTTGTCCACCCACACCTGCCCCATGGATGTATTCCGGTAAACCTGCGTTCCAGGGAAGGCCACCACCCGTTCCCCGGTGGGGGCGATCACCTCCACCTTGAACGCCGCCTCTGGCCCATGCCAGAGCTGCACCGCCACTAGAGAACCCTCAGCCACCAGGTGCCAGGTGATACGGCTGTACACCTCAGCCCCCACATGGATCTTCTCCTGAGCCTCGTTCCCCGCCGCCACCACTATCGCCCGGCCAGGCCGGTCGATCAGGGCATCGATCGCCTGTTCAAAGAGACTGGTTCCGTCGTGCGGGCCGGCATGCCCCCCCAAGGATAGGTTTACCACACAGGGAAGCCCCAGCTTCTCAGCCCGCTCGAACACGAACGCGATCCCATCTATCACTGAGGTATCGTAAAACGTAGTCTTCACCACGATCAGGTTGGCCTCCGGGGCCACCCCCACATAGCCCGCCGTGGAGGAGCTTCCGTCCCCGGCGGCTATCCCGGCCACGTGGGTGCCGTGGCCCATGGTGTCGGTGCTTTCTGTGTAGCGTGCGGCGATTTGTGCCTCAAGCTCGGGCTGCGTGTAAACCCGGCCGTAGTTAAAGTGGTAAGGGAGGGCGCTTCCGTCGGCGGGAAGTGTTTGATCCCACAGGAACAGGATCCGCGAGCCTTCCTCAAAGCCGTCCCCGTCCCGGTCCACCCGGAAGTCCGGGTGCAAGGGGTCGATTCCTGAGTCCACGATCCCAATTAGGGTCCCTCCCCCCCGGGTGCCTGGAGGCCCTGCCCACACCGAAGGCGCCCCAACCTCTGGTACCGACACATCAAGCGACGGGGAAAGGCGGCGGGCGGCCTCCAGGTACACCACCTCCGGCTGGTCCGAGAGGGAGAGCAGTTCTTCTAGCTTCACCGCGCCGGTTGCGAAGTCTTGGAAAACTCCAGAGGGGGAGAAACCCGGCAGGTTCCAGGCTGCCCCCGGCGTTTGCGTCCGCACGATGACGTGCACTTCTTCCCCCGACGCGTCAAGCTGTAAGGCCTTGGACAGGACCTCACCGGAAAGGGGGACGGCCACGTCTGAATCCGAGGAAGTAAGGAGCCTGAGCAGGGGATCCAGCTTCTCCGGCCCTCCCAGTGCGAAGGAAAAACAGATCAAAACCAAAGCGACGACCAAAAGGCGTTTGTTCATCGGGATGGCATTGTACCCCGCCCGTTTGATCAGGACCAAGCGGCGTTGTGCCCGTGTATCCTGCAAGGTAAACTATCGCGAGTGGAATGAACAGAAGAACCTTTCCGCCGCCAAATCTTCGCACACTCACCTTCATGCTTGTGGTGATCGTGCTGGGGCTGATTATGGTCCAGACCTTCTGGCCCGTGGGCCAGCGGGGCGTCAGCGAGTACACCTTCTCGCACTTCCAAGAGCTTTTGACCGCCGGCCAGGTACGGGAAGTGGTGATCCAGGGAAGCCGCATTGAGGGGTACCTGGTGACCGGGGAAAGGTTTGTCACCGAGGGACCCCCTGAGGGCTCCCCGATCTACGCAGACCTGCAGAAAGAACTCGATTCCCAAGGGGTGACGTATAGCTTTAAGCCCGTAGGCGGCAGCTCCTGGTTCATCACGCTTCTTGTATACCTCCTTCCCGTAGCCCTGATCATTGCGTTCTGGATGTACATGATGCGCAGGATGCAGGGGGGAGGCGCGCTTTCGTTCGGCCAGTCCCGGGCGAAGCTTGTGACCAAGGAGTTCACGAAAGTGACGTTTAAGGACGTGGCCGGGATCGAGGAGGTCATCGAGGAAGTGAGGGAGATCGTCGAGTACCTGCGTTCGCCCGGGCGGTTCACCCGGCTGGGGGCCGAGATCCCCAAAGGGGTGCTCCTCGTGGGGCCGCCTGGGACCGGGAAGACCCTGCTTGCCCGGGCCATCGCCGGAGAGGCCGCCGTGCCCTTCTACTCCATCTCCGGCTCGGACTTCGTGGAGATGTTCGTGGGGGTGGGAGCAGCGAGAGTCCGGGACATGTTCCAGAAGGCCAAGGCCAATGCCCCTTGCATCATCTTCATCGATGAGATCGACGCCGTGGGAAGGAAGAGGGGGGCGGGCCTCGGGGGCGGACACGACGAACGCGAGCAGACATTGAACCAGCTCCTGGCGGAGATGGACGGTTTTGAGTCGAACACCGGGGTCATCGTGCTGGCCGCCACCAATCGCCCTGACGTCCTCGACCCGGCCCTGCTCAGGCCTGGACGCTTCGACCGCAAGATCGTGGTGCCCCGGCCTGACCTTCACGGACGCGAGGCCATCCTCAAGATCCACACCCGCAACAAGCGCCTGGGCCCGGACGTGGACCTCTCCATTTTGGCCCGCAGGACCCCGGGGTTTGTGGGCGCGGATCTTGAGAACCTGTGCAACGAGGCGGCCCTGCTCGCCGCAAGGGCACAGAAAGACCATATCGAGATGTCCGACTTCGAGGAGGCCTTGGATCGCGTGCTCACCGGACTCAAGCGGCGGGGCCTCTACATAACAGAACGCGAAAAGGAACGTATCGCTTACCACGAGGCAGGGCATGCCTTGGTGGGGAAGCTCCTCCCCCATGCAGACCCAGTGCACAAGATCTCCATCATCCCCAGAGGGGAGGGGGCATTGGGATTTACCTTGCAGCTTCCCACCGAGGATCGGTACATCGTTTCCCGGGATGAGCTGTTCGATAAGTTGACCGTGCTATTCGGTGGTCGGGCTGCCGAGGAGGTGGTTTTCGGTATACAAACCACCGGCGCTGCTGAGGACTTCAAACAGGCCACCGAGATCGCAAAGCGCATGGTGGTGGAGTACGGGATGTCGGAGACTTTAGGCCCCATCAACCTGGGGGCGGAGCGCACCAACGTCTTCCTCGGGGAAGAGATCGTAAAGAGCGATGAGCACTCCGAGGAGCTTTCAGCCACAGTGGACAAGGAGATCGTGAAGCTCCTGAGGGGAGCCTACCACCGGGCCAAGGACCTGCTTTTGCGTAACCGAATCGCCTTGGACCGGCTGGCCAGAGAGCTTTTGCGCCACGAAGTCCTGGAGAGGGAGGAGATCGATGTGGTACTGAAGGACGTGGCGCTCCAGCCCGCCACATGACCCTCCCACCCCGCCGCCTGGCCATCCTCGGGGCCACTGGCTCCATCGGGACTCAGGCCATCGAGGTGGTCCGGGAGCTCCGCGCCCGAGGGGAGCCCTTCGAGATCAAAGCCTTGGCTGCCGGAAGGCGCGTGGAGGAGCTTTCTGCCCTGGCCAGGGAGTTCGACGTTGAGCTCGTTTGCCTGGCGGGCCCCGAGGAGGCGGCCAGGGCCAGGGCACTGCTTCCCAAGAAAGTGCAGGTCACATGCGGCCCGGAGGGCCTGGCACAGGCAGCGGCCTGGCCCGGTGTGGATCTCATACTAAATGCTGTGGTGGGGGCACGGGGGCTCAGGGCCACCCTGGCGGCCTTGGAAGCAGGTAAAACCCTGGCTTTGGCGAACAAGGAGTCCCTGGTGGTGGGGGGGGAGCTGGTCCTGGCGGCCAGCCGCCGTCCCGGGCAGATCATCCCGGTGGACTCCGAGCACGCGGCCTTGCTGCAGCTTCTTTCCGGGGTGCGCCGGGAGGAGCTCGCCAGGGCATGGATCACCGCCTCCGGCGGCCCGTTCCGCGATCGGAAGCCGGAGGAGCTTTCCGGGGTGACCCCTGAAGAAGCGCTGGCACACCCCACCTGGCACATGGGCCCCCGCATCACGGTGGACTCGGCCACTCTGGTCAACAAGGCATTCGAGGTCATCGAGGCCCATCACCTCTTTGGCCTTGCGTGGGAGGAGATCGGGGTGCTCCTCCATCCCCAGTCCATCGTGCACGCCCTTTTGGAGCTTTCGGATGGATCCTTCCTTGCACAGCTCGCCGCCCCGGACATGCGCATCCCCATCCGAGCAGCCCTCACGCACCCGATCCGCCTTCCCCCCCCACCGACCCGCCTTCCCCTGGCCCGGCTTGCCCTGTCGTTCTGCGAGCTTTCCGAGGACCGCTTTCCGGCCTTCTGGGCGGTGCTTGAGGCCGGCCGGGTCGGGGGGACTGCCCCGGCGGTGGCCAACGCCGCCGATGAGGTATTGGTCGATGCTTTCCTGGCCGGGAAGATCCCGTTCCCTGCCATCGCAGAAGGGATAGCGGAGGTGCTTTCCCGCCACTCGCCAGCTCCCCTCGCCGGGCTTTCCGAGTTGGAGGAGGCGGACGCCTGGGCTAGGGAAGAGGCGAGAAGGTTTGTGGAGAGGAACGCCGGCAAGGCATAAAATGGCGCCATGATCTTGAGTAAGCGTACGGACTACGGGATGCGAATCCTCTATGAGCTTGCGGTCGAGCCCGCCTGGTACCACTCGGCCCGCGCGCTCTCCGACCGCCACCGCGTTCCCGAGGCATTTTTGCGCAAGATCCTTCAGGACCTACGCGGGGCCGGCATCGTGGTGGCCCAGAAGGGCCGCACCGGTGGGTATCGGCTGGCCAAAGCCCCGGAGGAGATCTCAGTGGGCCAGGTCCTCGCCGCCCTGGAAGGGCCGGTCCCCAAGTTGGCCTGCATCGTGGGGGAGGACTGCGAGATCGACGAGGGCTGCCCCACTGCCCCTCTCTGGAGGTACCTGGAGCGGCGGATCAGAGAGGAACTGTCCAGGCTGAGCCTGGCGGACGTGGTGGCGATGGCCAAAGCGGAGGTGCACTGATGGAAGCTACGTCGGACGCGGTGCGGGAAGTGCTGAGGGAGCGGGTCATCGACCCTGAGCTCGGCATCAACATAGTTGATCTGGGCCTGATCTACGACGTCGAGATCTCCGGAGGCCAGATCTCCGTGGACATGACCCTAACCACCCCGGGTTGCCCCTTGGCCGGGACGCTCGCCGCCCAGGTGGAGGAAGTCCTGCGCCAGGCGTTTCCAGGGTTCGACGTTGAGGTGAGCCTGGTGTGGGAACCCCGCTGGACCCCGGAGCTGATGTCGGAGGAGGCCCGTCGCCACTTCGGCGCCCTATGAGCGAGGCCCAACGCTGCCCGATATGTGGGGAAAGGCTGGGGGAGCGGCGCTGTCCCGCCCTGGGCGCCTTGATCTGTAGCACCTGTTGCGGCACGCACAGGCGTAAATCCGTTGCCTGTCCCCCAAGTTGTCCCTTCCTGGTGGCGGCGGAACGACACCGCCGGGAGAGGCGGGCGCGGGAGCTCGCCCGCCTATGGGAAGGCTTCGAGGGTGTCTTGAAAAGGCGGGGGATGGCTGAACTTTACCCCTACCTGGAGGGGCTGCGCATGGTCCTCGCCCAGCTGGTTCACCGGTATCCCGCCGAGGACCTGGAGGTAGCCGCCGCCCTGAAGTACTTGGCCCAGCGGCTTTCCCCGATAGAGCTGGTGGAGCCGTACGTGCCCAAGCTGGGCCGGCCGCTCGAAAAGGTCTTTTTGGAGCTCGTGCGGGAGGGGAAGGCGGACCCGGATGCCCTGCAGGAGGCTTGCCGGGGCCTGGCCGCTTTCATCGAGGAGTTCACCTCCGAGGAGGAGCCGGATAGGTTTGTGACTGCCTTGCTCGGCACCTATCCACCCGAGGAGCCGGAGAAAGGCGGCCTCATCATCCGCCCCTGAGGGCGTGGTCCAGCCCAAGGGCTTTGGCCAAGGCCAAGTAAAGGCCCAGCCCGGCTGGTACCCCCACCAATACCCTTACCCATGCCTCCAGGCCGGCAAGGGCCCACCGATCGAGCGCCCACAGCCCCAGGCCCATCCCGAACGTCGTCGCTGCCGCCAGGGCCACCGTCCTCCAAGGGATCCAGCCGTGTCGACCTCGCCACAGGACAAACCCCTGGAGCAACGCGTCCGCCCATCCGGCAAGTCCGGTGGCCAGGGCTAGCCCGAAGGTGCCCCATGGCCCTACCCACCACAGGTCCAGGCCTATGTTGACCCCCACGGCCACGGCCGCGGTAAGAACCGGGACTCCAGGCCGGCCCAAGGCGTAGAAAGCACGTGAGAACAGGTACACCAGGCCATAGGCCCACAGGCCGGAAAGATAGGCAGACAGCGCCCCGGAAGTTCGGAGTGTGTCGGCTTGGGTGAACGCCCCGTGCTGGAACAAAAGGGCCACGATTGGCCTTCCCAGGACCAGCAGCCCGGCCATGGCAGGGAGAAGCAGGGCGGCCCCAAGGCCAACCCCCTTGGAGAGGGAGGCGGAAAAGCCCGCATCGGAAGCTCTGAGGGCCTCGCGGGAAAGCCGGGGCAAAGCGGCCGTGGCCACGGACACCGCCAGCATCCCCACCGGAAGCTGAAACAGACGCATGGCGTACTGGAGCACGGCCACGGAACCATCCGCAAGGAAGGAGGCTAGTCTGTTATCCACAAGCAGGTTCACTTCCGCCACTGCAAGCCCGCCGAGCACCGGAAGGAGCCTACGCCCCATCTCCTTGAGCTCTCCTAGGCGTACCTCTCCCTCCCCTTTGAAGTGCACCGCTGCCCAGGGCAGCTGAAGCGCCACCATCCCTGCCCCTCCGAGGAGCACCCCCACCACGACCCCGAGGATGGGCGGGGAAAAGGTGTGGGAGAAAATTAGCGCCCCTAGGATCATCCCAAGGCTCAGGACCGCCGGGGAGAGGGCGGGCAGGAAGAATCGACCGTGTGCATTGAGCACCCCCCCAGCCAGGGCCGAGAGGGAGGAAAGCGCAAGGAAGGGAAACACCCACCGGGCCAAGGAAACTGCAAGTGAGAGTTTTTCCGGGGGAAAGCCAGCGGCAAGGAGGGGGATGTACCAAGGGGCAAGAAGGCAGCCCAAGGTACATACGGGTACCAGTATGAACAGGAGGGAGAACAAGGTGGCCCGGACAAGGGGAGCGCCTTCCCCTCGCTCCTCGGCGCGTACGTACACCGGGAGGAAGGCCGCAGCCAACCCCCCTTCGCCTAGGAGCCGGCGCAAAAGGTGGGGGACGAAGTAGGCGATGAGAAAAGCGTCGTAGGCCGAAGAGGCGCCGAAAACGTGAGCCAAGGCGGCCTCCCGCGCCAAGCCCACCCCTCGGGCCATCCCCGTCCCCAGGGCGCCCCGCAAAACATCCCCCAAGAACGGGCCGATGCCGAAAAAGCGCGTGACCTTCCGCGCGAGGGACCTAACCAGTGCAATGCCCCCTTTGGGGCCGGGGTCCATCAGTCGGCGGCGGTTACCGTGACCGTGATCTTGGCAGCGATGTCCTCGTAGATGCCGACCTCAACCTCGTACTCACCCAGGGCCTCAATGGGCTCCATTCGGATGCGGCGGGGGTCCACCTTCTCCCCAAAGCTTTCCTCGATGGCCTTGGCCACGTCCTGAGGGCGAACCGCGGCGTAGAGCTTGTCTTCGTCGTGGACCTTCCGGGCAAAGCTGAGCTTGACACCCGAAAGCTTCCCCGCCAAAAGCTGCGCTCGGGTGCGCCTGTCGGCAAGCTCGGCTTCGTATTTGGCCCGAAGCTTAGAAAAACGGGCCATCTCGTGTGGCCTTGGCATGGTGGCAAGGCCCCTGGGAAGCAAATAGTTGCGGGCATAGCCGTCCTTGACCTCGACCACATCCCCCGGGATTCCAAGTCCCGGCACCTCTTTGATAAGAAGCACTTTCATGTCGGATCCCCCTTGAGCTCAAATGGTAGGGGGAAGCACCGCCCAGGGCAAATCCAGGGCATGCTATACTTGTCTTTGACATGTTCCGCTGGAGGGAGCTTAACCCTGATGGGCGCGTTCTGATCATGGGGATACTCAACGTCACCCCCGATTCGTTCTCAGACGGGGGTCGGTTCCTTTCCCCGGATGCCGCAGTGAAGCGTGCCCTCATCATGGAGAAAGAAGGGGCCGACATCATCGATGTCGGGGGGGAGTCGAGCCGTCCGGGGGCGGAACCCGTTCCGGTGGAGGAGGAGCTCCGGAGGGTGATCCCGGTGCTTGAGCGCCTGCGGGGAAAGCTCCGGATACCCATTTCCATAGACACCACCAAGGCCGAGGTGGCCGAAGCCGCCTTGCGTGCCGGAGCTAGCATCGTAAACGACATCTCCGCCTTGAGGTTCGATCCGGCCATGGCCTCCGTGGTGGCCGAGTTCGGAGCAGGGCTCGTGCTCATGCACATGCTCGGCACCCCAAAGACCATGCAGCAAGCCCCGCACTATGAGGACGTAGTTAGGGAAGTGCGGGAGTTCCTGGCCGAGCGGGCCCTTTACGCCCAAAGCCAAGGGATCCCACGGGAGGCCATCGCCGTCGACCCCGGGATTGGCTTTGGGAAAACGGTGGAACACAATCTGGAGCTCCTGAGGCGCCTGCCAGAGCTCGTGGAGCTTGGGTTTCCGGTGCTTGTGGGTCCGTCCCGCAAGTCATTCATCGGGGCCATCCTCGGCCTCGGGGTGGAGGAACGGCTAGAGGGAACGCTCGCGGCCTGTGCGGTGGCGGTGGTGCGGGGAGCAGATATCCTGCGGGTACACGATGTCAGGGAGGTGCGGAGGGCAGCGGACTTGGCCCTGCACCTGAGGAGGGAAAGATGAGGCTTGAACTTGCTCGACTTAGGGCTGCGCCCGGCCAGCTGTTTCACACAAGGGGGCAGGAGGAGATCCCCACCCTGGACTGGTGGGGGGAGCGCCTGGCCCTGGAGGGACCGGTCCAGGTGAGCGCAAGCGCCTTTTACCAAGCAGCTCGGGTGTTCCTGACCCTGGAGGTGAAGGGACGGATCCACCGCCGCTGTTCCCGATGCCTGGCCGAGCTGGTTGAGGAGTTTCACCGCAAGGACTTCCTGGAGGTGCCGGTGGAGGAAGCGGGGACGTTCTTGGAGCTTTCGCCCCTGATCGAATCCGGGGTGCGCTTGGCCATCTCCCCCCGACCGCTATGCCGTCCCGACTGCCGGGGCATCTGCCCAAGCTGCGGGGCGAACCTCAACTTCGAGGACCACCGCCCCGGCTGCGAAGCCACCACCCGCGGGCCGGACCCGAGGCTAGCGAAACTTAAGGAGCTTCTGTGAGGACAGGATGAGGGTGCTAGGGGTAGACCCGGGCCTTGCAGCTTGCGGCTATGGGGTGGTTGAGGAATCCGGCGAGGGGCTGCGGCCGCTTGCCTGCGGCACCGTGCGGACCTCCTCACAGGCCCCGCTCCCCAGCCGCTTGGGCAAGATCTACCGGGAGCTTCACCGGGTCGTTGAGGAATATGAGCCCGATGCGGTGGCGGTGGAGGAGGTGTATCTTGCCCGAAACGCCCCTTCGGCCATGCTCACCGCTCAGGTGGTGGGGGTGATCAAACTCCTGGCCGAAGGGCGAGCCCTCAAAAGCTACGCACCCCGGGAGATCAAAAAATGGATCACAGGATCCGGCTCGGCCCCTAAAGACCAAATGCTCCGCATGATGGAACATCTCCTTTCCACACAGGACCTGGCCTCGGACCACGCAGCGGACGCCCTGGCAGTGGCGGTATGTGCCCTGTTTGACGAGGGAAGATGACGGTATATCAGGCGCTTTCGATCGAGGAAGTGCCGGAGCGGCTTCTTCTGGTCGATGGCCACTCTGCCCTGTTCCGCTCCTTCTACGCCATCCCAGAGCTCACCACCTCCCGGGGCGAGCCGGTGAACGCCGTGTACGGCTTTTTGCGCACTTTGCTTATGGCCCTGCGCCAGTACCCCTCCCGGTACGTGGCGGTGGCCTTCGACGCCGGAGGGGTGACCGTACGCCACCAGGAGTTCGCCGCCTACAAGGCCACGCGCAAGGAAATGCCCGCCCCCCTGGCCCAGCAGCTCCCCAGGGTTAAGGAACTCCTCGACGCCCTGGGCATCCCCAGGCTTGAAATGCCCGGCTTCGAGGCGGACGACATCATGGCCACCCTATCGCACCTAGCGGAAAGGGAAGGCACCCAGGTCCTGAACCTCACAGGCGACAAGGACATGGCCCAGCTCGTCTCCGACCGGGTGTTCCTCTTGCGCCCGGGAAGGAAACCAAGTGAGGGGCTCACGCTCCTCGATCCCCAAGGGGTAGAAGAGAAGTTCGGCGTACCCCCAGATAAGATTGTGGATCTGCTCGCCCTTGTGGGGGACGCCTCGGACAACGTGCCCGGGGTCAGGGGGATAGGAGAGAAGACCGCCAAGAAACTCCTCTCGGAGTATGGCTCCCTTGAAGGAGTGCTCGAGGCGGCGGAGCGGATTCCCAACCGCAAGGTGGCCCAAGCCTTAAGGGAGCACCGAAAGGAGGCACTCCTCTCCCAGGAGCTGGTCCGCTTGCGGGACGTCCCCCTGGACATCTCCCTTTCCGACCTGAGGCCAGCCGAGATCGATCCTGACGAGCTGATCCCCCTTCTTGAGGAGCTCGAATTTAAATCCATCCTGGCTGAGCTCAAGGTGAAGGAAGTGCCGGAGCCGGTCTATCGGCTCGTAACCTCTCAGGAGGAGCTAGAAGACCTGGTGGCGCGTGTTCATAAGGCGGAGGAGTTCTCCCTGGACCTTGAGACCACGGGCAAGGACCCGCACGCGGCGGAGATCGTGGGGATCGCCTTGGCCCTGCGCCCCTACGAGGGCTACTATATCCCCGTGGGGCATGATTATCTGGGCGTTCCAGACCAGCTCCCGCTTTCCCAGGTGCTTTCCGCCCTGAGGCCGCTCCTTGAGGGGGAGCGGCCCCGCGTGATCGGCCAAAACCTCAAGTACGACATTGAAGTCCTGGCCCGCTACGGGATCGATGTGCAAGGGATCTGCTTCGACGCCATGATCGCCCACTGGCTCCTCCGTCCCAATGCTCCCTCCCACGGGCTTGAGACGATCGTGCGGGACGAACTCGGCCAGCGGGTGCAATCGTATAAGGAGCTCCTCGCCGAGGGTGGGGAGGGGGAAATACGAGAGGTGCCTCTGGCCCGGGCCGGCCGGTATGCTGCCGAGGACGCCGAGGTGGTGTGCCGCCTGCGGGCCCCCTTAACAGAAAAGCTGAGGCAAAACGAACTTTTACCTCTATTCGAACAGGTGGAGGTCCCCTTGATCAAGGTGCTGGCCTGGATGGAGCGGCGGGGGGTGCTCCTCGATCCCCAGGTCCTCAGGGAACAGGGAAAAGAACTTGAGCTTTTGATCGAGCGCCTCAGGGAGGAGCTGTTTGCGCTGGCCGGAGGGCCGTTCAACCCCGACTCCGTGCCTCAGGTGCGCGAGGTCCTGTACGAGCGGCTTAAGCTCCCGGTCATCGCCAAGACGAAAACCGGCCCTTCCACCGACGCCCAGGTGCTGAGGGAGCTGGCGGCGCTGCACGAACTTCCGGGCAAGCTCATCGCCTACCGGGAGCTGGAGAAGCTCCGGAACACCTACATCGAAAAGCTCCCCGGGTGCGTAAATCCGAAGACCGGCCGCATTCACACCTCGTTCAACCAGACCGGGACGGCTACGGGGCGCCTGTCTTCCTCCGATCCCAACCTTCAGAACATCCCCGCCCGGCATGAAGTGGGGGTGGACATCCGGCGGGCGTTCGTCGCCCCGCCCGGGCGCCTGCTCCTTGCGGCCGACTACTCCCAGATCGAGCTCCGCATCTTGGCCCATCTTTCCGAAGACGAGCGGCTGATCGAGGCCTTTCGCGCCGGGGAGGATCTACACCAGCGGACTGCGGCGGAGATCTTCGGGGTGTCGCAGGACAAGGTGGACCCCCACATGCGCACAGTGGCAAAGAGGGTGAACTTCGGCATCGTGTACGGGATCAGCCCTTATGGACTAGCCCGGGACCTTGGGATTCCCCAATCCGACGCCAAGCTCTTCATCGACCGTTTCTTCGCTGCTTACCCGGGGGTTAAGGCATTCATCGACCGGATGGTGGAGGAGGCCACCCGTACCGGGTACGCCCGGACGATCTTGGGGCGCAGGCGGCCGCTTCCCGGGCTCACCTCCCAGGATAAGCGGCGTCAGGGGTACGACCGGCGCAATGCCATCAACACCCCCATCCAGGGCTCGGCAGCTGACCTTATGAAGCTGGCCATGCTGAAGCTCCACCGACTGTGGGAAGAGGGGGAGTTTCCAGGGGACATGATCCTCCAGATCCACGACGAGCTGATCTTCGAGGTGGACGAGGGGGAGGTAGAAATCGCCCAGCGGGTGGTGCGGGATGCCATGGAGGGCGTGTGGGAGCTCAAAGCCCCCCTCAAGGTAGACATCAAGCTGGGCAAAAACTGGGGCGAGCTTTAGATCCGATTTTGCGAGCCAAAGGGAAAAACCCGGTGCACCGGTGTACTGGTGCACCGGAGAAAAATTAGGTAGGTTCAAAACCAAGTTGCGGACTAGGGAGCTCAACCGATGTTCGCCCAAAAAGACGTAAAGGCGTCACGAAAGCAGACGGAAACCTTTCTCTCCGAAACCAGGCGATTTCTAGGTTTGGAACAAGAAGCCTAAGTCTTGGTTATGAGGTTGTGACCTCCAGGCCAGCCTTCTCCCTTTTAACACCGGGAAGAAGCCTGGAGGGTCTCTCTCCCGACGAAATTTGAAAAGGACGGCGATCTGGGTTCGAAGAGGCCTCGAAGACCCGGCAGCTTCAGCCCCTGGGCGAGATCGCCTTGCTCGCCCAGTTACATTCTTCAACCACATGGAGGTATTACGGCCATGCCGGCAAAAGTAAAG
>CAYUWL010000029.1:0-12600 GCA_964448595.1 uncultured Thermotogaceae bacterium
GAGGATCGAAAGGGAGGAGTACGTGCAGAAAGGGTTTGTGGTGTGGTTCACCGGGCTTCCCGCCTCCGGGAAGACCACTTTGGCTAAGGCCGTGGAGGAAGAGCTCCGCCGCCGGGGGGTGCCGCACGTGCAGCGCCTTGACGGCGACATCGTCCGCCAAGACCTGACGCGGGACCTGGGTTTCTCTAAGGAGGACAGGGACGAGAACATCCGGCGCGTCTCCTTCGTGGCAGGGCTCCTTGCCCAAAACGGCGTGGCGGTGCTCGCCGCCTTCGTCTCGCCCTACCGTGAGGCCCGGCGGGCAGCAAGGGCCCGAGCGCCTCGCTTCGTCGAGGTGTACTGCCGCTGTCCCCTCTCCGTCCTCATCAAGCGTGACCCAAAAAATCTTTACAAGAAGGCCCTGGCCGGGGAGATCCGCGGCTTCACAGGGATCGACGACCCCTACGAGGAGCCGGAAAACCCAGAGGTGATCTGTAACACCGACCGGGAAACGGTGGCCGAATCCTGCGCCAAGGTCATCCGCTACCTCGAAGAGCACGAGCTCATCCCGGTTTCCGTAAACCGTAAACCGTTAACCGTAATCCGTAATCCGTCACCCGTTAACCGTAATCCGGCGGTGCAGGTCACACCAACCCCGACGGCTACGGATCACGGGTCACGGATCACAGGTCACGGATCACGGGTCACGGATCATGGTCTAATTCCGCCCCACGGTGGGGTGCTGGTGGAGCGGGTGCTCTCGTCCAAGGAGGCGGAGGCCATGTGTCGCGAGGCGGCCGGGCTCCCAGCCATAAAGCTCTCCCCTTACTACCTGCGGGAGCTTTACTGTCTGGCCACGGGGGTATACTCCCCCCTGACCGGCTTCATGCGCGAGCAGGCCTACCGGAGAGTTGTGGAAACGATGCGCCTTCCGGACGCCACGGTATGGTCCATCCCCATCGTGCTTCCGGTGGAGGAGGAGACGGCGAGTTCCCTTCGCCCCGGAGGCATGGCCGCGCTGGTGGGGCCAAAAGGGGAGCCCGTTGGGGTCATCGAGGGCCTTGAGGTCTTCGAGCGCAATCCGGCTTGGGAGGCGCGAGGGGTCTTCGGCACAGACGACCAGGACCACCCCGGGGTGGCCAGGCTCTTCGGTGAGCCCACCATCCTTGTCGGGGGGGACGTGTGGGCCTTCTCCCTTCCTGAGCCGGAGTTCCCGGAGATCTCCCTCACCCCGAAGGAGACACGGGCGGCCATCGCCGCTCGGGGCTGGAAGACCGTAGCTGCCTTTCAAACGAGGAATCCGCTTCACCGGGCTCACGAGTACCTCCTCCGCTGCGGCCTGGAGATATGCGATGGTCTTTTGCTTTCGCCGCTCATGGGGGAGACCAAGCCCGGGGACGTGCCCGCCAAGGTGCGCCTCGCCACCTATCGGGCCTTGATCGACAGCTACTTCCCCAAGGACCGGGTGTTGATCGTGGCCTTTCCGGCGAACATGCGTTATGCCGGGCCACGGGAGGCGATCTTCCATGCTCTTGCCCGGAAGAACTTCGGGGCCACCCACTTCATCGTCGGCAGGGACCACGCAGGCGTCGGGAATTTTTACGGGCCCTACGCAGCTCAGGAGATTTTCGACCGGTTTTCCCCAGAGGAGCTTGGGATCTTTCCCCTGAAATTCCAGCCGGCGTTCTGGTGCAAGCGTTGCGGGGGCATGGCCACGGAGAAGACCTGTCCCCATCCTGCGGAGGAGCGTGTTATCCTCTCGGGCACGCAGCTTCGGGCCATGCTGCGGGAAGGGAAGATGCCCCCGCCCGAGGTAACACGGCCAGAGGTCGCACGGATCCTCATGGAGGCCGCAAGCCGTGATCCGTAAACCGTTACCCGTAAACCGAAATCCGACATCCGTGGGGGCAACATGAAAAGGATGGCAGTCATCGGTTTGGACTGTGCCGACCCTGACCTGATAGAAGAATTTCTGCCGGACCTCCCCGCCTTGGGGGAGCTGATCCGGAGTGGGACCTTCTCCCGCCTGCGGTCGGTGGATCCGCCCATCACGGTGCCGGCCTGGATGTGCATGATGACGGGGAAGGACCCCGGCGAGCTTGGGGTGTACGGCTTCCGTAACCGCATGGACCATAGCTACGAAGGGCTGGGCGTGGCCTCCTCGGCGCGGTTTTCTGCCCCCGCGGTATGGGACGTGCTGGGCCGGCGAGGCCTGCGCTCCATCCTCCTTGGGATCCCGGGAACCTACCCTCCTAAACCAGTTCGGGGCCTGCTTGTATCCGGTCCTCTCACCCCTAGCACGGACGCCGACTACACCTACCCTGCCTCCCTCAAGGGGAAGATCGCCCGCTGGGTGGGCGACTACATGCCGGACGTGCGCGACTTTCGCACCGAGGACAAGGCTTGGCTTATAAAGCAGGTTCACTCCATGACCGAAAGGCGGTTTGCCCTGGCGAGGAAGCTCGTTTCGCAGGGGACTTGGGATTTCTTTGCCATGGTGGAGATGGGGCCGGACCGGATCCACCACGGCCTTTGGGCCCATCACGATCCCGCCCATCCCAAGCACGACCCCCAAAGCCCCTTCCGGGACGCCCTGCGCGAATACTACCGGTTGCTTGACGAAAAGCTCGCCGAGCTCCTCTCTGACCTCCCCGGGGGGACGCAGGTGCTGGTCGTCTCGGACCATGGGGCCCAGAGGATGGAAGGGGGGATCGGGATCAACGAGTGGCTGATCGAGCAAGGTTATCTTGCGCTCAAGGAATATCCGAAGAAGCCTACCCGCATGGGGGAGCTCATTCGGAGGAACCTCGTGGACTGGTCCCGCACGGTGGCCTGGGGGGAGGGCGGCTACTACGGCCGGGTGTTCCTGAACGTGGCCGGCCGCGAGCCCCAGGGCTCACTTCCCCCTGAGCGCTACGAGGAGGTGCGGACGGAGCTCGCCGAGCGTCTCGCCGCCATCCCGGACGAGGCGGGCCGTCCCATCGGCACGCGGGTATTCCGGCCGGAGGAGCTCTACCGCAAGGTGCAGGGAATCCCGCCGGATCTGATCGTATACTTCGGGGACCTCAGGTGGCGATCCATCGGCACGGTGGGCTGGGGAAGGATTCACTTCCATGAAAACGACATCGGTCCGGACGATGCCAACCACGCCCCCCACGGGATCTTCATCGCCTACCCGAGGCTGGACAAGCGGAAGGAAAGGTCCATACTTGAGGTGAAGGACCTGGTGCTTTCCGTGATGGGGGATGAGTGATGGGTGAGGGGAGAAAGAAGGTGGAGATAGCGGAGGAGATCGTGCGGGCGATCGAGGAGCACCTGGCTGAACTTTCGGCGGACTCCGTGGAGGAGTACGTGGAGGCGGTGCTCCGGGAGCGGCTCCTCACCGAGGGGTTCCTCTCCGCCTACAGCCCCGAGGAGGAAAAAGAGGTGGAACAGCGGCTGCGGGACCTCGGCTACCTGGACTAGCCCAGGCTAGATGACCCCCAGCTCCTTCAGGACCTCCAGGACTTTCGGGAGGGGCTCCTGCCATAGCCACTCTGACTTGAGCGAGAAGCCGGGGATTGCTTGAGACCTGAACACCCCCTCCGGCTCCAGATCCATAAGCCGGAAGCGGCCGGTCTTGTCCAGCACGTAAAAATCCGCCCGCTGAAGCTCAGGATCGATAAGCCAGTACTCGGGTACTCCGGCCAGCTCGTACTCGGCGTATTTCTCGCCCCGGTCCCGGAGGCGGGATTCCGGGGAGACAATTTCCACCACCAGATCGGCAGGACCCTCAAGGTACCTATCTTTTAGCCGATCTAGGTGGCCACTTGCGATGAACATGAAATCCGGCTCCCGTCCCCGTCGGAGCTCTGGCAAGTACATCTGGAAAGGAGCTGGCCTCACTACCCCCAGTGCTTTCGCTTCCACGTAAGTGCCGAGCACTTGGATCAAGAATCTCACCAGGTCCTGATGGCGATCCGAAGCCGGTGTCACCATAACTACCTCCCCGTCCACCCATTCCGCCCAGGTGTCCTCGTCACACCAGGACAGAAACTCCTGGTAGGTCATCCTCTTGGTCGGGGCTTTGGTCTTGGCCATAGGTCTCCTCTCCAGTTAGATTAAACCTCGACCGGGGGAGAGGCAAGCATTGATAGGGTCAGGCAAGCCAGGGAATGGTTTCGATCGCCACCTCTTGCAGCAGTGAGATAAGCTCATCGGCCCCCTTCCTGACCTCTGGGGTGAGCCCTTCCCCTAGGGAGAGGTCGCGGGGCTGGATACCCACCAACGCCACCTCCCTGGCCACGTCCGTGATCAGCCCCAGCAGAAACCCCAAAGGCAACGCATGGGTAGAGCCGAGCATGCGCTCGGCCCCCCTCAGGGGGAGACGGCGGAAGCTACCGGGGGAAAGCCCCATGTCCGCGGCATCCACAATGACCAGCAGGGCCGGCCTTTCCCGGCATACCCTCCCTAGGGCGTTCTCCAGGGAGGGCCCGGCGGGGATCACCCTCCAGCCAGGAGCCCCGGACAGGGCTTGAGCCACGTAAACGCCTACCCCGTCGTCGCGACCCAGGGGGTTTCCCATCCCGATGAGCATCCTGTCCGCGGAAGCTCCGCTTTCGCGGAGCAAATTAGACCAAGTTCTCACGGAGGAAGGTGCGGAAGGGGTGGACGAGCCCCTGCAAGGCGTCCAGTCTCTTGATCACGATGCGGTGCCCGGGGAGGGCGAGGATGTCGCGCTCCTTCAGCTCCGAGAGGATGCGGATCGCGGTTTCGGTGGAGACGCTTGCCATCTCAGCGAGCTCAGCCCGAGGGAGCTCCACCCCGATGTCCAGGCCCTCCTCCCGCTCCTCTCCAAAGGCGCGAGCGAGCTCCAAGAGCACCCGAGCCACCCGTTCCTTTGCCGAACGGGAGGTTATTTCGACTAGTCTATCCCCGAACACCTTAAGCTCGCGGGATAACTTTTCGATGAGCCTGATGGCCACCTCCGGATGCCGCTTGACGAAGGCGAGGAAGTCCTCGCGTGGGATGAACATGAGCTGTGAGGGCTCCAAGGTCTTGGCATAGCAAGTGTAGGTCTCTTGGTCGAACAGGGTCTTTTCCCCCAGGATCTCCCCGGGGCCGAGGAGCTTGAGGATCTGGGAGCGGCCGCCCCGTGTGTGCTTGGCCAGCTTCACTTTGCCCTGGCACAGGATGTAGAGCCCGAAGGCGGGCATGCCCTCGTGGAACACCGCCTCCCCACGATCGAGCTGCATGGGGCGCATGACTGTGGATAGCTCGGCGAACGCCTCTGGCGAAAGCCCCTGGAAGATGTAGGAACACCGATTTTGACACCCTAGGCAGGGGTTAATCTGCCTTTGCTTTGGCGCCACAGTTCCCCGCATTTCGATACCGACTGTAACGCAACTTGCGCCGCTCGTCCAGCGGGAGGCCCTCAAGTTCGGAGACGTGCCTTACCACGGCGTCCCGGATCGCCTGGGCTGTGGCGTCGGGGTCCACGTGGGCGCCGCCCAAGGGCTCGGGGATCACCTCGTCGATCACCCCCAGCTCCAGGAGCCGGGGGGCGGACAGGGCCAGAGCCTGGGCGGCCTGGGGTGCGGCGGCTGCGTCCTTCCACAGGATGGCCGCCGCCCCCTCCGGGGAGATCACGGTGTAGGTGGAGTTCTCCAGCATCAGTACTCGGTCCGCCGCGGCCAGGGCGATCGCCCCGCCAGAGCCCCCCTCCCCTAGGATCACCGCCACCGTGGGCACCGAGAGGGAGAGCATGGTAGCGATGCACTCGGCGATCGCCCCGGCGATGTTTGCGGCCTCGGCCTCAATCCCAGGGTATGCCCCGGGGGTATCGATGAACGTCACCACCGCAAGTCGTAATCTTTCCGCGATGTGCATGATGCGGGCCGCCTTGCGGTAGCCAGAAGGCAGGGCCATGCCGCCCCGGCACGCCCGCTGTTCCTCCGGCGAGCACCCTCGGTGATGGAACAGGACCGCCACCGGCCTTCCGTCCAGCCGGGCGAGCCCGCCACGGAGCGCTGGGTCGTCGCCCCCCATCCGGTCTCCCCGAAGCTCATAGAAGTCCTCGCACACACGCTTTACCAGCTCTAGGCCGCGGGGGCGGTTGGGATGCCGGGCCAGGCGCACCCGATCCCAATCGGAGAGGCTCTCGTAGTGCTGCCGCCTTAAGGCCTGGAGCCGCCGTTCGAGCAGCACCAGCTCCTCCTGCAGGTCTACCCCATCCTCTTCCACCAGGCGGCGGAGCTCGGCCACCTTTTCCTCTAGAGCCCGAATGGTGCGCTCATCCGCCACTTGTCACCCCTTCCAGGACCTGGAGCACCCGTACCAGCTCCTCGCGGAGCCCCTCTCGCGGCACAACTCTGTCCACAAGCCCATGTTCCAGGGCGTAGCGGGCCCGCTGAAACCCCGGGGGCAGTTTTTCCCCGGTGGTCTGCTGGATGACCCGCGGCCCGGCGAATCCGATGAGAGCCCCTTGCTCTGCCAAGGTGATGTCGGCTAAGGAAGCCAGGGAGGCCATCACCCCCCCGGTGGAGGGATAGGTGAGCACGGCTATGTAGGGGACCCCGGCTTGCGCCAGCCTCTGGCGGGCGGCCACCGTCTTGGCCATCTGAAGGAGCGAAAGTACCCCCTCTTGCACCCGGGCACCGCCCGAGGCCACCACGAACACGAACGGGATGCGCTCCTCCGCTGCCCGTTCCATGGCAAACGCAAGCTGCTCTCCTGCCACGATGCCCATGGACCCCCCGATGAAGCGGAAGTCCATCACCGCCAGCATCACCCTGTGGCCCGCGATGTTTCCCGTACCGACGACCACCGCATCGGAAAGGCCGGTGGACTCGCGGGCCTCTCGCAGCCTGTCGGCATAGGGTTTGCGATCGGAAAAGGAGAGCGGGTCATCCGACTCCAGGGGCAAGGTCAGCTCTTGGAACGTGCCCTCGTCCACCAAGGCCGCAATCCTCTCTTCAGCTGTGAGGAAGAAGTAAGCTCCGCAGCGGGGGCAGATGTAATTGTTTTCCCGGAGCCGGCGGCGGAACACAAGCTCGCCGCAGGAGCCGCATCTTAGCCAGAGCGGCTCCTCTCCCCGCCTGAGCTCTACTTCGACGTAACGATCCCGGTCATCCCGTCTGATCGGCACTGGGTTCCTCCTGTGCTCCCCCCTTATGATGGGGGCTTCTGCCCTCCGGTGCCACCACCCCGCCCGAAAGCACCAGGGTGAGCCCCTCATCCACGGTCATGTCCACGGGGATCACCCGCTCCTTGGGTACGAAGAATACCCAACCGGACAGGGGATTTGGGGCGGTAGGGATGTACACCGACACACACGGCTCCTCGAACACTTCCCCGAAAGAACCCACATCGTCGTTGGTAAGGACGCCCATCACGTAGTACCCTTCTCTCGGATATTCCATCAGCACCAGCCGCCCAGGCCCCCCTTGGGTCAGATCTCGCCTGAGCAGGGCGCGAGACAGCTGCCGGCTGGCCCAGTATAGCCTTCTTACGACCGGAAGCGAAAGCACCAACTTCTCCAGGGAGGCTAGGAGCGTGCGCCCAAGCCAGTTTCGGGCGGCTACCCCGATCACGACCACCACCAAAACGGTGATCACAACCTCCGTGCCCGGGATGTACCGGCCGAAGGTACGGGTGAGGAGCTGGGCGAACGGAGTGTTTGGCCCTAAGGCTCCCCGGAGGAGCCTGTAAAGGAGCCACAGGACGTACAGGGTAAGCCCCAACGGGAGCACCACGAGGAGCCCCGAGATGAAACTGTCCCTCAACCACCTAAGCACCCTGCGCATTTCGTCCCCAGCCTCCCTAGAGTTTGTACGCGACAGGCGTCCGCGGCGCAAAACCCCTTTAGATAGCCTCCTTGCGGCCCCATTTTATGTGCCCGCTCGTTTTGGGTAAGATTCCGCGATCAAACGTAACGTTCAAACCATGAAAGGAGGGATTTGCAAGGTGGCCGAGACGAAGAAGTGGGTAGAGCCAGATCCCAAGCGTGAGAACTGGTTCTGGCCTACCGATGAGCTGCGGGAGCGGGCTTGGGCGGCCGATCCTAAGATCTACGAGGAGGCGGCAGCGGACCCGCTCGCCTTTTGGGAGAAGCGGGCCGAAGAGATCACCTGGTTCAAGCGGTGGGACAAGGTGTATGAGGAAGAGCCGTACGCCTTCCGCTGGTTCGTAGGCGGAAAACTTAACCTGTCCTACAACTCCCTCGACCGGCACGTCGAGGCGGGCAAGGGCGACAAGGTGGCCTTGATCTGGGAGCCGGAGCCCCCGGACGAGCCGAACCGGACCTTCACCTACAAGGAGCTCCTTGAGGAGGTGTCCCGCCTGGCCAATGCCCTCAAATCCCTGGGGGTTAAGAAGGGCGACCGGGTGGGGATCTACCTCCCCATGATCCCGGAGGCGGTCATCGCCATGCAGGCAGTGGTGAGGATCGGGGCGGTGCACTCGGTGGTGTTCTCCGCCTTCTCCGCCGAGTCGCTCAGGGACCGGATGGTGGACTGTGGGGCCAAGGTGCTGATCACCGCCGACGGCTACTACCGGCGGGGCAAGCTTGTCTCCCTTAAACCCAACGCGGACAAGGGCATCGCCGGGACCTCGGTGGAGAAGGTGATCGTAGTCCGCCGTGCCGGGAATGAGATCCCCTGGAATGAGGGCCGCGACGTCTGGTACCACGAGCTGGTCAAGGACCAGCCGGCAGAGTGCCCGCCTGAGGAGATGGACGCCGAGGACCTGGCGTTCATCCTGTACACCTCCGGAACCACTGGCAAGCCCAAGGGGGTCATGCACACCACCGGGGGCTATGCGGTGCAGGCTTATGCCACTTGTAAGTGGGACTTCAATTTGCATGAGGATGACATCCACTGGTGCACCGCCGACGTGGGCTGGATCACCGGGCACACCTACATCAACTACGGCCCCCTGATGAACGGGGTGGCCACGGTGGTGTACGAGGGTTCGCCGGACTTCCCGGACTACGGCCGCATGTGGGCCACCATCCAGAAACACAAAGTGACCGTGTATTACACTGCGCCGACCGCTATCAGGATGCACGTAAAGTGGGGCGAGGAGTGGCCGAAGAAGTACGACCTCTCATCCCTCAGGGTCCTGGGCACGGTGGGCGAGCCCATCAACGAGGAGGCGTGGCTATGGTACTTCAAGCACATCGGGGGCGAGCGCTGCCCGATCATCGACACCTGGTGGCAGACCGAGACCGGGGCCACCTGTGTTGAGGCGCTGCCCGGGATCGGCCCGTTCATACCCACCGTGGCTGGACGGCCCTTCCCCGGGATCCGGGCCGATATCCTCGACGCCGGGGGGCAGCCGGTGTCCCCTGGCGAGGGTGGGTATCTCGTGCTTAAACCCCCGTTCCCGCCGGCCCTTCTGCGGGGTCTTTACGGCGACCCGGAGAAGTACAAGGCCACCTACTTCGGTGAGTACGGACCCAAGTATTACTTCACCCGGGACGGCGCCCGCCGGGACGAGATGGGCAACATCCGCATCACAGGACGAGTCGACGACGTGATGAACGTGGCCGGACATCGCCTGGCCACCGCGGAGGTGGAGGACGCCCTGACCCAGCACCCGCTGGTCTCGGAGGTGGCGGTGGTGTCCAAGCCGGACGAGGTCAAGGGGGAAGTGCCCATCGCGTTTGCCCTGCTCAAGGCGGGTGCGCAAGCCTCGGACGACCTCAAACGTGAACTTATAAAGACGGTGGACCAATACATCGGCCCCACCGCCCGGCCGGCGGAGATCTACTTCGTTGACGATCTTCCCAAGACCCGCTCCGGGAAGATCATGCGCCGGGTGCTGAAGGCCTTGGTGCGGGGTGAGCCCGTTGGGGACGTCACCACCCTGCGTAACCCAGAGTCGGTGGACCACCTAAAAGAAATGGTTGGCTACAAGGGATAAGGAGGTAAGATGGAAAACAAAGCGATCGCCAATCCTGCTCCGCTTGGGCTCGGGGGTTTTGCCCTGTCCACTTTCATCCTCAACATCGTGAACGCAGGCTGGGTGGATGCGGCCACGGTGGGCATCGTGATGCCGGTGGCCATGCTCTACGGGGGGCTGGCGCAGTTTTTGGCCGGGATGTGGGACCTTCGCCGGGGGGACATCTTCGGCGGGACCTGCTTCAGCTCATTCGGTGCGTTTTGGATCGGCCTTGCACTGTTTGAGATCCTGGCCTGGGCCGGGATTGCCCCGGAGGTGCCCCCGGCCGGCGTGGCCATCGTCCTGTTTGCCTGGGGCATCTTCACCGCCTACGCCACCATCGCCTCCCTCAAGCTCCCCAAGGTCATCACCTGGGTGTTCATCACGCTCACCATCCTGTTCTTCCTCCTGGGGATCGGGGAGTTCGTGCCGGTGGTTCATACCATCGCCGGCTACGAGGGGATAGTGTGCGCCCTGATCGCCTGGTACGCCTCCGCAGCCATCCTCATCAACACCGTGCACGGAAAGACCTTGCTTCCCATCGGGGAACGTAAGTGAGATCGTCGGGCGGGGCACCAAGACGGTGCCCCGCCCTTCTTTTTATAGTACCCCGCAAAATTCTCAAAGAATTTTGCGGGGACCCCTAAATTTAAAATTCAATTTTGGGGTTCCCGCAAAATTAATTAAGCCGTTTTGCCGCCAGCACCACGCCCTCATCGCGGCGGTGCTCGATGGAAAAGCCCCGGTCCCGGAAGATGGCGATCATCCGGAAGTTGTCCGGGGTGGTCTCCGCCCGTACTTCCTTGATCCCCCAACCCTTCGCGATCTCCAGGGAGTAATCGGTGAGCGCCCCGCCCAGGCCCCGGTTCTGCCAGGGGTCGGCCACAAACACCGCGTATTCGGCGATCTCCCTGTCCGGGTCTGCCACCAAGCGCCCCACCCCGGCCATCTTCGATTGTCCGTCTTCCTCTACGATGGCCACGATCGCCATCTCCCGATCGTAGTCGATAAAGCAATAAGGGATGGCCATCTCGTGCGTGGTCTCTTTGAAGATGTACCGGAAGCGGAACCTGATTGACTCGCGGGATGCGGACGCCAGCATCTTATGCCACATGGGCTCATCCTCGGGACGGATGGGCCTGAGGAGCATCTCGGTGCCATCCTTAAGGGTGATCTTCCGCTCGTAGCCCTCGGGATAGGGGCGGATCACAAGATGCGAATAGGGGCGAATGGGCTTTCCGACCACGTCCTTGTCCACCACCACCCGGGCATCCAGGGCGATCACGTCCTTGGGGGTGGCGAGCAGGGGGTTGACGTCGAGTTCCTTGATCTCAGGGAAGTCGGCCACGAGGTACGAAAAGCGCATTAGGATTTCGATGAGCTTGTCCAGATTTACCCCGGGGCGGCCCCGATAGCCCGCAAGCAGCTTCCAAGACCTTAGTGATTCCAGCATCCTGTAGGCCAACCGCTCGTTCAGCGGCGGCAGGCCTAGTGCCCGGTCACGGAATACCTCGGCGGCGATCCCTCCCATCCCGGCCATGATCACCGTGCCGAAGGTGGGATCCTTCTTCGCCCCCAGGATCATCTCGAACCCGTCCTGGACAGCGATCATTTTTTGAACCGTAACCCCGTGGACCTCCGCATCCGGCCGATGGTGCTTCGCTTTCTTCACGATGTTCTCAAAGGCCGTTCTGACGGCTTGGGCGTTGCACAGGTTCAGTGCCACCCCGCCCACGTCCGTCTTGTGGGTGATCTGTGGGGACCACACCTTGAGCACCACGGGATACCCCAGCTCTTCGGCTATCGCTACGGCTTCCTCTGGGGTACGGGCGGGCCTGGGCTCGGTGACCGGGATGCCGTAAGCCGAAAGGAGCTCCTTGGAGAGCTCCTCGGTGAGCACCTCAGGGCCTTCCGCGAACACTTTGGCAAAACGCCTTCGGACCTGCTTCCTGTCCACATCGTTGAGCCTGACCGGCACCTCCCGAGGCGTCTGATAGAGCATCTCCAGGTTGCGGCCGTACTCCACCAGGTGCATGAACGCCCGCACCGCCTGTTCCGGGGTGGCATATGTAGGGACCCCGGCCTCGTTGAGGATCTGGATCCCTTCCCGCACCGCCTCTCCGCCCATCCAGGCAGCGAGGATGGGCTTGCGGGCCTTCTGAGCCAGCTCGGCTATGGCCCGGGCGGTCCCGGTGGCATCGGTCATCGCCTGTGGGGTGAGGATCACCAAGGCCGCGTCCACGCCCGGGTCGGAGAGCGCCGCCTCCGTGGCCTTAGCGTAGCGGGCCGGCGGGGCATCCCCCAAGACGTCCACCGGGTTCCCATGGGACCAGAAGGGCGGCAGGACCTCACTCAGTTTGTCGATGGTTTCCTGCGATAACTCGGCAAGCTTGCCCTGTCGGGCGATGAGGGCATCGGTGGCCATCACCCCTGGACCACCGGCGTTGGTGATGATGGCCAGGTTCGGCCCCAAGGGGGGGCGGACCCGGGCCACGAGCTCCGCACAGTCAAAGATGTCCCCGATCTCGAACACCCGTACCATGCCCGCCCGCTGGAAGGCGGCATCGTAGACGGCATCCTCCCCGGCCATGGCCCCGGTGTGGGAGGCAGCGGCCTTGGCGGATTCCGCGAATCGCCCTGCCTTGTAGGCCACGATGGGCTTGGTACGGGCGAATGCTCTAGCTGCGGACATGAACTCCC
>CAYUWL010000030.1:0-12582 GCA_964448595.1 uncultured Thermotogaceae bacterium
GAGCGGTGCACTCAAGAGGCGTGAGGGAAAAGCGGCCCGGGCCCTGGTGGTGGGGTCTGGGCCGCGATCTTTTGTTGGGCGCCGCGGTGGGAGCAGCCATGGGCGCCGGTTTTCAGGATCTTGCGTTCGGCACCTGGGTCGGTGCTACGGTAGGGGCTCTGCTCCACGTTTACTTCCGCCTCCGCGTCCGCTAAGGACGTTCAAGTACGGCCAGAAGCTTCTCGGAGGGCTGCCAGTGAAGCTGCTTGCGGTAGGTGCGGTGGGGGCGGTAGCTTCGGCAGGCCTCCTCCAGCGGAGAACCCATTACCTCAACCTTCTTTAAGTCCGCCGTTCCCAGCCCCAGGCGGGCCGCGTGCTGGAGGTAGCCGATCTCCTCGGGGGAAAAGCCCATGAGGTAGGCGCACGCTGCGTCCACGGCTACGGGGTCGGTCCCGGCCAGGGCCATCCGATGGTCCACTGGATCGCCTTGCGTGGGCCCATCGCCCTCCATCCCCACGTACCCGTCGATCACCGCAAGGTGCGGCACCAGGCGCCGGGCCAACAGGGCGAGGTTCAGGTTGATCGCAGGGTACCCCTGATGGATGGCCATCTTGTCGGGATTCCGGATCGCCCCCACAACCATGTTCTTGAGGGAGGCAGTCAAGATCACCGTATCGTGGGTCTTGGGCACGGCCACCGAAACCCGCACCGACTCCAGGGCGGTCCGGGCGACCCGGACCTCTCGGGGCCGGCCGGCCCGATCGTAGATCGTAAGCGTGGTGTCTTCGTCCTGATTGAGATCGAGGAATTCTAGATCGAATTTTCTTGCAAGGGCGGTGTAGCCGAAGTTGTGGAACGCGCGCATGGTATCCTCCGCCGAGCCCTCGCCCAGGATCACCCGCCGTGGCCCGAAGGAGAAGATGAGTTCCAGCACCGCCTCCAGGGCCCCAGGGTGGGTGGCGGAAAGCTTTCGCGTGGCGGAGACGCAATTGGGCTTCACAAGCACCTGCTCCCCGTGAAAAAGGGGGAGTAGGTCCTCCTGAGAGGAGAGGAGCCGCAGGGCCTTCTCCACCCCCTCCCGATGGCCTTCCGCCTTCGCTACCAGGTACACCCGCGCCGTGCCCATCGACCCTCTAGTGTATCCTACTGGCCCAGGCGTTCGCTTGGCCTTGGGCGATAGCCGTTCAGGAAATCGAGCCCCGACATGCGGCGCTTTCCCTCGGGTTGCAGTTCGAGGAGCTCCACCGCCCCCGTGCCACAGATGACGCAAAGTCGCTTTTCTTTTATGGTGATGGTCCCCGGAGGGCCGCCAGGGCCCCCTTCTAAAACCTTTGTGCGGTGGATTTTTAGGAGGCGTCCGCGGAAGCGGGTGAAGGCCGAAGGCCAGGGGTTCATGCCCCGCACCCAGTTGTGCACCCGCTCTGCCGGCCAGGACCAGTCTATTTCCCCGTCCTCCTTACGGAGCCGGGGGGCCAAACTCCCCTCCTTCGGCTGCGGCCTTGGACGGATGCGGCCCCGTGCATACCCCTCTATCGCCTCCACAAGCAGCCTCCCCCCAAGCTCGGCCAGGCGCCCCTCAAGCTCCCCCCGCGTCTCATCCGGCCCGATCTCCACCTCCTCCTGAAGCAGGATGGGGCCGGTGTCCATGCCCTCATCTAGGAGGAAGATGGTGACTCCGGTCTTTCGCTCCCCGTTGAGGATGGCCCAAGCCACCGGGGCCGCCCCTCGGTAGTTGGGGAGGAGCGAGGCATGAACGTTGATGCAGCCGAGCCGAGGGATCTGGAGAACCTGCCTTTTCAGGAGTTGGCCGAAGGCGGCCACCACCAAAAGGTCCAACTTGAGCGAGTGGAGCCGGCTCAAGGGCTCCGGGGCGTTGATGGACGGGGGCTGGATCACCGAAAGGGCGAGCTCTTCTGCGGCCGTTTTCACCGGCGGGGGCTTTGGGGAAAGCCCGCGGCCTGCCGGCCGGTCTGGCTGGGTAATCACAAGGAGGATCCGCCCGGCTTCGGCCAGGGCACGAAGGACAGGCACGGCGAACTCCCCGGTCCCGGCAAACGCGATCCTTAAGTTCTTCAAGTTTCTGAGTGGGCTAGCCTTCTGTTTTCTTCTTTCCGGGAGCGCAGCTTGCGGTACTCCCGCAAGAGCCGGCGCCGCTCTCCGGCTGAGAGGTGGTCCAGATACAGGACCCCATCCAGGTGATCGATCTCGTGCAAGAGAAGGCGGGCCTCAAGCCCCTCCAGGTGAAGGTCGACCTCCTTCCCATCCTCGGAGAGAGCCCGCACGCGGACCTCTTTCGGTCGCGCCAGGTCCGCCTCCACCCCGGGGACGGAAAGGCAGGCCTCACTTTCTAGCTCAAGCTCCTCTGAGCGCCAGATCACCTCGGGATTGAGGAGGATCCGCTCCTCCTCGCCCAAACGGACCAGGATGACCCGAAAAAGGAGCCCCACCTGGTTGGCGGCAAGCCCCAATGCCTCCACCTGGGAAAAGACCTCCCGCAGCTTCTGAGCTGCCTTGCGGGCGGCTGGGCTTTCGGGCTCAACTTCCTTGGCCCGGCGCCGTAATACGCGATCAGGATAAACGCGGATCATCTTCCCTCCTTGGCTCCCACGCAAGGGCGCTTATTATAGATAGATTTGTCCATATGGCTAAAACAAGGGGCCTTGAAGAACGGATCGAGCTAGTGCGCAAGGTGGTGGAGCTCGAGCGGGCGCGGGGGTTTCAGGACCGTGCTGCCTTAGGGGGGCTTGAGGCCTTCGTAAGCCGCCACCTGCCCGAGGGGAAAAGGACCGTGGCCGGCTATTCCGAGATGAGCCCGGCGGCCCGGGCCAAGGCCTTGGAAGAGCTTGAGGAGCTTTTGACATCATTGGGGAGGGGCAGGCGGCCCTGCCCCGAGGACCTTGCCCGCCCGGTGACGGAGGCAGCCGGGGTGGGGGAAAAGAGGGCCGCGCTCCTTCATAAGCTCGGTATCGAGACGCTCGAGGACCTCCTTACCTTCTTCCCCCGCCGGCTGGAGGACCGGTCGGTGCAGAAGGCCATAGGAGAGCTGGCCGACGGGGACGCCGTGACGGTGGTGGGCACCGTGCGGGCAAAGTCCAGGATGCGGGTAAGGCCACATTTGGAGCTGATAAAGGTCGCGGTGGACGACGGCACAGGGTTTCTTTTCACCATCTGGTTCAACCAACCCTGGCTATGGGACGAGCTCCGACAAGGGGAGAAGTACGCCTTTTACGGCAAGGTGCAGAGGAGGTTCGGGGAGCTGCAGATGGAAAACCCGGTGTGGGAGCCGGCCGGGGCGGGTTTCCACACAGGCCGCTGGGTGCCCATCTACCCGGCCACGGAAGGGCTGAGCCAGGCCAGCCTGCGCTGGCTCATCCGGCGCAGTCTGCGCCGCTACGGGAGTGTGATCCCCGAGATCCTGCCCGAGGAGGTCCGCCGGAGGCTGGGCCTTCCTCCCCGCCGGGAGGCGATCCGGAGGATCCACTTTCCCCGAGGCCCCCAGGATTTCGAGCGCGCAAGGAAAGCCCTGGCCTTCGAGGAGCTTTTCTTGCTGCAGCTTGGGCTGGCCCTAAGGTACAAAAAGGAGGCCCGCGGCCGCTCCCTTCAGCCGGACCAAAGGCTCGTGGAGCGCTTCGTGCAAGGCCTCGGCTTTGACCTCACCCCCTCTCAAAAGCGGGCTTTGCAGGCCATCGAACAGGACCTAAGGGCCCCTTACCCCATGCTGCGCCTCTTACAGGGGGACGTGGGGGCCGGAAAAACCGTGGTGGCCGCCGGGGCGTGCGTCATGGCCTGCTCCGCCGGCTCCCAGGCCGCGTTCATGGCCCCCACGGAGATCCTGGCCGAGCAACACTTTTTCGTGCTCCAAGAACTTTTCTCCGGCCTTCCTATTCGTGTAGAGCTCTTAGTAGGTGGGATCGGGACTAGAAGGCGGCGGGTCCTCGCTGAGATCGCCAAGGGCGAGGTGGACGTGGTGGTGGGCACCCATGCCCTGATCCAGGAAGACGTAAGCTTCCGCGACCTGGGGCTGGCGGTGGTGGACGAGCAGCACCGGTTTGGGGTGGTGCAGCGGGCGGCCCTGGAGAAGAAGGGCGAGGGCACCAACATCCTGGTCATGTCCGCCACCCCTATCCCCCGCACGGTGGTCCTCACCCTGTATGGGGAGTTCGCCCTCTCGGTGCTGGAGGAGATGCCCATGCCCCGGGAGAAAGTCCGCACCGTGTGGGTGTCGGAGTCCCGTCGGGAGGAGGTGTACCGGGAGGTGGAGGGGTTCCTCGCCCGGGGGGAGAAGGGCTACGTGATCTTTCCGCTGGTGGAGGAATCGGAGGAGCTTGACCTGCGGGCCGCCACCCAGGCCTACGAGGAGCTGGCCCGGCGGTTCGGAAGAGAGCAGGTGGGCCTCCTGCACGGCCGCATGCCCCCGGAGGAGAAACGGGCAGCGATGTCCGCGTTTCGGGCGGGGGAGGTGAAAGTGCTTGTGGCCACCACGGTGGTGGAGGTGGGATTGGACGTCCCGGACGCCTCGTTCATGGTGATCGAGCACGCCGATAGGTTCGGCCTGGCGCAACTGCACCAGCTCAGGGGCAGGATCGGCCGGGGAGGCCAGGAGGCGGTGTGCTATGCCATCGCTGACCCCAAGACGGAGGAGGCAAGGCGGCGCCTTTCGGCCTTTCGCGACCTTACCGATGGGTTTAAGATTGCGGAGGCGGACCTTCAGATCCGGGGGCCGGGGGACCTCTTGGGGACGGCCCAACATGGCTTTGTGTCCCGGCTCAAGGCGGCCAACCTGATCCGGGACCTGGGGCTTCTGGAGCAGGCCCGGGTCGAGGCAAGAAGGCTTGCGGAAAAGGGGGTGCCCGAGCGGCTGCGCCGGGAAGTGGAGCGCAGGTTCGGGGAGGAACTAGAGCTTTTGGGGGTGTGAATGATCGACGAGCGGCTGATGGCCAGGATCGAAAGGCTCTCCGGCCTTGAGCTTTCGCCGGCGGAAAGGGAGGCCCTCCGGGCCGATCTCACCCGCATCCTGGAGTACTTTCAGAAGCTTACGGAGCTGGATACGGAAGGGGTACCCCCGTTTGAGCCCCTGCCGGGGAGGGTGAACGCCTGGCGGGAGGACGAGCCCCGGGAGTCGCTATCGCAGGAGGAGGCCCTGGCCAACGCCCCCGACAGGCAAGACGGGTATTTCAAGGTCCCCCAGGTTTTCGGTGGCCCCTAGCATGCCCCGCCCAACCTCTCCCCAATCAGGCGACGGACCTCTTCCGGACGGCGGGTGGAGAAAACGAGCTCCCGCAATCTCCCGCCACGGAGCTCGAGCACGACCCTGGGGCTGCGGGGATCTACGAAGGCCATGATCCAGCCACCTCTGCGCCGACTCCAGCTCAATCTCCATCCTGCGCCACCGTAGGAGAGGAGCGAGCGCTCATCCCGCCGGGCCTCGGCCACCCTATCCCATGGGATGGTCCGCCGGATGGCCCCGAAGCCCACAGTGATGTGCCGCTTGGTCATCTCGACTTCGAGCCGCCTGAAGTTCCTCAGCAACACGAGCACTCCAAGCTGGATGGCCATCATGAGTCCCCAGAACCAGGTGGGGGCGGGATTTTCGCCGATGGGGCCTATGAGGAGCTGGTAAACCAAAGCCCAAGCGAACCCCAGGGCAAACAGGGCGAAAAACCCCATGAGCCACTTCGCAAGCGGCACCTCGATTTCTTCCCGATAGATCATCTCCGTCGCAAAGGGACACTGCGTTGGGAGCCACCGCCCAGGAAAGACCTTCAGCATCCTAGCGCATCCTTAGTCGAAGCTGATGTTAGCCAGGCCCGAGGTGGAAGGATCAGCCGATCAGGGAGCCGCCCTTACCTTGCAGGGCGGAAAGGAGCCCCCCGGGCCGGTCCGCCCGGAAGACGAAGATCGGAAGGCCGTGGTCGCCGGCGATGGACACGGCCGCCAGGTCCATCACCCGCAGCCCCCGCGCGAGATACTCCTTATGCGAGATCCGAGGGAGGGGTTGGACGTCGGGTACGGCCTTGGGATCGTCGGGGTAAACCCCGGCCACCTTGGAACCCTTGAGCACCACCTCGGCCTGGAGGGCCAAGGCCCGGATCACCGCCGCGGTGTCCGTGGTGACAAACGGGTTTCCGGTCCCGGCGGAAAGGAGCACCACCTTCCCCTCCCCCAGGGCCTCTCTGGCCCTCCATGGGTCCACCGGCTCGGCAACCCCAGCACACGGGATTGCTGACATCAGGAGGCTCGGCACCCCTGCCTGGGCCAGGGCCTCCCGCAGGGCCAGGCCGTTGATCAAGGTGGCCAGCATCCCGATGGTGTGCCCCGTGGTTTGGGGGATGTGCGGCAGGGCGGCCCCCCGCGCGATGTTCCCACCCCCAGGCACCACCGCCAGCTCCACCCCGGCCTTGCGCGCCTCACGGATCTCCTGGGCGAAAAAAACAAGGCCCCGCTCGTCCAAGGGGCCTTTTTCCCCACCTAGAAGCTCCCCCGAGAGCTTCAGGACCGCCCGGCGCCAGCTGAGCCTTTCCTTCACCCCTCCCCCACCTCGAACCGCACGAACCTCCGGATCACCACCGGCTCACCCAGCTTGGCCCCCAGATCGGCCAGCAAATCCTCCACCTTCATCTTGCCGGAGGGATCCCGGATGTACGGCTGCTTAACAAGACAGCTTTCCTCGTAGAACTTGGCAAGCCGCCCCTCCACTATCTTCTCTACGATGTGTGGAGGTTTTCCCTCCTTTTCAGCTTGCTTTTTCAGGATCTCCCGTTCTTGCTCAACCACCTCTTGCGGCACGTCCTCAGGCGAGATCCAGCGGGGTTTTGCCGCGGCGATCTGCATAGCTAGATTGCGAACAAAATCACGAAAATCTTGAGAGTTGGCAGCGAAGTCGGTGTTGGTGTTAACCTCGACGAGCACCCCCACCTTGCCCGAGTGGTGGACGTAGGCCTCTATCCTGCCCTCCTTGGCCTCCCGGGTCTGGTGGGCCAGGAACTCCTTCCCCTCAGTGCGCAGGATCTGCTTAGCCTTCTCCAGGTCCCCACCCGCCTTGGTCAGGGCGGCCTTGCAGTCCATGATGCCCACCCCGGTCTCTTCCCGGAGGCGCTTGATCAACTCCCTTGTGATCTCCATCAGACCTCCTTGTCTTCCTCTTCGATCAGCTCCTCCAGCATTTCCTCGTAGTGCTCCTCGAGCTCCACCTCGTCCAGGGGGATCTCGTCCATGCTGGCGACGGTTTCTTCCTCTTCTGCGGCCTCTTCGGCCTCCGCTTCAGGGGCGGCCGGGGCCTCCGTGGTCTGAAGCCCTTCCCGCCCCTCGATCACCGCATCGGCGATCCGGGAAGTGATGAGCCGAGTGGCCTTGATGGCGTCGTCGTTTCCCGGGATCGGGTAGTCGATGAGGTCCGGGTCACAATTGGTATCACAGATGGCCACGATGGGGATCCCCAGGATATTGGCTTCCCGTACTGCATGGACCTCCACCGTGGGGTCGACCACGTATACCACCCCGGGGAGCTTCTCCATCTCCCGCAGGCCATCCAAGTTCCTACGGAGCTTGGCGAGCTTCTTTTCCAGCTTGATCCGCTCCTTCAAGGGGAGGCGCTCGAACGCCCCTTCCTCCAGGTTCCGCTCGAGCTCGAGCATGTACAGGACCCGCCTGCGGATGGTCTCAAAGTTGGTGAGCGTGCCGCCCAGCCAGCGGCGGTTCACCCAATGGGCCCCGCAGCGTCGTGCTTCCTCCTCTATGGTGCCCTGCACCTGCTTTTTGGTGCCCACAAACAGGACATCCTTGCCCTGGGCCACCTGATCCCGCACGAAGCTGTACGCACGCTCAAAAAGCTCGAGCGTCTTGCCCAGGTCGATTATGTGAATCCCCTTTCGCTCGGTATAGATAAAACGGGCCATCTTGGGGTTCCATTTACGGGTTCGATGCCCAAAGTGAACCCCACATTCAAGGAGCTCCTTCATCGTTAGCAAAGCCAAACTTTCTCCTCCTTTCCAGATTCAAGTGAGCGAGGACAAGTATAGCCGCCGGAATGCCCCGCCACAAAACGTCTCATTTGTCCTTGGCCGCAGGGTGGGCAAGGGGATATGATGAAAGGTCGATGTCAGACGTGCTGGATGAGGGAATCAGGCCCATCCCCAAGAATAAGGAAGCCGAGCAAGTGATCTTGGGGGCGGCCATGCTTGAACCCGAGGAAGCGGTCCCCCGGGTGGTAACCCGTCTGCACCCTGATCACTTCTACTTCAAGGCCCACCGGGAGATCTATCGGGCAATCGTAGAGCTGTTCAACCACGGTCAACTCCCGGACGCGGTCACGGTGGCGAATTACCTCGAGGAGCGCAACAAGCTCGATGCCATTGGGGGCCGCACTTACCTGCACGAGCTTTTGACCCGGGTGACCACGCTGGCGGCCTTGGATCACTACATCGAGATTGTTGAAACGAAGGC
Organism: uncultured Thermotogaceae bacterium; assembly: GCA_964448595.1. Classification (GTDB taxonomy): domain Bacteria; phylum Bipolaricaulota; class Bipolaricaulia; order Bipolaricaulales; family Bipolaricaulaceae; genus 64-32. The sequence goes on from CAYUWL010000030.1 coordinate 8,422, forward strand.
CTTGCGAAGATGGCTGATCCAGGCCGGGGGGCAGGTGGCCGAGCTCGGCTATCGCGAGGAGTTGGACGTGGAGGAAGCCCTGGACAGGGCGGGCGAGCTCATCTTCGAGATCGCCCAGCGCGAGTCCCGCCCTGACTACCACCTTTTGAGTGAGTTTCTCTACGAACACCTGGACTTCCTTGAGGCTTTGCACAAAGACCCTGAACGCCGACCTCAGGGGGTCGTGTTCAGCGGCTTTGATCAGCTCGACGACCTTACCTCCGGTTTTCATCCGGCCGATCTGGCCGTGATCGCCGGGCGTCCGGGTACGGGCAAGACCTCGTTCGTCCTCTCCATTGCCCGGGATGCTGCCATCCGCCAGAAGAAGTCCGTGGGTATCTTCTCCCTGGAGATGACAAAGGAGCAGGTGCTGGAGCGGCTCCTGTGTGCGGAGGCCCAGGTGAACCTCCACTCCCTCCGGTCGGGGTATCTGCCCCCGGCCAAGTGGGGGCAGATCGCCGAGGCCGCAGGCCGCATCCACCAGGCGTCGATCTTGGTGGACGACACCCCTGGGGCGTCGGTCCTGTCCATTAAAGCCAAGGCCCGCCGAATGGCCCTGGAGCACAAACTGGACCTTTTGATCGTGGATTACCTGCAGCTCGTGGAAGCTGGGATCCGTACCGACGTGAGGGAGCAGGAGATCGCCTACATCTCCCGGACCTTAAAGGGACTGGCCCGGGAGCTTTCCATCCCGGTGATCGCCTGTTCCCAGCTCAACCGGGCGGTGGAAAGGAGGGAGTCCAAAAGGCCACAACTTTCGGACCTACGGGAATCGGGGGCCATCGAACAGGACGCGGATCTTGTCGCGTTCATCTACCGGCCCGATTACTATGAGGACCCCGGGGGGTCCGGGACGGTGTCCGAGGCCGAGCTCATCATCGCCAAGCAACGCAACGGCCCCACCGGCAAGGTGAGGCTCCTGTTCCACAAAGACTACGCGGCCTTCTATCCACCGGCACGGAAGGAGGAAGTACCATTTTAGAAAGGAGGAATTCGTGATTCCAAAAGATCTCAAGTACACCAAGGACCACGAGTGGGCGAAGCCCGAGGATGGGAAAGTAAGGGTGGGGATCACCCACCACGCCCAAAAGGAGCTCGGTGACATCGTGTTCGTGGAGCTCCCCGAGGTGGGGAGGACCGTAAGCAAGGGGGAGCAAGTGGCCACCGTGGAATCGGTGAAGGCTGTGGGCGAGGTGTACGCCCCGGTCTCCGGGGAGGTGGTTGCCAAAAACGACGAGCTTGAATCCTCCCCGGAGCTGGTGAACAAGGACCCCTATGGCAAGGGCTGGCTATTCGTCCTCAAGATGGGAAACCCGGCCGAGCTGGATGAGCTCCTTGACGCGGCCGGCTACGAGAAGCTGGTGGGAGGGGAAGGGTGACGGAGTACATCCCCCACACGCCCGAGGACATCCGCGAGATGCTTTCCGCCATCGGCCTCCAATCCCTGGAGGCCCTGTTTTCCGATATCCCGGAGGAGGTGCGGAGGCGATACCGACCCCTAGGCCTCCCCCGGGGGGACGAGGCCGGGGTCCGCCGCCATCTCGAGGGGCTTGCGGAACGTTCCACCGGAAGGGGGCTCATCCCTTTCCTCGGTGGCGGGATCTACGATCACTTCGTGCCGGCCGTGGTGGACTACGTGGTGTCCCTGCCGGAGTTTTACACTGCCTACACCCCGTACCAGCCCGAGGTCTCCCAGGGGACCCTTACCTGGATGTTTGAGTACCAGACGATGGTATGTGAGCTCACCGGGATGGAGGTGGCCAACTCTTCCATGTACGATGGTGCCACCGCCCTGGCCGAGGCAGTCCTCATGGCCCACCGCACGGCGGGCGGCCACCGCGTGCTCGTCCCCCGGTCCTTGAATCCCCAGGTGCGGGAGGTACTCGCCACCTACGCCTGGGGGGCGGGGCTTGAGCTTTTAGACGTCCCCTATAGCGAGGAGGGGAGGCTGACGGTGGAGGGGATTCCGGACGAGCTGTGTGCCCTGGTCGTCCAGCAGCCCAACTTCTTCGGGGTCATCGAGGACCTTTCCGGGCTTAAGGAACGCATCGAAAAGGCCTTTTTGATCGTGTATGTAAACCCGATTGCCCTGGCGGTGCTCGAGCCGCCGGGGAGCTTTGGGGCCGATGTGGTGGTGGGAGAAGGCCAGGTGCTTGGGAACCCCATGGGCTTTGGGGGGCCGCTCCTTGGCATCTTCGCCACCAGGGGCGAGTACCTCCGGCGGATGCCGGGGCGCCTGGCCGGAAGGACGGTGGACGCCGAGGGGAGGCCTGGCTACGTGATGGCCTTCCAGACCCGGGAGCAGCACATCCGCCGGGAGCGGGCCACCTCCAACATCTGTACGAACTCCGCCCTTTGCGCCCTTGCGGCCACGGTGTACCTTGCCGCCCTGGGGCCGGAGGGCCTAAGGCAGGTGGCCCTTGCCTCCATGGAGCGGGCCCATGAGCTGGCGGATCGGATCTCCTCCTTGCCCGGCTTCGAGCTCGCCTTCTCCGGGCCTTTCTTCAACGAGTTCGCCGTGCGCTGCGCTGACCCGGAGGAGGCGGTGGCCCGCCTCCGGGGGGCGGGGATCGCCGTCCTTCCTCCCGAGCTTGTGGCCAAAGCCGGGCTTGAGGGAGCTTTTCTTGTGGCGGTAACGGAAAAGAGGACACAGGAGGAGCTCACCCGGTTCGTGGAGGCGTTGAAAGGGGGAAGGTAGCCATGGGCACTATATACGAGCTAGGGGCTCCCGGCCGCAGGGGGACTTCCCTGCCCCCCCTTGGCCGTCCTGAAGAGGAAATACTGTCCTTCATCCCCGAGGGGCTAAGGCGCAAGGCCCCCCCTTGGCTTCCGGAGGTCTCCCAGCCCGAGCTCGTGCGGCACTACACACGCCTTTCCCGGATGAACTACGGGGTGGACACGGGATTTTATCCCTTGGGAAGCTGCACCATGAAGTACAACCCAAAGCTCCACGAGGCCCTGGCCCGGCTTCCGGGCTTCTCCGGCCTCCACCCCCTCCTCCCCGAGGAGGATGTCCAGGGGGCGCTGGGAGTGCTGTGGGAGCTTTCCGAATACTTGAAGGGAATCGCGGGGATGCCGGGGATAACCCTGCAGCCGGCGGCGGGTGCCCACGGCGAGCTCACCGGGATGCTCCTTTTTAAACGCTACTTCGAGGACCGGGGCGAGCTCGAAAAGCGCAGGAAGATCTTACTTCCCGACTCGGCCCATGGGACGAACCCGGCTTCCGCCACCATGGCCGGCTTCAAGGTGGTGTCCATCCCTTCCGATGACCGGGGGATGGTGGACCTATCCGCCCTCAGGGCGGCGCTCGGGGAGGATGTGGCCGGGATCATGCTCACCGTGCCCAACACCCTGGGGATCTTCGAGGAAGATATCCTAGAGATCACCCAGCTCGTCCACGAGGCCGGGGGGCTGTGTTACTTCGATGGAGCGAATCTGAACTCGTACCTGGGCCGTGCCCGGCCCGGGGACATGGGTGCGGATGTGTTCCACTTTAACTTGCACAAGACCTTTTCCACCCCTCACGGCGGGGGAGGGCCGGGGGCAGGGCCGCTGACCGTCTCCGAGCCTTTGGTCCCTTACCTCCCGGTGCCTCAAATCGTGCGCAAAGGTGACCGGTACACCTTGGATTGGGACCGGCCAAAGTCGATCGGCCGGGTGCACCCCTACTTCGGAAATTTTCTGGTGATTGTCAAAGCCTTGGCCTACATCCTCCTCCTTGGGGACGAGGGGCTCAGGGAGGTGTCCGCAGGAGCGGTGCTGGCGGCCAACTATCTCAAGGAAAGGCTGAAGAAAACTTACAAGCTCCCCTACGATCGGCTGTGCAAGCACGAGTTCGTCCTCTCCGGGGCGGGCCTCGGTGAGGGCATAAGAACGCTGGATATCGCCAAGCGCCTCATCGACTACGGCTTCCACCCGCCTACGATCTACTTCCCCCTGATCGTAAAAGAGGCGCTGATGATCGAGCCCACCGAGACCGAGCCCAAGGAGGTCCTGGACGCCTTCTGTCAGGCCATGGAAAAGATCGCCCGGGAGGCCAAGGAGTCCCCGGAGCTTTTGAGGGAGGCGCCTCACAACGCCCCGGTCCGGCGCCTGGACGAAGCCCGGGCAGTGCGCCAGCCC
>CAYUWL010000031.1:0-12571 GCA_964448595.1 uncultured Thermotogaceae bacterium
ATGGGGGGTCCGTCCGGTCCGGGGGGGACGACTGTCCCGGGGAACCCAGAGTGCCCCCAAGGTGTATATTGAAACGGAAGGAGGCTGGGGTTGATCCCGGGGGAGCTGGAGCTTGTGCAGAAGAGCCTTGCGGGAGACCTGGAAGCGTGGGGGGAGATTGTGCGCCGATACAAAGAGGCCGTATACGGGGTGTCCGTGGCCATCCTGCGAAACAGGGCTGACGCAGAGGATGCCGTTCAGGAGGCATTCATCCGCGCCTATGAGCGCCTCCATCGCTACGACCTTTCGCGTAAGTTCTCCACGTGGCTGTTCACAGTAGCCGCCAACGTGGCCAAGAACATGCTGAGAAAAAGGCGCAGGCAGGACCCACCTGCCAAGCTCCATTACGCCCCTGACCCAGCCGAGGCCGTGTGGAAGGAGGAGGTTGAAGAGGCGGTGAGGGAGGCGGTGTGGTCGTTGCCAGAAGCCTACCGGGCACCCATGGTTCTGCGGTACTGGCATGAGCTCGATCTTTCTGAGATCTCCCAGATCCTTGGCATAAGGCTGGGGACCGTGAAGACCAGACTCCATCGGGGCCGGGCCCTGGTGCGGGCGCGGCTGGCGCAGCGGGGGGTGATCCGCGATGTGGTCTAGGGACCTTGATGACCGGATCCGGGAAGCGCTTTCACAGGAAATCGAGGCGGCCCGCCCAAAGCTGGAGGGGCTGGAGGAACGGGTGATAAGCACGCTTGCCACACGCTTGGCCAAGCCCTCGATTTGGCAGCGCTTAAAGCAGCTCTCCCTGTCTGGAGCAACGCCTCGCTGGGCCTTCGTCGGGGGGACAGCCCTGGCCTTGGCCCTGGGGTTCCTCATCGGTCGCCTGATCACGCCTCCCCCCATGCCCCTGTCGGCCTACGCCCAGGCGGGGACGCTGTTCGCCGTGGTGGACCCCGGGGCGCAATCCGTGGCTGTGGTGGGGGACTTCTCGGCCTGGCAGCCGGTGCCGCTTGCCGATCCGGATCGTGACGGCATCTGGACGGCGGTGCTGAATCTTCCGCCGGGGCGTTACGAGTACGCGTTCGTGGTCGACGGTCGCTGGATCGGACAGGACCCGCTCGCCGATGAGTACGTGCGGAGCTTCGGCGACTACGCGTCGGTGAGATACGTGGGCAGTGGGGGTGGGGCATGAGGACCCTGTTTGCGGGACTTGTGCTCTTGGCCATGGCGGGCCTCGTGTCGGGACAGGTGCCCCTAGGCCCCGCAGCCAGCCCAAACGACGTGCTGGCACTGCTCCAGTCGCTGTCCATCTCACCTGAGCTCAAAAGCGAGCTTTTGGGAGAGGTTTCTTCCGCCCTGGCCACGGGGCAGCTGAGCCCTGGAGTGGCGGTCCCTTTCCTCCAGGCCCTATCCGCTCTTCCCCAAGCCCAGATCGAGCAAACCCTAAACATCGTGCGCGAGGCCCTAGGGGAGAAGTTCATCGTAGACCCGCTGCTCAACGAGACGCTAAAGGGCCTGCGCCTTGCGCGACCATGGCCTGAGGTGATGGGGATGCTCCAGCTCCGCCTTGCCCTACTTACGGCAACAAGGACAGTGCTTCAAGCCCATGGCCTGGTGCCCATCACGCCCAAGGGGACCAGCCCATCCCCCTTCACTAAGCTGGTGTTGGAGCTGGCATGGGCGATTGGCGATTACCTGACCTCAGGGGGGAGCCCCGCCGACGGCGCCACCATGGAATCCATGGTGAGGAACAGACTGGTCCGACTCAGGGGCACCGCGCTCCCCCCTGAGGTAGTGGATCCGCTTATTGCAGTGCTTTCGCCAGCCTTGGTGCAAGAGATCGCCGGGCTGGCGCTCAATCCGGAAAGGAGGTAGATCATGAGGAAACTGGCGCTTTTAGGAGCGACGGTGCTGGCCATGTTCGCCCTGGGATTCTCCCAAGCCGAACCCCTGGGGATCATCATCGAGCCACCCGAGGAGGGCCTGACCGTCCGCATCTGGCTGAACAAGCCCGTCTACACGCTAGACGAGAAGGTCGAGATCCACTTTGAGATCAATCAGGACGCATATGTCTACATCTGGGACATCGATCCTGCGGGTAAGGTCACCCTGCTTCTCCCCAACTACTACGAGCCCGATAACTTTTTCCCTGCCGGAACATACACCATCCCCAGCCCGGGGAAAGGCTACTCGTTTGGATTCGCCCCGGACAGCCCCACGGGCACGGAATGGCTTCAGATCATGGCCACTACCGAACCTCTTCCGGCCCTGTCCGGAGGGTTCTCTGTGGACATCCCCTTCCCGCTTTTGGGGGAGGACCCCGAGGGCTGGCGTGCCCAGCTTGAGGTACAGATCCAAGGACTCGTCCCCGAGCCAACCAACCGGGCGTTCGACTTCACAAGCTTCGAGGTGATCTCAGGTGCCCCACCCGCATTCGGCACCCTCCAGGTCACCACCAATCCCAACTTTGCCCGCCTGTACATCGACGGGGTGTTCCGAGGCTGGACCCCGCGTAACGTCAACCTGGTGCAGGGGTTCCACGACGTCCTGATCCGCAAGGCCGGCTACCAGGACTACTCGACTCGAGTGTACATCGTGGGTGGCCGCACCCGCACCCTGAACGTGAACCTCACCCCATTGGCCGTCAACCAACCACCGGTGGCTCGATTCACCTTCTCTCCGGCCAGCCCCCAGCCCGGCCAGTGGGTGCAGTTCGACGCCTCTTCCTCTTACGATCCCGACGGGGATATCACAACCTACCAGTGGGATTTCAACGGAGACGGGGTGTTCGACACCACAGGAAAGCTCGCCTACTGGCGGTTCATGTCCCCAGGCAGCTACCGGGTGACCCTTCAGGTAACGGATGACGGCGGGGCCAGCAACCGAACCACCAAAACCGTACCGGTGACAGTTCCCAACCAGCCGCCGGTGGCCCAGTTCACCTTCTCTCCGGCCAGCCCTCAACCTGGCCAATGGGTGCGGTTCGACGGCTCCGGCTCCTACGACCCGGATGGCACCGTTTCCAGTTACCAATGGGACTTCGACGGGGACGGGGCATTTGACGCCACCGGTCCGGTCGTCTACTACCGGTTCGGAGCGGGGGGCACCTACTCCGTGCGCCTGATGGTCACCGACAACGCTGGTGCCACCGGGGAGGTCACTCGGCCCGTGACCGTGCAGGTCGCGAACCAGCCGCCGGTGGCCCAGTTCACCTTCTCTCCACCGTTCCCGGTGGTAGGACAGCCGGTCACCTTCAACGCCACGAGCTCTTACGACCCGGACGGCACCGTCACCTCCTATAGTTGGGATCTGGACGGGGACGGTGCAGTGGACCACTTCGGACCCGTGGTCACCAGTACCTACTACGCCGCTGGAATCTACTCTGTCACCCTATACGTGACCGACAACCTCGGGGGGGCGGCCCAGGCCAGCCAGCCGGTACAGATAGCCCCTGTGGGCATCCCCGGCATGCCCCCCATGGACGGGGTGCCTGGGATCTACCTGTGGGGCAGTGACTCCTGGCACATCACGGTCAACGGCTCCCCCACGTGGACGACCCCGCACGCCTTCCGATTGGAGCTCCGCACCGATGGAAACTTCGTCGGGGTGACTACCGAGGCGGGACCAGCTCCGCTTGGCCTAATCCCGGAGCCCACCAGCGAAGGCTGGAGGGTGGTGTTCGACGGCTCGGTGGTCTCAGGCCAGGTCACCTACACGTTCCAGGTGACAGGGGCTACCTCCATTTACATGGACCTGCGGTTGGACATCGACGGAGATGGTGCCATGGAGAGGTCGCCGGGCTTTGTACACCTCAGGCAGCTTATGGTCAATCCGCCCAACAACCCGCTTGTAGTGGGGGCGCCCGAGGGCTACGCGGGGCCGTTCGTCCCCAGCATCAACTTCCGCATCGGGACGGCCTTAACTTACACGGAGCACATGAGGATTGTGTTCTACAGCACTACCATCGCAGCCCTGGAGGGAAGTTCCTAAGGGTGGAACCTGTGCAAGGGCCCGGCTACAGCCGGGCCCTTTCATTCCAAAATCCCTTCCAAGCGGAGGAGCCTCTCCTTCCAGTGCCGACCGGGGCCGTAGCCCCCGAGTCCCCTGGCTGCCACCACGCGATGGCAGGGGATGACGATGGGCACTGGGTTGGCCCCCACCGCCCCGCCCACAGCCCTGGCCGCGCGGGGCCGGCCAATCCGGCGGGCCAGCTCACCATAAGTCACCACCTCCCCATGGGGGATCTCCCTCAGGGCCTGCCAAACCGAAAGCTGAAATGGGGTCCCTCTTAGGGAGAGTGGGAGGTCGAAGCAGGTGCGCTTCCCTTGAAAGTAGTCTTCGAGCTGGCGAGCAAGCTCGGAAAGCAGAGAGGAGGTGGTCAAAGGACCTTCAGGACGCGCGCCTGGGAACAGAAGAGCAGAGATCCCCTCCTCGTCCCAGGCGGCGTAGAACGTGCCCCAACAGGTCACCACCTTCCCCCTCGGCATGACAAGCCCAGGATACCCCAAGGCCCCAAATTGGCCCACCTAGGCTCCCCCCGTACAATGACCCGGCATGAAGGCTTTAGCGCTTGGATGGGATATAGACGGGCCAGGGGTGGTGAAGGCCGAGCTCCCGGACGCGGATTCCCTGGCGAGCTTCGACGCCGTCTTGTATGACCCAGGCAGCGTCCCCGAGCTCTGGCGGGGGCACGCCGAGCTTTCCGGCGACGGGGTGTGGCGCCTTTATCCAGGGCGAGACCTGGGCCTCTCTCGCGCCCTCGAGCGCATGTTCTCCTTGCGCCGCGACGAGCTGGCCGCCCTCCTCCAGAATGGCGGAGGCCTCGTGGTGGTGAGGGCAAGACCGGGGGAAGAGTTCGTGGAGATCGCAAGCTCCCCATCCCATAGGCTTACCCCTTACGCCCTGCTTCCGCACCTGGCGCTGGTATCCGATCCCCACCATCTCGTCCTCCCGCAGGGGCTGAAGTTCATACCCCGAAGGGGGCGCGATATCACCTGGATCGAGCCTGCCCATCCCCTCACCCCATACCTTGAGGCCTTTGCCCCCTTAGGTTATGAGGCGGTGCTCGTCTCCTCCCTTGGGGCACCGCTTTCCGCGTTCGGTCAAGTCTTGGCAAAGAACCGTGTGGGGGACGTCCTGGCCTGGGACGTTCCGGTGGGAGCAGGCCGCCTCATCTTCCTCCCCGCCTTCCCGGGAGCGAATCCCCAGCTCGCAGGCGAGCTCCTCCTCCCCGCCCTGGGGGCGCTCCTGTCCCAGCCCCTGGCGGAAGGAGGGCCTAGCTGGCTTTCAAAGTACACCTTGCCGGGGGAGGAGGAGCTCGCTGCGGAGGCCCGCGCCCTGGAGGCTGAAAAGGGGCAGCTCAAGGAAAAGGAAGAAAAACTTCAAGAAGCCCAACGGGCCTTCGACGCCTTGAGGGGGCTCCTCTTCCCCCGCGGGGCCCAGGGGCTCCTCTCGGCCGTGAAGGCGGCCCTTGAGCGCTTGGGGTTCTCCTGTGAACCGTTAGACCATGCCACCCTGGTTGGCCGGGCCGAAGAAGGGGAAGCCCTGGTCAGGGCATCCTTTTCCCCCTCCGGACCGATCGGCCCGGAGGAACACCGCGCCCTCGTCCTCTCCCTGGACCGCCGGCACACGGAGGGACATGGGGAGGCGCACGGGGTCCTGGTGGCGGTGGCGGAATCCCGGCTGGATCCAAGACGCCGCGGGCCCCAATGGACCGAGGCCGTCCGCCGAGGGTGCCGCAAGCATGGGATCACCTTGGTCTCCGGCTACCAGCTGTTTCGAGCGGTGGAACACGTCCTCAAGGGAGGGGAGACGAAGGAAGTTAGGGAATCTCTGATCGGTTTTGAAGGTGAATGGCGATGGAAGCCCTAGAGGGGCTTTGGGTCAAGCCGGGGGGATCCCGCCACTTGGACACTGCGGAGGCGTAGGTGAGCTGGCCGGTGGTGCTCCTGGCCCTGCTCGAGATCCCCTTGGTGGCCTGGGGTAGTTGCGCCTTCGCCCGGCGGGGCCGGGCCGGCCAGTACATCCGCCCAGAAGGGCCGCAGGCCCACGCGGCCAAGGCCGGCACCCCCACCATGGCCGGGATCATCCCGTTAAGCTTGCTAACCCTTGGACTTCTGGCCACGTGGCTTGGAGGCGCCCCGTTTAGCCCCCGGAGCGGTTTTGTCTTGGCCGCGGCATGGCTGGCCGGGGCCATCGGCCTTTTCGACGACCTCCTCTCCCAGCGCCGCCGAGCTTCCCTGGGCCTCACCCCTGTCCAGAAACTCGTCCTGGGCGGGGTGGCCGCAGCCGCCCTGTTCGCCTTGGTGCCCCTCATGCCCCCGATGGAACTCCGGGTCCCCTTTTCCTCCCAGACGATACCGCTTGGTGCCTTGCCGCCATGGGCCACGTTCCTCCTCATCTTGCTTCCCTTCTGGGGGACTACCAACGCGGTGAACCTGACGGATGGTTTGGATGGGCTCGCTTCCGGAACCGTGCTCCTTTCCCTTTTAGCCCTGGTCCCGCTCCTTTGGGGGAAGGACGATCTGGTATCCTTTGCCCTCATTTCAGCTGGGGCAGTGGCCGGGTTCCTCTGGATCAATGCCTATCCTGCCGGGGCGTTCCTAGGGGACGTGGGGTCCATGGGGTTGGGGGGGATCGTTTTCGGGCTGACCTTTGCCGGGGGGCTGATCTTCATCCTGCCCATCTTTGGGGGGCTTTTTGTAATCGAAACCCTGTCGGTGATCCTCCAGGTCCTCTCCTACAAACTCACAGGAAGGCGCCTTCTTAAAATGTCCCCCCTCCACCATCATCTGGAGGAAGGGGAAGTGCCATGGCCGTACTGGCTTCCAGGGACGAGCTGGCCTGAGCCGAAAGTGGTCGTCCGCCTGTGGCTTGTCTCGGGATGGTTCGCCCTCTTGGGGGTGCTGGCAGGGATGCGCTAGCCTGCTAAAGCTTCTTCAAATGCATGAGCCGTCCGCAGGAGTTTCACCTCGGAGAGCCGGGGGCCGATGAGCTGCAGGCCGAACGGGAGCCCATCCACCTTTCCTCCGGGAATGGAAACCGCCGGAAGCCCGGCCAGGGCTGAAGGGAGCGTGAACACATCTGAAAGGTACATAGAGATCGGGTCTTCTTTCTCTCCGATCCGGAACGCCGGGGTCGGTGAGGTGGGTCCCATGATCAGGTCCACCTTCTGGAAGGCCTCCTCGAACTCCCGGGCGATCAAGGTCCTCACCCGCTGGGCCTTGCCGTAGTAACGGTCGTAGTAGCCCGCCGACAGGGCGAACGTCCCCAGGGCGATCCTGCGCTTCACCTCCCGACCAAAGCCGGCGGTCCTTGTCTTCGATATCGTCTCCGCTACCATGGCCCCGGGGACACGAAGCCCATACCGCACCCCGTCGTAGCGGGCGAGATTAGCCGACGCCTCGGCCGAAGCCACAAGATAGTAGGCGGGCAAGGCGTACTCCGTGAGGGGAAGGGAGAGCTCCACCACCTCCGCCCCCAAATCCCGGGCAAGGGCGCACCACTTCTCCACCAGGTCCTGCGCCTCAGGGGAAAGCCCCTCCGGCACGTACTCCTTGGGAAGACCGATTCGCATCCCCTCAAGGCCTCCCTTTAGCCCCTGGGTGTAGTCCTGAGGGGGAAGGGGAAGGGAGGTTGCATCCCTTGGGTCGTGTCCAGCGATGATGGATAGGATCAGGGCGGCATCCCGTACTGAGCGTGCCAGCACCCCCACGGTATCCAAAGAGGAGGCGAACGCCACCAGGCCAAACCGGGAGACGAGCCCGTAGGTGGGCCGGAGCCCCACCACCCCACAAAGCGCCGCCGGTTGCCTGACCGACCCCCCGGTGTCCGTGCCCAAGGCTACCAGGGCCTCCCCGGCGGCCACCGCCGCCGCCGACCCCCCAGAAGAACCCCCCGGGACCCGGGCCGGATCGTGTGGGTTACGCGTGGGGCCGAAGGCGGAGTGCTCGGTGGAGGAACCCATGGCGAACTCGTCCAGGTTCGTCTTCCCCTGCACCTGGCCCCCAGCCGCCCTGAGACGGGCCACACAGGTGGCATCGAACGGCGGTCGGAAGTGGGAAAGGATTTGCGAACCACAGGTGGTGGGAAAGTCCACGGTGGTAAGGTTGTCCTTCACCGCCACGGGAAGCCCAGAAAGCGGGAGATGGCGTAGCTCTTCCCCTCTCCTCACGAGCTTTTCGGGCTCGGCTAGGGAGAGGAAGGCGTGAACCCTAGGCTCAAGTTCCTCGATCTGTCTCCATAGGCCTTCGATCACTTGGGAGAGGGGGACGCTTCCCTGCTTCAGGGAGGAAAGGACCCCGGTAAGGGTCACGCCCACCACTCCCCAAAGGTCCCAAACACTACCCGGGGGCTGAAAGCAGAGCCGCTCACTTTCCGCCCCGCAGATTCCGCGAGACCTTTCGGGATCATCCCTGGTGCCGGGGGTGGGACTCGAACCCACACGGGGGTGAAGGCCCCACTGGATCCTGAGTCCAGCGCGTCTACCAATTCCGCCACCCCGGCCTGTCGAGCAATTCTATGATGAACCATGGGCAAGTCAAGAACATTTGACGGGGAATGGTACAATCAGTTAGACTGCGCAATGGGTGAGGGGGATGGTCGAACTGAAAGATTTCAGGGTGTTCGCGGACCTCAAGGCGGAGGATCTGGAAAAGCTCGGCCAGCTCATAAGGAAGATCGACTACGGGGCCGACGAGCTCATCTTCATGGAGGGGGCGCCTGCCTTCGGCTTCTACCTGGTCTTCTCCGGGGCGGTGAAACTCGTGAAGCGCTCAGCAAAGGGGAAATCCCAGATCCTCAAGATCGTGGGGCCGGGGGGGCTCCTCGGTGAGACCACCCTGTTCGACAAGGGGGTACACAACGCCTATGCCAAGACCCTGGTCCCATCCACGGTGGGGTTTATCGAGAGGGGTGATTTCTTCTACTTCCTCGAACACAACACCAAAGTGATATTCCGCTTCTTCGAGCGGCTTTCCCTGGAGGTCAAGGCGTTTCAGAACAAGCTTGCCGAGCGGTCTTATGCCTCAAGCAAAGAACGCCTGGCGCGGCTCATCCTGGCGCTGGGACGCTCCGGGATCGAGCTTTCCCGTAGCGAACTCGCCGAGATGGCCGGCGTGTCCTCCAAAACCGCCATCCGCACCCTCGGGGAACTCGAATCCAGAGGGATCATCTCCCTGGACAACCGCAAGATCAACGTGCTCAAGGAGGAGTACCTTCGCCGCCTGATGGAACCGTTCACGGTCAGCGTGGACGACGCGGTCATCATCTAGAAGCCCACCCTCGACAAAGGGCTAGGGGGGTGGTGATCGGTGTCCTTGGCCCAGCCTCGATTCACGGGCATCCTCCGTGGGGTACTACTAAGATGAAAAGGATACGGAGAAAGGCCCGCTGGAGCCGTGCGGTTCCGACCGTGCTCGGCTATGGCCTGGCAGCGGCTTTGTTGCTTGGCCTAGGGGAGTCTGCGTCTCTGCCGCTTTGCTTCCTCCTTGTGTCCCTACCCTTGGCGATGGCAACTCTATCCCTGAAGAAGACAGGTGCAATCGTGGGAACTGGGATCAGCGTGCTGATTTCTCTCCCTGTCCTGCTTGGGAAGCCCCCAGCCCTCGGGGCTGCCACCGGGATCCTTCTTGCAGGGGTGGCTCTCATCTCCCTGGGGCTCGACCGTCTGTGGCAGAAGCGCACAAGAAAGACAGTGAGGAAGGACGTAGACATCTGCTGCGGGGAGGACGTATTCGAGAACTCCCTGAACATAGTCCACGTGATCGACCGCGAGGGAAACGTGCTGCGCCGAAACCGCGCCTCCCGGGAGCTGTTAGGTTGGCCTCACAAGCGCACCTTGCACCTCACCGAATACTTGCACCCCCAGGATATAGGCCGGTTCAAAGCCGAGCTGGAACTCCTGTTCGAGCGGGGGGAGGTGCGAAACGTAGAACTGAGGTTCGTTTCCGAGGGCAAGCGGTCCGTCCCGGTGGAGCTCCAGGCCAAACGGGTCACGGGCAAGATCGCGGTGCTGGAAGCCCGCGACCGGACCGAGATCGCAGCCCTGGAGATGAAACTTGCTGAGGAAGAGGCCCGCTACCGCTACCTCATCGAGGACGGTATCGATACCCTCGACCTCGGGATCATGCTAGTGGACCGTCAAGGGCACGTGCTGTGGGTGAACCGGGCGATGGAGGAGTTCTTCGGGGTAAGGAGGGATGAGCTCATCGGGATCCCCGCCGTCAGGGCACTCTCCAAATTCGTACATGTCTTCGAGAACCCCCATGAGTTCGCCGACAAGGTGCAGGAGGCCTACAAACAAGCCAGCCCCATCGAGGGGATGACCCTGCACGTTATCCCTGGGCCAGGGCGCGCCGAGCGGGTGCTCCAGTACCGCTCGATCCCCATCGAAACCGAGCGCTACAGGGGCGGACGCATCGACTACTATGCGGACATCACCGAGCTCAAGAAGCTGGAACAGGAGCTGAGGGAACATACCAGGGAGCTCGCCGAGGTGAACGCGAAACTCCGGGAGTTCACCACCGTGGTCTCCCACGACCTGCGCAGCCCGGCCCGCACTGCTTTGGGGTTTGTGTCCACCATCCTTTCCCACTGCAACGGGGAACTCCCCGGTCAGGTTAGAGAGGATTTGGAAAAGGTGAAGGGGCGCCTCGCTTACATGGACAGGCTGGTGGAGGACCTGTCGCACTATTCCTCCATCCGGCTTGACCCCTCTTCCTTCGAGCGGGTTGACCTCAAGAGGGTGGTGCGGGAGAGGCTGGAGGACCTGGGCGATCGCCTCACCGGGGTAAGCCTGAGGGTGGAAGAGAACTTGCCTTTCGTTTGGGGCGTTCCCACCATGCTGGGGGAGCTGTTTTCTAATCTGGTGAGCAACGCCGTGAAGTTCAACGACAAGGCCCTGCCGGTCGTGGAAGTGGGATGGAAGGAAGCCGGAAACGACGCTTACCTCTTCTACGTGCGGGACAACGGTCCTGGAATTGAGGCGGAATATCGGGAAAAGATATTCGGGATCTTTGAGAAGCTGGATCCTAAAAAAGAGGGCACGGGCGCTGGCCTGGCCATCTGTAAGAGGATCGTGGAGGAACACGGTGGGCGGATTTGGGTTGAGTCTGAGGTGGGCAAAGGGAGCACCTTTTACTTTACCCTGCCCAAGGTGCCCGTGAAAAAAGGGGTGGAAGACCATGCCCAGTGAACGCCGAATGATCATCTTGGTAGTGGAAGACGAAGATCTCCACTACGAGCTTATCGAGCGGTCTGTGAAATCCGTGGAGAAGGGCACAGGAGCCCGGTATGAGCTTTACCGAGCCGCAGATGGAGCGGAGGCACTCGACTTCTTGTTCAGGAAGGGGAAGTACGCCGACGCGCCCCGCCCCAACCTGATCCTCCTGGACCTGCGTCTTCCCAAGGTGTCTGGAATGGACGTGCTCAAGGAGATCAAGGAGGATGAACGGCTGCGCAAGATCCCGGTGGTGGTGCTTACCGTGTCCACCAACGAGGAGGAGATGGTGCGGGCCTACGACTCCGGTGCCGCGGGATTTTTGAACAAGCCCGCCACCCCCGAAGACTTCGAACGTCTGCTCACCACTGTCTGGGATTACTGGCGCATCGCCCGTCTGCCCGAGTAAGGCGCGTGTCCCTCGGCCGGCCGACAAATCGCCCTGCCCCGGGTGCCATTCGTCCTGTAACCGATTCCCACTTCGCGGTGTACTTGGAATGTAGCAATGGCCACGTGCCTGAGGCGTGGTGCCGGCCGAGTGGGGTTTCCGACCCCCCGGACCGGGGCCGGAAGGGATGGAAATTGGAAAGCGCCTAATTGCCCCGGTCCGTGAGGCTGCCGTTCGAATCGGCGGGGCACGTGGGAACTGGGCCCACTTTTCTGGCTCCCTTTCCCGCCCGGGGAGCCTCGGTTCCGCAAGGGAGGGGCTTAGGCCCCTCCCTTGCCCCCCTCAGGGGCAAGGAGCAAGCTTAAAAGATACTGAGCTGCTCCCCGTGCCCGATTCTCCTCTTCCTCACTAAGCACATGATTTGCCAGTTCAAGAAGCGTATCCAGGGCCGAAGCCCCCTCGGTAGGGATCCCGGGAGGCAGTCCCCCCGCAAGATAAGCCGCCCATTCCTCTTCGATGTTGAGGTACAGGGGCGAGGGGGAAAGGAGCACTGTTTGGGCAAGAAAAGCGACTTGAAAAGGCCAGCCTTGCCCCTGAGCGTCCGCGTCGCGGCTGGCCGCCATCACCACGTCGTCAACTGCGCTCCGGACCTGGCCCAACGTCCCTAAAAGCTCCTCAAGTTCGTCCTTTTCAAGGGCGGAAAGGCCTTTCTCCAGCGCACTTTGAAGGACACTCATTCCTGCCCCCACCTCGTTCCTGGCCGTGACCACCGCCTGGTACGTTCCCTCCCAGCTCGGATCGCCGGAAAGGGCTTCCCCTAGGGAGCTAAGGAGTTCCTCCGCCTTTTTGAGGGCCTCGAGGGCTGCCCCAGGATCGGGCTCCGTACCCCCGGCCAATTGCGCCAGGGCGATGCGCTGGTGGTAGAGTTCCACCGGGGCGTAGGCGGAAAGAAGCTGGGCCAACCCCGCCCCGAGCTCAGCCGGCCGCAG
>CAYUWL010000032.1:0-12477 GCA_964448595.1 uncultured Thermotogaceae bacterium
GTGGATCTCCAGGATGTCCCCGTCTTGGACCACGTGGTCAAGGGGGGCGTGTTGCCCATCAAAGCGCCCGGAGCCCCACAGGCGCACGTATCTTAGCTTCTCCACGAATTCCTTGTGGATGTGCTCCACCACGTCCAGCACCGTCGCCCCTTCCCGTAGGGTGTAGGGTTGCGTCATGTCCGGGTCATGTCCGGGTTTCTTTGTGTAAACCCGCACCACCCCGGCTGTGCGGAAGATGGCCCGCCGCAGGGCCTCCAGGCCCTGGCCGGTGGCCGGGGAGGCCGTCGCATGCGGGAACCTCCCCGCGGCCCAGCGGGAAAGTTCCTTTCCCCTCTCAGGGGCCAGGTCCTCCTTCAACCCCACAACAAGCGTCCTTTTCTCCACCGTGCGCCAGTCAGCTTGCCGGCTGGGCCCGTCCACCAGCAGGATGTGTCGTCCGGAAAGGAGCTCGATCACCTCATCCGCCTCCTGGAAACACCGCTCGGAGGAAAGATCAAGGCATAGAAGCACCGCGTCCGCCAGCCGCACCAGGCCGTACACCCACCCTTCGGTGTACTCCTGGGTGATGGGGGGGAGGTCCACAAGTTGAATCTGGATGTCCTCGTACTCCATCATCCCGGGACATGGTCGAAAGGTAGACATGGGGTAAGGGGCCACGTCCGGGCTTGCATTGGTGAGGGCGGAAAGGAGGGAGGATTTCCCGGAATTGGGGGGTCCCACCAGGGCCACCTGAGCCGCCCCCTCCCGCTCCACATGGAAGCTGGGACCGCCCCCTTTTCCGGAGCGACGCCGCTGCTCCATCTTCTCCCGGAGCTTGGCGATCCGGCGCTTGATGTCCGCCTGCATCTTCTCGGTGCCCTTGTGCTTGGGGATAGTGGCCAGCATCTCCTGGAGCGCATCCAGGCGCTCCTCGTCGGTTTTGGCTTTGTTAAAGCGTTCTCTGGCCGCTAGGAACTCCGGGGTAAGATTCGCCGGCATCTCTTCCCTCCAAGATGGAATTGTACGGGGCGCTTCTCGGCCCTGCTAGCGGTTATTCTACCGGCCCGCTATATTTTTCTGTCATGAAGAACCGTATCTGTGAGATGCTGGGGATACGCTATCCGATCTTCTTGGGGGGGATGGCCCATGTGGCCAGGGAACCGTTGGTTTCGGCGGTTTCCAATGCCGGTGGGCTGGGGATCATCGGGGCGGGGGGCATGTCCCCCGAGGAACTGGAGCGCCAAATCCAACTGGTGCGCAAGGCCACGGACCGTCCGTTTGGGGTGAACCTCATGCTCATGGACCCGAAGGTGCCCGAGCTGGTAGAAGTGGTCTTGAGCGCCCAAGTCCCCATGGTCACCACCGGTGCCGGAAATCCCGCTAAGTACATGGACTCCCTTAAAGGCGCCGGGGTCAAGGTGTTCCCCGTGGTCCCGGCGGTGGCCTTGGCACAGCGTATGGAGAAACTCGGGGCCGATGGGGTGATTGCCGAAGGCACGGAGTCCGGGGGGCACGTCGGCACCGAGACCACGATGGCCCTTTTGCCCCAGGTGGTGGAGGCGGTCTCGATCCCAGTGGTGGCCGCCGGGGGCATCGCAGACGGTCGGGGCATGGCCGCCGCCCTCGCCTTGGGGGCGGAGGGAGTCCAGATGGGGACGCGCTTCCTTGCCTCGGTGGAGGCCCCGGTCCATGAAAAATACAAACAAGCCGTCCTCAAAGCCTCTGACCGGGCCACCATCGTCACCGGAAGAACCCTAGGCCGGCCGGTCCGGTGCCTGCTGAACAAGCTGACCAGGACCCTGGCCAAATACGAGGCCGAAGGCCGCCCTCCCGAGGAGTTTGAGTCCCTGGCCGTAGGGGGCCTCAGGCGAGCGGTGTACGAAGGGGACCTTGAAGGCGGCTCCCTCATGGCCGGCCAGGTTGCCGGGCTCATCCATGAGATCAAGCCTGTGGCCGAGATCATCGAGGAGATGGTGAAAGCGGCGGCCGAGATCTTATCCCGGGGGGTGGATTTCCCGGTCCCATGAGCGTCCTCAACCCCCGCACCCGCAGGGACCTGGAGCTTGACAAGGTGCTCGCCCAAGTGGCGGGCTACGCCGCCTCCGAGCTTGGGCAAAATGCCGTTTTGTCCCTTGCTCCCATCTCTGACCGCGGCAGGATCGAAAGGGAATTCGCCCTCGTAGAGGAGATGATGGAGGCGGTGCGCGGCGGGTTTACCCCTGGGGGCATCTCCGACCTTCG
The DNA here is from genome assembly GCA_964448595.1 of uncultured Thermotogaceae bacterium. GTDB lineage: Bacteria > Bipolaricaulota > Bipolaricaulia > Bipolaricaulales > Bipolaricaulaceae > 64-32. The sequence continues at coordinate 2,221 of CAYUWL010000032.1, forward strand.
CCCACTCCTCGACGAAGCCAAGGTGCGCGGGGATCTCAAACCAGAGCAGCTGCTCACCGTAGCCCAAACCATCGAAGCCACCGGGGAGCTGGCCTTGGCCCTGTCCGGGCCGCACACGCCACGCTTGGCAGCCTTGGTGGGGCGCCTCTCTGATCAAGGGGAGTTGGCCAAGGCCATCCGCCGGGCCATCGACGATCGGGGGGAAATCCGGGAGGACGCCACCCCCAAGCTCAGGGAACTCGCGCGCCGCAAGCGGGCCCTTACGGAGGAGATCACCGCTGCCCTGAGGCGGTTCATCGATCGCCATCGGGATCTGGTGCAAGAGCCGGTGATCACTCGCCGGGGAGGGCGGCTCGTGATCCCTCTGCGGTCGGGAGCCCAGGGCAGCGTGCGCATGGTGATCCACGATAGCTCCGCAAGCGGCCAAACCCTGTTTGCCGAGCCGTCTTCCTTGGTACACGCCAACAACCAGCTTCGGGAACTGGAGGACGATATCTGGCGGGAGCGGCTTCGCATCTTGGCTGAACTGGCGGGCAAGCTCCTGGCCGAGGAGCGGCGCCTGCGGGAGGACATGGAGATCCTGGCCCGAATCGATGCCCTTTACGCCCGTGCCCGCTACGCCCTGGCTCAAGAAGCCACCCTGCCGCTCCTTTCGGACGACGGGCGGGTGGAGCTCTTTGGTGCCCGCCACCCCCTGCTCGGTAGCAGGGCCGTTCCCATCACCATCCGCTTCGGGGGGGAACATCGGGTGGTGGTCATCACCGGTCCCAATACCGGCGGAAAGACCGTTACCCTGAAGACCATCGGCCTTTTCTGCGCCATGGCCCAATCCGGGATTCCGGTTCCCGCCTCCCGGGCAATCCTCACCGTGTTTGAGAAGATCCGAAGTGATATCGGGGAGGAGCAGTCCATCGAGCAAAACCTGTCCACTTTCTCCTCTCACATGAAAAACATCGTGGGGATCCTGGCCGAGGTGGACGAACGGAGCTTAGTGCTTCTGGATGAGCTAGGGGCGGGGACGGATCCCCAGGAGGGGGCGGCACTGGGCCTCTCTATCTTGGAGCACCTGCTGGAGCTGGGGTGCACGGCGGCGGTGGCCACACACCTCACCCCGCTCAAGCACTTCGCCATCTCCCACCCGGAGGTGCTCTCCTGCTCTATGGAGTTCGACCTTGCGACCCTGTCCCCCACCTTTCACGTCCTGGAGGGGGTGCCGGGGAGGTCTTGTGCCCTGGAGATCGCCCAGCGGCTGGGGCTCCCGGAGGAGCTTCTCGAGCGGGCCCGCGGGTTCCTCTCTTCCGGGGAGATCCGGGCAGAGGAGATCATCGAGGAGCTTTCCCGGGAAAGGAGGGCTGCCAGACGCATCCGCGCTAGCCTTGAGGCCGAACGAGCACTGGTCAAGCGGCTCAAGGCCGATTATGAGCGCAGGCTCTCCGCACTTAAGGAAAAGAAAGCTGAGGCCTTGGGCAGGGAACTGGCACGGCTGGATGCGGAGATTCGAGCTGTTAGGAAGGAGCTTGGCGAACTCATTGCCCAGGCCCGGGAGAAGGAGACGGCCGAGGCCCGGCGGCAGGCCCTGCGACGGGTGGAGGAACTCGCAACACGAATGCCCAAGCTGCCTCCCGAAGGGCATCCAGTCCCCCGGCTGCAGGAAGGGGAGCCCGTACGCATCCGGGCCACCGGGGCGGTGGGCATAGTACGCCGCGTGGCAGAAGGGCGGGTGGAGGTAGAGGTTAAGGGGCGCAGGGTGGAACTTCCGCCCACGGCCCTGGAGCCTGCGGCCGCACCGGCACAGCAGCCTCCGCCCCCGCCCCGTGTTCCCATCCATACCCAAGCCCCAATGGAGCTTTCCGTGCGCGGGATGACCGTGGAGGAAGCCCGGCGGGCGGTGGAGGAGTGGCTGGATCGGCTTTTCCTAGCTGGGATGCAAACGGGGCGCCTCATCCACGGCAAGGGCACCGGGACCCTGCGGCGTGCCTTGCACGAGTACCTCTCCACTGTGCCTTTCGTGCGACGCTTTCACCTCGCCCCCCCAGCCGAGGGCGGTGAAGGCGTCACCATCATTGAGCTCTGACCAGGCCAGGGTGGGGCTTGCCCCCCGATCAAGGCGACGCTATATTTTTCTTGTCCTAGGGCGTAGCCAAGCGGTAAGGCAGCGGGCTTTGGACCCGCGATCGGAGGTTCGAATCCTCCCGCCCTAGCCATGAATGGCTCGCGAAAAGCTGTCAGCCCTCCTCGAGCGCTTGGGCGTAGAAATACCGCTGTCTCTCGTTCGCACTGCCTTGACTCATTCATCCTACGCCAATGAGGTAGGAGGCGAGGACAACGAGCGTCTGGAGTTCCTAGGCGACGCGGTGCTGGACCTCGCCCTGGCCGATTTCCTCTACCGCCAGTTCCCGGAACGGGATGAAGGGGAGCTTTCCAAGATCCGGGCGGTGGTCGTCTCTCGGCCGGTGCTGGCGCAAGCCGCCAGCCGGCTGGGACTCGGAGCTCACCTGCTCCTCGGAAAAGGGGAGGAACTGGCCGGGGGGCGAAAGCGCCCGTCCATCCTGGCCGCGGCTCTGGAGGCCCTGTTCGGGGCTGTGTTCCTATCCCATGGTTACGAAAAGGCCCGCGAGTTGGCTGAGCGACTTCTGGGACAGGAGGCCGAACGCTACGCCGCCGAGCGGTCTCCCGATTACAAGTCGCTCCTTCAGGAACTAGGGCAAAGGCGCTACGGTGCTCTGCCAGCCTACGACCTCGTCGACTCGGAAGGCCCGGAGCACGAAAAGGTGTTCACCGTATCCGTGGAGCTAGGGGGGAGCAAGGCCTTGGGGCGCGGCCGCTCCAAAAAGGAAGCCGAGCAAGCCGCAGCCAAACGTCTATACCTGGACCTCGAAGAGAGGGAAGAAGAGCCTAAAAACTAGCAGCTTGTGCGGTACGCCCACGGAGAAAAGCCGGGTTCCCCTTACAGAAACGTCAAGGCACGGTGGGCCTCCGGCCACTCACATAAAGTGGCAGGACGACAACCTAAGAGAGGAGGTTTCAACCCCAGGGTGAGAGTAAATAGACTGGTGTTGGGTGGACAGGGCAGTTAACCGGAAGGCTTTATGGGTTTTTTCGCATGGGCTTCCAGCCCCCGAGATCTTCCCTTATCAGCTCCTGGCAGCGCCGGTACTCCTCCGGAGAGTAAACCAGGTCCATACACCGCTGCTTGGCCTCTTCTCGGCGGCGGCTGGTGGCCACCCTGTTAATGGCGGCTTCCACCTGGGAAGCGAGGGTTGCTTCTCCTTTCTCCCTCAGTGATTTAGATAGAGAGCGCCAAAAGGCGTCTGGCAGCGTGAGCCTCCGCTCGGCTCGAACATCCCACAGCCAAAGGCTCGCCTCCTTCCCTCCACGCACATGGACCTCCAACACGAGCTCCTCCATCCTTCACCTCCTTCCCCCAAGCCCCGGTTCAGGGAGCGGCCACGTGGGCATAAGAGCCAGGTCCGAGATGCAGAACCGCCCGCGGCTCCGGTAGATGGGCGTGCCCCTCCCGCTGGCAAGCTCCAGCCGGGATATCACCCCGTCCAGGTTTGCGTAAAGGATCGTGCGGGGCCCCAAAAACGCGAACCCACCGATTCGATCGCCCTCAACGCGGCAGATCTCTTCGGGCCCTTCTTTCCTCCATCGGAACAAGCTCCCGGCAGGCCGCTCACCGGAGGAAAGGTAAAGCGCACCATCGGGCCCGAAAGCGAAGAAACCACCCCAATAGAATTCCCGGTCGCTTGACTGGATCTCCTCTATAGTCGTCACGCTCCCGTCGTCTTCCAGCCGCAAGATCCGCCCGTGCCCTGCCGAGCTGAGCTCGCTGAAGTATAGGTGCATCTTGCCGTCCGGGCCTGTGTGGAACGCCAGGTCCTGCACTGGCCAGGGGTGCTCATAAATGACCCACTCGGAAAGAGGTCCACCGGGCGTGAAGTGAACCACCCAGATCTTTCCTGACCCGGGCCGCACGAAAAACAGCTTTGAGTCCGTGGGATGGAAACAAAAGCTCTGAATCCTTCCGTGAGCGCTGGTGTAGGCCGTCCACTCATCCACGGCCTTGATCGCGCCACACTCACATCGCACCGTAAGCCCGCGGATCTCCCCAGGAAGGCTAGCAGCGCTGGCAAAGAGGAACTGCAGTTCCGAAAACGGCGGGCGCGGGACGCCACCTGAGGCAAGGCCTCCCACGCAGACGAGCACCAACGCCAAAGGCACCCCGAGTCTCGACATGACTCAGCCCTCCTTCTAGAAGTAGCCTAGTCCCCAGCTCCCCATTCGTCAAACCCAAGCTCCTTTGGAGAGGTTGACCCCCTCCTTTCGGAAAGCTAACATGCTGGCTGCGGCAGTGCGCCCGTAGCTCAGTCAGGACAGAGCAGCGGTTTCCTAAACCGCAGGCCGGAGGTTCGAGTCCTCCCGGGCGCACCATTTCCTTGTCTTAGCTTCTTTATAGTGCTATAAAGCAACCTATAGGAGCTCATATGTGGACGATCATCCCGGCGATCCTTATGGGCTGGTCGTTGGGTGCCAACGACGCGGCCAACGTGTTCGGCCTTGGGGTAGGGGTTCGGGCCGTGCGCTACAGTGTCGCCGTGGTGCTCACCGGGGCGTTTGCCCTGCTCGGGGCCTACTTCGGTGGCGCCAGGGGCATGGACACTTACAGCTCCGTGGCCAGCCAGAGCATGGCCACCTCGTTCTGCGTGGCCCTGGCTGCCGGACTCACCGTGGCGCTCATGACCTGGCGGGGGCTGCCGGTTTCAACCACCCAGGCCGCGGTGGGGGCGATCATCGGCGTGGCTCTGGTGACAGGGCGGACTGTGGACTGGGGTGTGCTCGGCCGCATCGCGGTTTCCTGGGTCGCATCCCCGGTGGGCGCCATGACGTTGGCCTATCTGCTCCACCGGTTCTTAAGCCCGCAACTTGAGGCCAGGCTCCGGGGCCTGGTGCTTTACGATCGGGTCATCCGGCTGGGGATCGTGGCGGTTGGGATTTGGGGGGCGTATGCCCTGGGAGCGAACAATGTGGCCAACGTGACCGGGGTGTATGTGGGTGCCGGGGTCATCTCTATACCGGCGGCCACGCTGATCGGCGGGGGGAGCATTGCCCTGGGGGTGATCACCTTCTCCCGCAGGGTGATGGAGACGGTGGGGGAGAGGCTCGTGCCACTCGGACCCCTGCCGGCGCTGTTGGCGGTGACGGCTCAAGCCGCCTCCTTGCAAGTGTTTGCCGTCCTGGGGGTACCGGTATCGGCTTCCCAAGCCGTGGTGGGGGCGGTGGTGGGGATTGGCCTGGTGAAGGGGGTACGCACGGTAAATCGGTGGCAACTCCTTGCGATTGTGGCCGGCTGGGTCCTCACCCCGGCGTTGGCCGGGCTGGTGGGCGCCCTGTTTTGGCTGGCCTTCGGCCCCCTGCTCGGTTGATCCCACCGTCTTCCCTTCGGTAAACTTGGATGCCCGGAGGGGTGGGCGAGCGGTCTAAACCACCTGCCTGGAGAGCAGGTGCACCCCTAAAGGGTGCCGTGGGTTCGAATCCCACCCCCTCCGCCAAACTTCAGTGAGCCGGTGTACCGGTTTTTAGGTTTTGGCGTCCAGGTGAGGATTGAAAAGTTCGAGGAGATCGAGGCCTGGCAGGAAGGGAGGGTCCTGGTTGGTGAAATTTACCGGATAACCAGATCCTCAAAGTTTAATGCCGATCGCAATCTAAAGGACCAGCTCCGAAGGGCGGCGATCTCCATTGTGGCTAACATTGCTGAGGGATTCGAGCGGGGTTCTAAAAGGCAGTTCGCCCATTTTCTCGCCCAGGCCCGTGGTTCCGCAGGCGAGGTTCGGAGCCTTCTCTATGTGGCCCACGACCTGGGTTACATCCCAGACGAAGCCTTTGGGAGCGTTATGGAACAAACGGCCAAGGTGGCTCGCCTCATCACCGGTTTCATCCGGTATTTAAGCGAGAGCAGTTGACCGGTACACCGGGCACCGGTACACTGATTTTGGGCCCGTGCAGGGTGGGGGGCTAGCGGTCCCCTGTATCCAAAACCCGCTACATGTGGAGCCCATGGGCCTTCCGAGAGGACATGGAGGCGGAAACGGCCCGGGCAAGGAGGCGATGACGGCCGAGCCCCCTGCGACGCATACCGGTGAACCCCGCCAGGCCCGGGAGGGAGCAACGGTAAGCCGGTCCCTGCGGGTGATAGGGGATCACTTGGCCCGAGCCGAAGGCCCGGGAGAGGTCCGCCGAACTGTCAGCGAAGAAGGCCCGCGCGGGCCCAAAAGGAAGCGGCCCGCTTCTGCGGGCCGCAACTTTTAAATACGACGCCCGGAAGGGGCTGTCAAGGGCTTAGCCCTCCTCCACGAACCCGATCTGGCGGGAGGCCTTGCGCAGGTCCCGCGCCAGCTTGCGATAGTGCTCCTCCAGGTCCGTCGTCACCGAAGGCTGGGTCTGCTTTAGGGCCTCCAAGAAGTGGCGCCACTCTACCCGCTCCGCCCCGAGGTCCTCCCTGAGCGCGAGCCTGCCCGCCTTGCGGCACACCTCGGCTATGTCCGCCCCAGAGTAGCCCTTGGTCCTCTTTGCCAGCTCCTCAAGGTCCACGTCATCCGCCAGGGCCATCCCCCGGGTGTGGACCTGGAAGATCGCAAGCCGTGCCTCCTCGTCCGGCACCGGGACGTAGATGAGCTCGTCGAACCTCCCCGGCCGAAGGAGCGCCGGGTCGATGATGTCCGGCCGGTTGGTGGCCCCGATCACCACCACGCCCCGTAGCTCTTCCAGGCCATCGAGTTCGGCGAGGAGCTGGTTCACGATCCGTTCGGTGGCATGGGGCTCTCCCACTGCGATGCCCCGCCTGGGTGCCAGGGAATCGAGCTCATCTAGGAAGATCACCGCCGGAGCCACCTGCCGCGCCCGGCGGAACACCTCCGCCACCCGCTGCTCCGACTCCCCATACCACTTGGAGAGGAGCTCGGAGCCCTTGGCGGAGATGAAGTTGGCCGAAGATTCGTTGGCTACGGCCTTGGCAAGCAAGGTCTTTCCGGTCCCCGGTGGGCCGTAAAGCAGGATCCCTTTGGGCGGGGTGACCCCCAGGCGGCGGAAGGCGTCCGGGGCCTTGAGGGGGAGCTCTACCGCCTCCCTGAGGAGCTGTTTCACCTCCTCCAGGCCTCCGATGTCCTCCCATGTCACCTTCGGGATCTCAAACAGCACCTCCCGCATCGCCGAGGGGCGCACTTCCTTTAAGGCCTGATCGAAGTCCCCGCGTTTTACGATGAGCTCGTCCAAGACCTCCTTTGGGATGCCTTCTTTATCTAGATCGATCTTGGGGAGCACCCTCCTTAGGGCGTTCATGGCCGCCTCACGCGTCAGGGCCTCGATGTCCGAGCCCACAAACCCGTGGGTGAGCTCGGCGTACTCGTCCAGGTCAACGTCCGGGGCCAGGGGCATCCCCCGGGTGTGGATCATGAAGATCTCCTTGCGGCCTTCCCGGTCCGGCACCCGCACCTCGATCTCCCGATCGAAGCGGCCGGGCCGCCGGAGGGCCGGGTCGATGGCCTCTATCCGGTTGGTGGCCCCGATCACGATCACATTGCGTCGCTCCTTCAGTCCGTCCATCAGGGTGAGGAGCTGGGCCACCACCCGCCGCTCTACCTCGCCGGTGACCTCGGCCCTTTTCGGGGCGATGGAGTCGAGCTCGTCGATGAAGATGATGGCCGGGGCGTTCTTCTCGGCCTCCTCGAATATCTCCCGGAGGCGCTTTTCGGACTCCCCGTAGTAGCGGGACATGATCTCCGGGCCGGAGAGGGAGATGAAGTGGGCGTCGGTTTCATGGGCCACGGCCTTGGCCAGGAGCGTCTTCCCCGTCCCCGGGGGACCATACAAGAGCACCCCCTTGGGAGGCTCAATCCCCAGACGCGCAAATAGCTCAGGCTTTTTTAAGGGGAGCTCCACCATCTCCCGGATCTTCTGGATCACGTCCTTCAGGCCCCCGATGTCCTCGTAGGTGACTTCGGGGATCTCCCGGCCCCGCTCCTCGGCCTCCACGTACTCGGGCAAAAGCTCGATCTCGGTGTTCGGGGTGATGCGCACCAGGCCCTTGGGACTTGTGCGTACCACCTTGAGCCGGATCTCCCCTAGCCCGAATGCCCCCGACTCGAAGAACTCCCGGAAGATCCGCTCGGTGAGGAGGTCCCCTCCAAAGGGCGACCCCGGGGGGCGGGTGGCGGTGGTGGACACGGCATCGCCCGTCTTCACCACCCGCCCGAGGAGGATCTGACGAAGGCTGTCCGGGGAAGCCACAAGGCGAATCCCCCTCCGCGCCGGGGCCAGGGTCACATGGGCAGCCTCCTGCCAGGAAGCCTTCCTGACCTCCGCCGTGTCGCCTATCCCGACCCCAGCGTTGGAACGGATGAGCCCATCTATGCGGATGATGTCCAGCCCCTCATCCGGCGGGTAGGCGGGAGCGGCGATGGCCCCGGTGGTGCGGTGTCCTTCGATCTCGATGGGTTCCCCCGGGGCTACCCCCAGCGTCGCCATGTGCTGGGAGCTTATCCGGGCGATCCCCTTCCCCACGTCCTGCTGATGGGCCTCGGCCACCTTCAGCCTGAGCCCCTCGTCTTTTTTCGTCATCGTCTCACCTCGTCCTGGAGATGTTAAATCCCCAAAGCAGTCCCCGCTACCGGCACGGTATAATGTCTTGCCATGCGTATTTTCTTCTGTGTGGAACTTGCTGGCACCGTCCGGGATACACTGGAGGAAGTGGCCAGGATGGTGAGGGCCAGGCTTTCCGCTCCGGCCAAATGGGTGGCCAAGGACAACTTGCACATAACGGTGCGGTTCCTGGGCGAAGTCGAGGAGGCCATGCTTCCTGAGATCAAGGCCCTGGGCGCCGAGCTCGCCCGGGGGCAGCAGCCGTTTGAAGTGGCGTTGTCTCGCCTGGGTGCATTTCCCAGCGTGCGCCGGGCGCGGGTGATCTGGGCCGGACCGGAGCAGGACTCACCACAGTTCGCCGAGCTCGCCCGGAATGCCGAGATGGAAGCGCGGGCGCTTGGGTTTCCCCCGGAGCGAAAGGAGGCCAAAGCCCACGTGACTTTGGCCCGGCTCAAGGTCCTGCAGGACGTCACCCCTGCCTTAAGGGGGGTGCCCTTCCCCACGTTGAACGTGGAGGTGGGCTCCTTGACCCTGATGGAGTCCAGGCTTCGTCCGGAAGGGCCCCTTTACACCCCGATCGAACGCTGGCCCCTGGGGGGTGAGGATGGCCTACGAAATCCTTGACCACACAGCCGACGCCGGGGTGCGGGGGATCGGAAAGACGGTCGAAGAAGCGTTTTGCGAGGCCGCTCGGGGAATGTTCTCCCTCATGGTGGACCTTGAGCGGGTGGAGCCCAAGGAGGCCATGGAAGTGGAAGTTCAGGCCGATAGTCTAGAGGGCCTTCTTGTAGCTTGGCTGGGGGAGCTCCTCGCCCGCCGTGATATCGATGGATTGGTGTTCTCTCGGTTCGAGGTCAAAATAAAGAGAGAGGATAGCGGATATCGCCTCTTCGGGAAGGCCTGGGGGGAGCGGCTTGACCCGGCCCACCATCGGGCGGGGGTGGAGGTCAAGGCTGCCACTTATTTCGGTGTCAAGGTGAAAAAGGAGGGGGTCACCTGGATCGCCCAATGCGTTCTCGATCTTTAGAAATCCCCTCTCCCTGCATGGGAGAGGGTTAAGGCGAGGGGGAACGATATGGAACTAAGGAAGGTGAGCGACTGGGAGTGGGAGCTTCCCAAAAGTGGGGACATGCGGGTCCCGGGCTGGATATTCGCCTCAGAGAAGATCCTGCGGCCTTTGCTTTCGGAGAAGGGGCAGGAGTGGAATGCCCTGGAGCAAGTGCGGAACGTGGCCTTGCTCCCTGGGATCGTGAAGGCGGCGATCGCCATGCCGGACGTGCACCCGGGATATGGCTTCCCCATCGGCGGGGTGGGCGCATTTGACCCCGAGGAAGGGGTGGTGGCCATGGGGGGCGTGGGGTTTGACATCAACTGCGGGGTGCGGGTGCTTACCACCCCGCTTTCCCGGGAGGAGGTCGAGGCGAAGAAGGAGGAGGTGGCGGATCGGCTGTTCTCCCACGTCCCGGCGGGTTTGGGCTCTGAGGGAAAGCTCCGCCTCTCGGTATCCGAGATCGACCAGGTGCTGAAAAAGGGCGCCTATTTTGCCCTGGAGCGGGGCTACGGGATCCCCGAGGATCTGGAGTTCATCGAGGAGGGGGGGCGGATGGAGGGGGCGGACCC
>CAYUWL010000033.1:0-11812 GCA_964448595.1 uncultured Thermotogaceae bacterium
GGGCCTCAGCCGCACGGCTGCTGGCCACAGGTCGTTCTCCCACCCCGGAGGCTCGCCCTCAAGCCGGACTGGACAGGAGAAGGGAATGCCGAGCTCGTCGTACAGGCGGTACACCGCCGGGGTAGGGCAGGGAAAGGGGGGGACCAGGATGAGGAACGCCGGGGGCAAAGGGACGCTCGCCGGGGTGAGCTTTTCCCCTACCCCCTCTGCCCAGGCCGGGCTGTCCGAGAAAAAGAACGGCACATCCGCGCCCAGCTCCAGGCCGATCTCCTGCAGCTCCGCCCGGCTGAGGCCCAAGCCCCACAGGCGGTTTAGACCGGCCAAGGCCGCGGCCGCATCCGAGCTCCCCCCGCCCAGCCCCGCCCCGGCTGGGATCCTCTTGACCAGCCGGACGTGGACCCCCTTCCCCATGCCGGTGCGCTCCGCGAGAAGGCGAACCGCCCGTAGGACCAGGTCCTCCCCGGGAGGGATCTCCAGACCCTCCACCCTCAGGGTGATCCCCTCCGCCTCTCTAAGGTGAAGCTCATCGGCGAGGTCTACGGCGCACATCAGGGTTTGCAGGAGGTGGTAGCCATCGTCCCTGCGCCCCACCACCCGCAGGACCAAGTTCAGCTTGGCGTAGGCGAGAACTCGGAGCTCTTCCATACCACCTTCCCCCCCTTGATCACGGCAAGCGCCAGGTCATGGCCCACGAAATAGGGGAGCTCGGCCAGGGTGCTGGCATCCCAGATCACCAGGTCGGCACGCTTCCCCGGCTGGGCGCTCCCCAGTTGGTCTGCCAGGTGCAGCGCCGCTGCGGCGTTGAGCGTGGCCGCGCACAGCGTCTCCTCGGGAGAAAGTCCAAGCCGCATCACCGCCAGGGACATCACCAGGGGCATGGAGGCGATGGGACAGGAGCCGGGGTTGAAGTCGGTCCCAAGCGCCACCGGAACCCCCGACTCTATGAGGTTTCTGGCTGGAGGATAGGCTTCCGAAAGCACGAATGCCGTTCCAGGGAGGAGGACGGCCACCACCCCCGCTTCGGCCAGGGCCTTGATCCCCTCCGGGGAGACGTGGAGGAGGTGGTCGGCCGAAACCGCACCGAGCTCTGCGGCTAGCTTCGCTGCCCCTACGTCTGCAAGCTCGTCGGCATGGAGCTTAGGCAGAAGCCCATGGTCAAGGCCCGCCTCGAGCACCCGGCGTGCCTCCTCCGTCGTGTAGAATCCCTGGTCACAGAACACGTCGCAGAACTGGGCCAACCCCGATTCTGCCACTTGGGGGATCATTTCCTCCACCAGGCGGTCGATGTAGGCTTCACGGGCTTCCTCCTCGGGGAAGGCATGGGCGCCGAGGAAGGTGGGCACGATGGTGAGCGGGAGCTGTTGGGAGAGGCGCCGGATGGCCCGAAGCATCTTGAGTTCGTCTTCCGTGGTGAGGCCATAGCCGGACTTGATCTCACAGGTGGTGGTCCCGCCCCGCAGCATGCGCGCAAGGCGCACCTTGGCAAGCTTTACTAGTTCTTCTTCACTGGCCCTTCGTACTGCCGCCACGGTGGTGAGGATCCCTCCCCCGGTGTAGGGCTCCCCCCGGGTGCGGGCGAGGAACTCCGTCACCCGACTTCCAGCGAACACGGCATGGGTATGGGGATCCACAAGCCCCGGGGTGACGAGCCGCCCTCGGGCATCCAAGGTGGGACCGGAAAAAGAAGGGGGCTTCCCTTCCCCCACCTCACTTATCCGACCGCCCTCGATGAGCACATAGGCGCCCGAGAGCGTAAGAAGCTCCCCTTGCTCTCTCCCTGAGCGAGGGGAATCACCACAAGGGGTGACAAGCTCTCCGATTCCGTGTACGAGAAGATCCATACAGGCGCATTATAGCCGCACACCTTGGGGGAAGGGGGCTCGCTGGCTATACTGGTCGCGCCATGGTGGAACTGGATGGACATAGCCTCACCCCTCAGGAGGCCGAGCGGGTGATCTTGGAAGGGGAGGGTGTGCGGGCCACCCCTGAGGCCCTGTCCGCTGTGGAAAAGGGCCACCGAAGGCTTGTCGAGCTCGTCCGGTGCGGAGGCCCGATCTACGGGGTGAACACGGGGTTTGGCAAGCTAAGCTCGGTTGAGATCCCTCAGGATTCACTGGGAGAAATTCAGGAGAACATCATCCGCTCTCATGCCACCGGGGTAGGGGCGCCCGTTTCCGACGAGGTAGTCCGGGGGATGCTTCTCTTCCGTGCCAATTCCCTACTTAAGGGCCTTTCCGGGGTGCGCCCGGCCTTGGTGGAACTCCTTTTGGGGATGCTGAACGCCGGGGTATATCCGGTGGTGCCCGAGCAGGGCTCGGTGGGTGCCTCCGGAGACCTGGTGCCCTTGGCACACCTGTCCCTGGTTCTCCTGGGAGAGGGGAGGGCCCGCTTCCGGGGGGAGGAGCTCTCAGGGGAAGAAGCCCTGAGGCGGGCTGGCCTTTCCCCCCTTTCTGGGCTTGCCCCGAAAGAGGGGCTGGCCCTGGTCAACGGCACGGCCTACATGCTCTCCTGCCTTACCTTGGCCTGGGCGCTTGGCTGGCGGGCGTTTCGGTCCGCCCTTGCCTCTTCGGCTCTTGCCTTCCAGGCCTTGCGGGGACAGACCGCCCCGCTTGACGAACGGCTTCACCTTGCCCGTCCCCATCCCGGACAGGTTCAGGTAGCAAGACAGCTCAGGGAACTCCTTGCCGGAAGCGCGCTTGTGGACACCTGGAAGGGGGATGTGCAGGATCCCTATTCCCTCAGGTGTCTCCCCCAGCTGCTCGGGCCGATCTTGGAGACGCTCTCGTGGGTGGAGGAAAGGCTCAGGATCGAGATGAACGCCGCCACCGATAATCCCCTTATCTTCCCGGAAGGGGATGCCATCCCCGGGGGGAATTTCCACGGGGAGATCCTTGCCTTTGCGGCCGAGGCCCTTGCCATTGCCCTGGCGGAGCTAGGGGCGGGCTGCGAGCGCCGCATGAGCCTCCTCCTTTCGGCCGAGGCCCGAGGGCTCCCGCCCTTCCTTTCCCCCCAGCCCGGGCCCTCATCCGGGCTGATGCTCTGCCAGTACACGGCGGCGGCCTTGGCCACGGAGAACAAGGTCCTCTCCCACCCTGCCGCGGTGGACTCGATACCCACCTCCGGCGGAAAGGAAGACCACAACTCCATGGGAGCAACCTCCGCATGGAAGGCGCTTAGGATCGCAGAAAACGCGATCTCTCAGGTGGCGCTGGAGCTAGTGTGCGCCCGGTGGGCGGTGGCCCTGGCCGGGGAGGAGGGGCTCTCCCCGGCCACCAAGGAGGCTTACGAAAAGCTGTCACGGCTGGTCCCCCCACCCGGGCCGGACCGGTACTTGGGGGAGGCCATCGCCAAGGTTCGGGCCGCGGTTAGATCAGGAGAATTGATCGCAAGTGGTCTATAAGGCAGGAATTGTAGCAGTGGTGGGGAAGACCAACGTGGGCAAGTCCACGTTCATCAACGCCGTTATGGGGCAGAAGGTGGTGATCGTGTCCGACCGCCCCCAGACCACCCGCAACCGCATCCGCTGCATCTACACCACTGATGAGGCACAGGTAGTGTTCGTGGACACCCCGGGGCTCCACCGGCCGGTGAACAAGCTCTCGGCCCACATCGTGCGGGAGGCGTTCCGGGCCCTGGCCGGGGTGGATGAGCTCCTTTACATGATCGAGCCCACCGGCGGGGTGGACCCGTACGATGCCGAGGTCCTCCCGAGGATTCGCACCCTGCCCTGTCCCAAGCTCCTTTTGGTGAACAAAATGGACCAGGCCAAGGGGAACCAGCTCCCCGAGACCTTGCTAGCTTACGAGAAGTTGGGGATCTTCGATGAGCTTGTGCCCATCTCCTGCCTTAAAGGAAAGAATCTGGACCGGGCTCTGGAGTTGATCATCCGGTACTTGCCCGAGGGGGAGCCTCTGTTCCCGGACGGCGTGGCCACCGACCGACCGCTTGAGTTCATCGTGGCAGAGCTCATCCGGGAAAAGATCTTCCATCTCACCTACCAGGAGATCCCCTATTCCACGGCGGTGGTGGTGGATCGAGTCCACGAGCGAGAGGACCGTCCCCTCATCGAGATCTACGCCACCATCTACGTGGCCCGGGATTCGCAAAAGCCCATCATCATTGGAAGGGGAGGCCAAAAACTGAAGGAAATAGGCAGACTCGCCCGGCTTGAGCTGGAGGCGCTTTTGGGAAAGAAGGTGTTTCTCTTGCTCCACGTCAAAGTGAAACCGCGCTGGACTGAAGATGAGGTCGAGATCGCCCGCCTGGCCGGCGATCAGCTATAATCACTTTCAAACCTGATGGGCTGGTGAAAGCTCTGTTCTGAGGGTTGTGTTCATGAAACCTGTGTGTAGTGTCTTGATCGCAGGTCCAGACCGGGGTTGGGCTCCCGAGCTGGCCGGGGAGCTTGGCTCGCAGGACGTCGAGGCCATCTTGTGTCAGGATCCCGAGGAGGTCGTCTCCGGTCGCCAGTTCGATATCGCATTTCTCGACTTTTCCCTGCCAGGTACCCCTTCGCTCATTGGGAAATCGACCTATCGCGACTCCTTGCTGAGGGTGTTCGTGGTGGGCGTTCCGGCCAGCCAGGCCGGGGCTGTGGCCGAGAGTGGGGCCATTCCAATCGTTCGGGAAGCAGTCCAGCCGGAGGTGCTTGCGGTCATTGCCAAAGCGACCGTTGAGGTCTGCCGGCGGAGGAAGAGAACGCTTCAAAGTGTGGAGCAGTTCAGGCTGTTTTCGGAGCTTCCTTGGTTTGGGATGTATGTTCTGGACGAAAATCTGCGTTTTTCGTACGTAAGCAGCCACGCTGCTGGGCTTTTGGGTTCGTCGCCAGAGGAGATGGTAGGCCTTTCCGTCAAGGAGGTTGTTCATCCCGAGCACCGGGAGCACGTGCTTAAGGTGCTTTCCGACAAGCTCGCCGGCCGTGAGTACCCTCCATACGCCGTGCGCCTCCTGAAGAAAGGGGGCGCCCCCATATGGGTCGAGGTGTACTCCCGGCGGGCTGATTTCATCGGACGGCCCGCGATCGTGGGGTTGATGAGGGAAGTGGAGTCCGAGCGCCACCGCAGCGCCCTCCAGGGCACGCTGTTTCGCTTGGTTCGGGATCTATTGGCCGAGGAACATCCCCGAACGATCCTCCAGCGGGTGGCGGATGCGGTGACGATGGCCTGCGGCTTTCGTCGGGCCGTGATCTCCCTGTACGACCTGTCCTGGCCGGATCCGCTGGATGCCCCGGTGCACGAGGTCGTTACCTCGGGGCTAGCCGAGAAAGAGCGAGCCCAGCTCCTTTCCTCCCGAGGCATACTACCCGAGCAGCGGCGCACCTACTTCTCGGAGGAGTTCCGTCTGGGACCGGAGGCCTATTACGTTCCGGTGGGCAAGAACCCTCACGAAATTGAGGGGTTTGGCCTTCCCGGAACGGTGGAGATGGAGGGGTGGAGCCCCTTGGACCTGCTGTTGATCCCCTTGCGGGCCCGCGGCCGTATCATCGGGCACATCTCACTCGATGACCCTGTGGACCCGAAAGCCCCTACCCCTGAGACATTAGAGCCGGTGACGCATCTTGCGGCGATCGCAGCCCTGGCGGTGGAGCGGGCACATGAACGGAGGTTGCACGACCAGCACGAGCGCCATCTGGCGGCGGCCCAAGGTATGGGACCGGGGCTGACGGTAGCAACGTCCAAAGAGGATGTGCTTGCCCGGGCCATATCGTTCATGGGCCGCGAACTTGGGTACGCGTTCGTCGGCGGCGGCCTGGTGCAGGAACTGGAAAAAGGCCTTGTCCGGTATTGGGACAAGGACCAGGGCGAACTTAAGACCTCCCGCGGCGGATGGCCCTTGGCCGATCAGGGGCCGATCGCAAGTGCGCTGGCTGAAGGGAAGCCGAAGCTGGTTCGCAACGCTTTGAAAACGAAGGGGCCGTCCTCAAGCAGGGCTGCATTCGGCAGTTTCCTTGCCGTTCCCGTCAAAGTCGAGTCTGAGACGGTGGCCGTGCTCCTGGTGGCAGAAAAAGACCCCTACCGGCTGTCAGAGCTGGATCTTAAGACCGTGTCCACGGTGGCGCTATGGTGCGAGGTAACCCTGCAGTTCATACAAGCGCAGGACCGGCTGGCCGGCCTGCATAACCTTGCGCTTGCCCTCTCGCGGGCCGAAAGCCGTGGCCAGATGCTGAAACAGGTCATGAACGTCCTCAAGAGCCGGTTCTCCTTTGATTACTGTGCATTTTTCAAGCACACCTCCCAGGGGCTCCAGCTCGAGGCGCTGGAGGTGTTGGAGGACATCGAGCTTGAACCGTACGTCAAGCTGGGCTGGCGGATTCCCCCCGGGCAGGGGGTGGTGTCGTGGGTGGCGGAGCACCGAGAGCCGCTGCTTTTGGCGGATGCTTCGTCCGATCCTCGCTACCTGCCGGGCAACCCGGATATCCGCTCTGAGCTTGCGGTCCCGGTGCTCATCGGCGACGAGCTCCTTGGCGTGCTCAACGTGGAATCCCGCAGGCCCAGTGCCTTTGGCATCGAGGAGCTCGCCGTCCTCCAGACCGTGGCCAGTCAGCTTGCCATCGGGCTGGACAACCTGCGGTCGCGGGAGCGCCTGCAGGAACTTGCCATCCGGGACCCCCTGACTGGCCTTTACAATCGCCGGTTCTTGGACGAGGCCGTGACGAAGGAGGTGGCCGCGGCGCGCCGGTACCGGCATCCGCTCACCTTCCTGTATCTTGATGTGGATGGCTTTCGCGAAGTGAACAACCGTCTGGGACATCTCAAGGGGGATGAAGTGCTCAGGCGGATAGGGGAATATCTTGTGAACAACGTGCGGGAGGCGGATTACGTCGCCCGCATCGGGGGGGATGAGTTCCTCATCATGCTCCCCGAGACGGACGGTGAGGTGGATGTGATAGTCCAGCGCCTAAAAGATGGGATGGCTCGGGCCTTCTCCGATCTTGGCGTTCCGATCGGCCTTTCCATTGGCGTTGCTACCTGGGAACCGGAGGGGGAATTCGATCTAGATAGGCTGCTCGTTGAGGCCGATAAGAGGATGTATGAGGACAAACGCAGACGTAGTCATTGAGCCGGTCCACAACCACCGGGGGTACCGGGAGTGCGAGGCCCTGCAGAAGGCGGTGTGGGGGTTTGACGACATCGCCGTGGTGCCTGATCACGCCCTCCACACCATCGTGGAGGGTGGGGGACTGCTCCTTGCCGCTTACGATGGGATCGGCCCCGGGCGGGAGATGGTGGGGTTCGTGCTTTCGCTTTTGGGGCGCCTCCCGGGGGGGAAGCTTCGCCACCAGTCCCTGATGGCCGCGGTGCGCCCAGATTGGCAGGGGCGGGGGGTAGGCTACCTTCTCAAGTGCGCCCAGCGCCAGCACGTCCTGGAGCAGGGGATCGACCTCGTCACCTGGACGTTCGATCCCCTGGAGTCGCGGAACGCCCACTTCAATCTAAACAAGCTCGGTGCAGTGGTCACCCGCTATATGCCTAATTACTACGGGGAATTCCGCGATGCCCGAAATCGTGGCCTTCCTACGGATCGGTTCCTCTGCGAGTGGCACCTCCTCTCCCCCCGCACCGAGTCCCATTTGGCCGGACATACGGAGCCCAAGCTCGCTTTGGGCAAGGCGGAGACGATCAACCGCACCCGCAGGCTCCCCTCCGGGCTGCGGGCCCCCGCTGGCTTTCGCGCAAACCTTTCGGCACCTCAGCTCCTGTTTGAGATTCCAAGCGACCTTCAGAGTTTGCGCAGGGCCGATCTGGAGTTAGCCCGTGCCTGGCGTTTGGAATCGCGGAAGGCCTTGAGCTTGTACTTCGATGACGGGTACTGGGCAGTCGGCCTGTTTCATGAGGGAGAGCGGAGCTTTCTCGTGCTGGAGCGTGCTTCCCAGGAGGTGCTTTTCCGCCCGTGATCAGGCTCGAGCGCCTGTCCGCCTACCTTGTGGAGCTTCCGCTCGTGCACCCGTTCCGCACCAGCTTCGGGGAGGAGAAAGTCCGTAGGGCGCTCCTGATCTCGCTGGAGGGGGAGGGAAAGGTTGGGTGGGGGGAGTGTGTGGCCGGGGCCGGCCCCTGGTATTCGTATGAGACGGTGGACACCGCCCTCCAGGTGATCCGTGACTTTTTCCTCCCCTTGCTTCGGGGAAAGCCGATCGCCCACCCCACGGAGTTGGGGGAGCTCCTTTCGCCCATCCGAGGACATCCCATGGCCAAGGCAGCCCTGGAGGCGGCGCTGTGGGACCTTTACCTGCGTTTGGAGGGGGTGCCCCTGTGGCAGGCCCTGGGCGGGGTCAGGGAAGAGGTCCCGGCCGGGGTGAGCATCGGCATCCAACGGGACCTGCCGGCGCTCCTCGATCGGGTGGCCTCATTTGTAGAGCAGGGATACCAGCGGGTGAAGCTGAAGGTGAAACCCGGCTGGGACATCCAGGTCCTGGAAGCGGTGCGGGAGAGGTTCCCAAATCTCCCCATCTCGGTGGACGCCAACTGTGCGTACGACCTGAAGGACACCGAGCACCTCAAGGCTTTTGATCGCTTCGGCCTTATGATGATCGAGCAGCCCCTGAGGTACGATGACCTCTTGGGGCATGCGAAGCTTGCGGGGGCTTTGACCACCCCGATCTGCCTTGACGAATCCATATCTTCACCACATCGGGCCTGGGAGGCGTTGGAGCTTGAGTCTTGCCGGATCATCAACGTCAAGCAGGGTCGGGTGGGGGGCATCTCGGCTGCCTTAGAGATCCACAAGCTTGCCCAGGCTCGGGGGGTGCCGCTGTGGTGTGGGGGGATGCTTGAGACCGGGGTGGGGCGCGCGCTCAACGTGGCCCTGGCCACCCTGCCGGGATTCACCTTGCCCCACGACATCTCGGCCACCAGCCGGTACTATCGGGAGGACATCGCCGAGCCGGCATTTCGGCTCACGCCCCGGGGTACCATCCCCGTACCGGAGGGACCCGGGCTCGGGGTGGAGGTAGTCCCCGAGCGGCTCCTCGCAGCGCAGGTGGCGTCCTGGAGCTTCAGGCTGTAAGAGGAGGAAGGGATGCGAAAGGCGGAGCTTGCGAAGTACATCGACCACACGGTGCTCGGTCCGGACACGGACCGGGCGGCGGTGGAGCGGGTGTGTGACGAGGCCACCCGGTACGGCTTTTGTGCCGTGTGTATCCCGCCCACGTACGTGGCTTTGGCGAGGAAGCTCCTGCGCGACACCGGGGTCAAGGTGTGCACGGTGGTGGGCTTCCCCCATGGGCAGCACAAGCCAGAGGTGAAGGCGTTTGAGGCCAAGGCCGCGGTGGACGATGGGGCCGATGAGGTGGACATGGTGGTCAACGTGGCCGGGCTCATGAGCGGCGACTACCCCTATGTGCTCTCGGACATCCGGGCAGTGCGAGAGGCCATCGATAAGGCCCCACGGCCCATCGTGCTCAAGGTCATTTTGGAGTGTGCGCTCCTTTCCGATGAGCGGAAGGAGGCGGGGGCGATCCTGGCCAAGGCCGCTGGGGCGGACTTCGTCAAGACCTCCACCGGCTTTGGCCCCGGAGGGGCCACTCCCGAGGACGTGGCCCTGCTCCGCCGGGTGGTGGGGGAGGGGATGGGGGTCAAGGCCGCCGGCGGCATCCGCGACTACCAGACTGCCCTCAAGATGATCGAGGCCGGGGCCAGCCGCATCGGGGCTTCCAAAGGGGTGCAGATCATCGAGGGGGCTCCGGAGTAGAAGTGGCCCAGCTGTCCCGTGCCCGTGGACTCGTCCTCCGTACCCAGGACCATGCGGAGACGGACCGCATTGCCGTCCTCCTTACCCCGAACTTCGGTCGGTTGGACCTCTTGGCCAAGGGGGCGCGTCGCCTGGACAGGGCCTCCGGGGCAGCGCTGGACGTGCTCAACCTGGTGGACGTCATCTTCTACCGCCGCCACGGCCTGGCACTACTGCGGGACGTAGACCTGGCAGGCACGTTTCCCAATGTGCGGGGGGACCTTAAGCGGCTGTCTTGTGCTTTGGCCGGGATCCAGTGGGCGCTTGCGCTTGTGCCAAGATGGATGGCGGATCCGGTTTCTTACCGCAATACCTTGGAGTTCCTCTCTGCCCTGGAACGGGGAGGCCCTCCAGAGCGGCTGCGGATTGGGTATACATTGAGGATCTTGTCTGCCACCGGACACCGACCACACCTGGACGGCTGTGTCCAGTGTGGCTCGCAGAAAGACCTCACCTGGTCTCCTGCCCGTGGCGGTTTTCTGTGCACAGGTTGTGGGGGAACGGGAGAAGTGCTCCCTCCGAAACTCGTCCACACGCTCCAGGGGATGGCGCGGCTTCCCCTCTCCGCCCTGGGGCGACTGCAGGTAGAGGAGCCCATACTTAAGAGGATGGACGAACTTCTACACCTGTTCCGGGAGGTGCAGCTTGCCCGCTAGCGGGAAGCCCCGACTCAAGCTATAGTAGCGACCATGGAGTGCAAGATCCTTTCCAGTGAGCGAGAGGTGTTCTCCGGGGATGTGAAAGGGCTGTTTGCCCGCGGAGTGGAAGGGTGGGTTGGCATCCTCTCGGGGCATGCGCCCGCGGCCTTCGCTTTGGTCGACGCCCCGGTGAGGGTTGTGCTCGAAGGCGGCCAGCGTACCTTCCGCGTGAGAAACGGGCTCATCGATGTTCGACACAAAGTAGCCATCGTCCTAGGGGACGAGGTGGTCGAGGTTGCCTAGGGTATGGGTCACTGGGCTGGGAGTTGTCACCCCGCTTGGGGTCGGCCGACCGGAGTTCTTCCGCGGCCTACGCGAGGGGCGTGTGGCCATCCGCAGGGTGGATCAAGATATCGACCTCAGTGGGATCCAGGCTAAAGTTGCGGGGGTTGCGGACGACTTTGATCCGCTTTCCTTCATTCCGGCAAAGCGGGCTCGGCGCATGGGACGGGCCACTCAAATGGCAGTGACGGCCGCTCGGCTGGCTCTGGAAGACGGAGGATTCAATCCCCGGGACACTCAGCGCGGGGGCGTGGCGGTGGGGACGGGGATCGGTGCCATGGAGGCTTTGGTTGATAACCATCGGGTTCTGATCGAGAGGGGGGCGGGCCGGGTATCGCCGTTTCTGGCGCCGGTGATGATGCCGAATGCCCCGGCGGCGGAGGTGTCGATAGAGCTCGGTATCAAGGGTCCCAGCGTGGGGGTGGTCACGGCCTGCGCCGCTTCGGCCCATGCCCTGGGGATCGCCTGGGGTTGGATAAGGAGGGGCGAGGTGGATTGGGCACTGGCTGGTGGTACTGAGTCAGTGCTGATCCCGCTTGTCTTCGCGGCCTTCGATCGCATGGGGGCCCTATCGCGCAACCCCGATCCCGCCACTGCTTCCCGACCATTCGATGCTGAGCGGGATGGGTTCGTCCTGGGGGAAGGGGCGGGGATCCTCCTCCTTGAGTCAGAGGAACATGCCCGCGGTCGGGGAGCCCAGCCCTTGGCGGATTTCTGCGGCTTCGGTCAAACTTCTGATGCCTTCCATATCACCGCCCCGCCTGAGGATGGCGAGGGGGCCAGGCGGGCCATGGAAAGGGCACTGGCCTCTGCCGAGCTTTCACCAGAGGAGGTGGATTACATCAATGCTCACGGCACCTCAACCCCGCTCAACGATCGGGCCGAGACCCGGGCGATCAAGGCCCTTTTGGGGGAGCGGGCCTATGAGGTGCCTGTCAGCTCCACCAAGTCCCAGATCGGGCACCTGCTGGGGGCTGCGGGGGCGGTGGAAGCGGGAGCGGCGATATTCGCGCTTTGCGAGGGCGTGCTTCCAGCCACGGTGACCTGGCGGAACCCCGACCCTGAGTGTGATCTAGATTACGTTCCCGGGGAGGTCAGGCCGGCCC
>CAYUWL010000034.1:0-11769 GCA_964448595.1 uncultured Thermotogaceae bacterium
ATCTCCGCCGCCGTACCGGTGAAGAAGGCCTCGTCCGCGAGATACAGCCTCTCCCGGGAGATGGGCTCCTCCCTCACGGGGATCCCCAGGTCCTCGGCCAGGATCATGACACACCGGCGGGTCACCCCGCCCAGGATGGACGACGAAAGCGGCGGGGTGTAGAGAGTCCCGTCCTGGACGATGAAGATGTTCTCACCGCTTCCCTCGCTCACGTATCCGAAGATGTCCAGGGCGATCCCCTCCATGTAACCGCGGTCGTGGGCCTCCATGGCGATGAGTTGGGAGTTGGTGTAGTGCCCCCCGGCCTTGGCCAGGGCGGGATAGGTATTGGGGGCCATCCGGAACCAGGTGGATACGCCCACGTCCACCCCCTGTTCCAATGCCTCCTTCCCCAAATAGGCCCCCCACTCGATGGTGAGGATCGCCACCTCCACGGGACAGTCCTTACGCGGGTCTAGATTGAAGCCTCCTAGGCCCCGGAAGACCAGGGGGCGGATGTAGCAGGCGCGGTGCCCGTTCTTGGCCACGAGCTCGACGATCGCCCGGCGGAGCTCCTCCCGGGAGAAGGGCAGGTCCATGCGGTAGATCTTGCAGGAGCCGTACAGGCGGTCCAGGTGCTGCTCCAGACAGAAGATCGCGGGGCCGTCTTTGGTCTCGTACGAGCGGATCCCCTCGAAGATGCTGGAGCCGTAGTGGAGGGCGTGCACCCCCACGTGCACTGTCGCCTCCTCCCACGGCACGAACTTTCCGTTGAACCAAACCCACTTGCCGTTTTTAAGCGCCATGTCCCCTCCTTTTCGCCCATGGTATCAGTCCTCCCGCGTCGAGGATCCCCAAGATGAAGTCGGGAAGCGGGACGGCTTCGAAGACGCGCCCGGACGTGCAGTCCCTTACCACACCCTTTCCCAGATCCACCGAGAGGCGGTTCCCCTCGCCCACATCCCCGAGCCCCGGGCACTCCACCAGCGGGAAGCCCAGGTTGGTGGCGTTGCGGAAGAAGATCCGGGCGAAACTCTTCGCCACCACGCAGGCGACCCCGGCCCCTTTTAGGGCCAGCACCGCGTGCTCCCGGGAGGAGCCGCAGCCGAAGTTCTCCCCCGCCACCAGGATGTCCCCGGGACGGATCCTCCCCGGAAAGCCGGGGTCGAGGCCTTCGAGACAATGGCGCCCGAGCTCCGCCGGGTCGGTGGTGACGAGGTAGCGGGCGGGGATGATGGCATCGGTATCCACGTCGTTCCCCACCACCAGCGCCCTTCCCTGGATGATCATCCTTCCCTCCTAGAGTTCCTCGGGCGATGCGATCCGCCCCAGGACTGCGGAGGCCGCGGCCACGGCCGGGCTCGCGAGGTAGACCTCGCCATCGGGATGTCCCATCCGGCCCCGGAAGTTGCGGTTGGTAGTGGAGACGCACCTCTCCCCGGCCGCTAGCACCCCCATGTGTCCCCCGAGGCACGGCCCGCAGGTGGGGGTGGAGAGGACCGCCCCCGCCGAGAGGAACACCTCCGCCAACCCCTCCCGCACCGCCCGGAGATGCAGCTCCTGGGACCCGGGGATCACGATGCACCGCACCCCGGGGTGGACCTCCCTCCCCCGCAGGACCTCCGCGGCCAGAAGGAGATCCCGCCAGCGGCCGTTGGTGCAGCTTCCGATCACCACCTGGTCGACGGGGATCTCCCCGAGCTCGTCCACCGGGACCACGTTCGCCGGCGAGTGGGGCCGCGCCACCAGGGGGCGCAGGGCCCCGAGGTCCACCTCGATCACCTCGGCGTAATCCCCGCTTGATTCGGGATACACCGGCGCGTACTCCCGGGCCGCCCGGTCCCGGAGGTACGCCAGGACCTCCTCGTCGGGGGGGAAAAGCCCGGCGGTGGCCCCGGCCTCCACCGCCATGTTGGCCACGGTGAGGCGGTCGTCCAGGGGCAGCGCCCTTACCTCCCCCCCGAACTCGAAGGCGCACCAGTTGGCTCCGCTCGTCCCCACTCTCCCGATGAGGTGGAGGACGAGGTCCTTCCCCGTGACCCACCGGGGAAGCTGCCCCTGGAGCTCCACCCGGATCGTCCGGGGCACCCGGAGCCAGGTCCTCCCCGTGGCCATGGCGTAGCCGATGTCGGTGGATCCCATCCCGGTGGCGAACGCCCCCAGGCCCCCGTAGGTACAGGTATGGGAATCCCCGCCCACCACGATCTCCCCCGGGAGGACCAGCCCCCTCTCCGGGAGCAGCACGTGCTCGATCCCTCCCCGGCCCTCCTCGAAGAGGTGGGGGATCCCCTGGGCCCGGGCGAACTCCCGCACCAGGCGGCACTGCTCGGCGCTCCGTACGTCCTTGCAGGGGGTGAAGTGGTCTAGCACGAAGGCCACCCGCCCGGGGTCGAACACCCGCTCCGCCCCTAGGGCCCGGAAGGCCCGGATCGCCAGGGGGGCGGTGATGTCGTTGGCGAGGACGAAGTCCACCGGGACCTCCACGAACTCCCCCGCCGCCACCGGTCGTCCGGCGTGGCGGGCGATGATGGCTTCCGCCAACGTCATCCCCATCCTTCCCCCTTGAGGCGCGCACACACGAGCTCCCCGAACCGGGCGGTGTCCACCGCCTTGTCCTCCGCCCCGGGGAGGTCCGGGGTGTGGTATCCGGCCCCGAGGACCGCCCACACCGCCTCCCGGAGCTTTTTTCCTTCCTCCCCCCGTCCCATTCCGATCTCGAGAAGCATGGCCGCCGAGAGGAGGGCGGCCACCGGGTTCGCGATGCCCTTCCCCGCGATATCCGGGGCCGAGCCGTGGACCGGCTCCGCCAGGGGCGGCCCCTCCCCCACGTTCAGGGAGGGCGCCATCCCCAGCCCCCCGCCCCACACGCTGGCCTCGTCGGACAGGATGTCCCCGAAGAGGTTGGAGGTGAGGACGACATCGAACCGCTCCGGCGATTTGGCGAGCCACATGGCCATGGCGTCCACCAACATCTCCTCCACCTCGACATCGGGGTAGTCCCGCGCCACCTCCAGGGCGGCCGCGCGAAACAGGCCGCAGGTCTTCTTCAACACGTTCGCTTTGTGGACCACGGTGACCTTCCGTTTTCGCTTCCGGGCAAGCTCGAACGCCACCCGCGCGATCCGCTCCGATGCTCTTTTTGTAATCACCCGCAGGGCCACCGCGAACTCCCCGTCCCCCCACTCGGTGCGGACGTAGAGCCCCTCGGTGTTCTCCCGGGCAATGATGAGGTCCACCCCCTGCCGGAGCCCGGGGAGGGGAGGGGAAACGGTGGGGCGCAGGTTGGCATAGAGGCGGAGCCTCTGTCTCAGGGTGAGGATCACCGGCTCGTATCCGGGGACCTCCTCGGAGGGGGCGGAGATGGCCCCGAACAGGATCCCGTCCGCCCCCTCGATGGCGGCCCAGGTCTCCTCGGGGATCGCGGCCCCGCGCCGCTGGAAGCATTCGAACCCCGCCTCGGCGGAGATGAACTCCAGGTCCGGGGCCACGGCCCGCATCGCTTCCACGGCCACCGGCACCACCTCGTGGCCGATCCCGTCCCCCTCGATGACGCAAATCCTGGTACTTCCGCGATGGGTGATGGGTAATGAGTGATGTGGCATCACTTGCCTCCTTTCGCCGCCAGGAGCTTATTCAGGGCGTTGAGATAGGCCTTGGCGCTGGCCACCACGATGTCGGTGGAGGCGCCCTGGCCGCTGAAGATCCGGGGCTTGCCGTTTTTCCGCGAGAGTTCGGGGCACTCCACGGCGATGGAGACCTCTCCAATCGCGTCCAGCCCCCCGGTGATGGCCTTAATGGAGAAGGCAATGAGCCGGGGCTCCTCCCCCACGATCCGGTTGATGGCCCGGTACACCGCGTCCACCGGGCCGGTGCCGTGGTTGGAGTCCACCAGGACCTGTCCGTCCGGGGCCCGCAGCGCCACCGTGGCGGTGGGGATCCCCTTGTCGCCGCACACCACCTGGACCTGCTCCAAGCGGTAGACCTCCAGAGGCCGGAAGAGTTCATCCGCCACGATGGCCTCCAGGTCCGCCTCCGTGACCTCCTTTAGGTCCGCGAGCTCCTTGAACCGCGCGAACACCCGGTCAAGCTCCTCGTCGGAGAGCTCGTACCCAAGGCTTTGGAGCTTCTCCTGGAGGGCGTGGCGGCCCGAGAGTTTCCCTAGTACCAGCTCCGTCTCCTCGAACCCCACTGCCTTGGGATCGATGATTTCGTAGGTGGTGCGCTCTTTCAGGACTCCGTCCTGGTGCACCCCGGACTCGTGGGCGAAGGCGTTCGTCCCCACGATGGCCTTGTTGGGGGGGGCCTGGATCCCCGCGATGGAGCTCACCAGGCGGCTGGTGCGGACGATCTCACGGGTTTTTATCCCGGTCCCGACCCCGAAGAGGTCCTTCCTCACCTCCAGGGCCATGACCACCTCTTCCAGGGCGGCGTTCCCGGCCCGCTCCCCCAGCCCGTTCACCGTGCACTCCACTTGCCGCGCCCCGGCGGCCACCGCGGCCAGGGAGTTGGCCACCGCCAGGCCCAAGTCGTCGTGGCAGTGGACGGAGATCGTGGCCCGCCCGATGTTCGGGACCTTTTCCACGATCCCCCGGATGAGGGCAGCGAACTCGCCGGGGATCGCGTAGCCAACAGTGTCGGGGATATTCACCGTGGTCGCCCCGGCATCGATGGCGGTCTCCAGGACCTCGTGGAGGAACGCGGGGTCGGTGCGGCTTGCGTCCTCAGGGGAGAACTCCACGTCGCCGCAGAGGGACGCGGCGTAAGCCACCATCTCCCGGGCCCTCGCCAGCACCTCATCCCGGGAGAGCCGGAGCTTGTGGCGGAGGTGGACGTCGGAGGTAGCGATGAAGACGTGGATCCGGGGCCGCTCGGCGTAGCGGATCGCCTCCCAGGCGGCACGGATATCCCCCTCCCGGGCCCGGGCCAGGGCGCAGATCACCGGCCCCTCCACCTCCAGGGCGATGCGCCGCACCGCCTCGAGGTCCCCAGGCGACGCCGCCGGGAACCCGGCCTCGATCACGTCCACCCCCAAACGTGCCAGTTGCTTGGCGATCCGGAGCTTCTCCTCCGGGGTGAAGGAGACCCCCGGTGTCTGCTCCCCATCCCGCAGGGTGGTGTCGAAGATCAATGTCCGATCGCAAGTCCCACCTGAACCACCTCCTTTAGATCAACCTGCGCACAAGCGGATACTCGAGGCTATCGGCCAAGGCCTGCCAACTGGCCTCGATGATGTTGGGGGAGCTCCCCACCGTGGCCCACGAGTGCTCGCCGTCCGAGGCAAGGATCAAGACCCTCACCGTAGCCTCGGTCCCGGCCCCCTCGTTCAGGATCCGCACCTTGTAATCGGTGAGCCGCACCCGCACGAGGCCGGGGTAAAGGGGGAGAAGGGCTTTGCGGATGGCCCGGTCCAGGGCGTGGACGGGGCCGTTCCCCTCGGCGGCGGTGTGCATCACCTCGTCCCCCACCCGGACCTTCACCGTGGCCTCGGCGAGGATCTCCTTGCCCACGCGCTTTTCCACCAGCACCAGGAAATCCAGGAGCTCGAAGGGGGGCTCGTAGTCGGGGCGGGACCGGCGCAAAAGGAGCTCGAAGGAGCCCTCCGCCCCCTCGAACTGAAACCCCTTTCGCTCAAGCTCCTTCACCGCCCGCACGGCCCGCCGGGCCTCCTCCCCGGAGAGGGAGAACCCCAGCTCCGCGGCCTTCACCTCCACGCTGGCCTTCCCCGAAAGCTCCGACACCAGGACCCGGGAGCGGTTCCCCACCAGCCCGGGGTCGATGTGCTGGTAGCTCCGGGGGGCCTTCCGGAAGGCGTCCACGTGGATGCCCCCCTTGTGGGCGAAGGCGCTACGGCCCACATAGGGCTTGTAGGGATCGTGGGGCATGTTGGCCATTTCCGCCACGAAGCGGGACAGCGCGGTGAGTTCCCGCAGCCTCTCTTCGGGCACCAGCCGGTGCCCCATCTTGAGCTGTAAATTGGGGACCACGACGCACAGGTCGGCGTTGCCGCAGCGCTCCCCGTAGCCGTTCACCGTCACCTCTACTACCTCCGCCCCCGCCTCCACCGCGGCCAGGGTGTTTGCCACCGCCAGCCCGCCGTCGTCGTGGGCGTGGATCCCCAGGCGTACCCCGGGGAACTCCCGACGCGCCCGGGCGATCGCCTCCGCCACCTGGCCGGGGAGGGATCCCCCGTTGGTATCGCAGAGGACGAGCCAGTCCGCCCCGGCCTCCGCCGCGGCCCCAAGTGTCGCCAGGGCGTACTCTGGGGCCTCCCGGAAGCCGTCGAAGAAGTGTTCGGCGTCGAAGAAGACCTCCTTTCCATGGGCCTTCATGAAGGAAACGGAGTCCGCGATCATGCGGAGGTTCTCCTCCCGGGTGGTGCAGAGGACCTCGGTGACATGCAGGGACCAGGATTTCCCCACCAGGGCCACCGCCGGGGTGCCCGCGGCGAGGAGGGCACGGAGATTGGGGTCCTCTTCCGGGGAGATGTTCGCCTTTCGGGTGCTCCCGAAGGCCACCAGCACCGTCTCCCCGAGCTCCAGCTCCCGCGCGCGGGAGAAGAACTCGGTGTCCTTGGGGTTGGCCCCGGGCCAGCCGCCTTCGATGTAGTGGACCCCGAACTCCGCCAGGCGCCGGGCCACCCGGAGCTTCATCTCTAGGGAGAAGGAGATCCCCTCCCCCTGGGCCCCGTCCCTCAGGGTGGTGTCGTAAAGTCGCACCTGCACGCCCTCACACCTCCACCGGGGGAAGCCAGGGCATCATCCGCCGCAACTTCCGCCCCACCTCCTCGATGGGATGTCCCCGTTCCTTTTCGCGCATGGTGTTGAAGAAGGGCCGGCCGGCCAGGTTCTCCAGGATCCAGTTTTTGGCGTGGGTGCCGTCCTGCACCTCCCGGAGGATCCGGCGCATCTCCTGTTTGGTCTCCTCGGTTACGATCCTGGGGCCGGCCACGTAATCGCCGTACTCGGCGGTGTCGGAGATGGAGTGGCGCATGTAGGTGAGCCCCCCCTGCTGGATCAGGTCCACGATGAGCTTGAGCTCATGCAGGCACTCGAAGTACGCAATCTCCGGCTGGTAGCCGGCTTCTACCAACACCTCGAAGCCCGCCTTGATCAGGGCCGTGACCCCGCCGCAGAGGACCACCTGCTCCCCGAAGAGGTCGGTCTCCGTCTCCTCGGCGAACGTGGTCTCGATGACCCCGGCCCGGGTGCAGCCGATCCCCTTGGCGTAGGCCAAAGCCAGTTCTTTCGCGTTGCCGGTGGCATCTCGATACACCGCCAACAGCCCCGGGGTGCCGCCGCCCTCGGCGAAGATCTCCCGCACCCGATGGCCCGGGGCCTTGGGGGCCACCATGATCACGTCCACCTCGGGGGGAGGGACGATCTGGCCGTAGTGGATGTTGAACCCGTGGGCGAAGAGGAGGCATTTCCCCGGGGAAAGATGCGGCGCGATCTCTTCCCGGTAGACCTTGGGTTGTACTTGGTCAGGAACGAGGACCGCGATGATGTCCCCCCGGGCTGCCGCCTCGGCCACCGGGAGCACCTCGAGACCAGCCTCTTTCGCCTTTTTCCATGAAGAGCCACCTTCCCGGAGCCCCACAACCACCGTCACCCCGGAGTCCCGCAGGTTCAAGGCGTGGGCGTGGCCCTGGGAGCCATAGCCGATCACCGTCACCGTTTTTCCCGAGAGGGGCTCGATGGAAGCATCCTTCTCGTAATAGATCCGCGCCAAAGCGCACCTCCTATTTGAGCACGTTTATCCGGAACTCCTTGGGGCAGGCGCCCCGCACCATGGCCACCGGACCGGTGCGCACGATTTCTTCGATACCGAACGGCTCAAGCAGGGTGATCAAGTGGTTCACCTTCTCCTCGGTCCCGGTGACCTCCAGCATGAGGGAGTCATGGTCCACGTCTACCACCTTGCCCCGGTAGAGCTCCACCAGTTGGGCCACCTCCCCCCGCTGTTCCGCCGCGGCCCGCACGCGGATGAGGGCCAGCTCCCGGACCACGGCCGGCTCCCCGGTGACGTCCCGCACCTCGATCACGTCCACAAGCTTCTCCAGCTGCCTCTTCACCTGCTCGATAACGCGGTCGTCTCCCTCTACCACGAAGGTCATGCGGGAGATCCCCGGGGTCTCGGAGTGCCCCACGGCCAGGGACTCGATGTTGTAGCGGCGGCGCCGGAACAGGCTCACCATCCGGTTGAGGACCCCGGGTTTGTCCACCACCGCCGCCACCAGGGTGTGCCTCATCGCGCCTCCTTTCGCTGGGGGAGGAACATCTGGGAGAGGGGCTTCCCGGGGGCGACCATGGGGAAGACGTTCTCTTCGGACTCGACCCGGAAATCGATGAGGACCGGGCCCTCGGTCTCCATGGCCTCCCGGATCGCCTCCCGCACCCCGTCCCGGTGCTCCACCGCCAGCCCCCGTATCCCGTAAGCCTCGGCGATCCTGGCGAAGTCGGGGTTCCGGAGGCAGGTGGTGCAGTAGTTGCGGTTGAAGAAGAGCTCCTGCCACTGACGGACCATCCCGAGGTAGCCGTTATCGATCACCGCGATCTTCAGGGGGAGCTCCTCCTGGATCACGGTGGCGAACTCCTGGATCGTCATCTGGATCCCGCCGTCCCCCACCACCACCCATACCGGGAGATCCGGACGGCCGATCTGTGCCCCGATGGCCGCCGGAAGCGCGTAGCCCATGGTCCCCAGGCCTCCCGAAGTGATGAGGCTCCCCGGGAGCTCGTGGAGGTAATACTGGGCCTCCCACATCTGGTTCTGGCCCACGTCGGACACCACGATCGCTCTCCCTTCCGTGGCGCGCCAGATCTCGTGGATCACGTACTGTGGCAGGAGTTTTCCGCTCTCCTCCAAGGGAGATTCCCAACCGGATTCCCGGCGCCAGGCCGCGATCTCGGCGAGCCACTCCCGGCGTTCCCGGGACTCCACTAGGGGAAGGAGGGCCGCGAGGAACTCCCGGGCGTCGCCCACCACGGCCAGATCGGGCACGATGTTCTTCCCGATCTCCGCCGGATCGATGTCTACGTGGACGATGGTGGCGTTGGGGGCGAAGGCCTTCGGGTCCCCGATCACCCGATCGTCGAACCTCATTCCGATGGCCAAAAGGAGATCACAAGTCTGGATGGCCCTGTTTGCCTGAAGGGTTCCGTGCATGCCCGCCATCCCCAGGCACAGGGGATGGGTCCCCGGGATGGCCCCGATCCCAAGCAAGGTGGTGGTCACCGGGATCCCCCCTTTCTCCGCGAGGCCCACGAGCTCGGCGTGGCCGCCGGAGAGGAGCACCCCGTGGCCCGCGATGATCAGGGGGCGCTCGGCGGCGTTCAGGAGCTGGGCCACCCGTTCCACCGTTTCCGGGTCGAGATCACGATGAGGGGCGTATCCGGGGAGCTCCGCCTCCTCGGGGTAAGAGAACTCCGTCTCGGCGGCCTGGACGTCCTTGGCGATATCCACCAAAACCGGACCGGGGCGCCCGGTACGGGCGAGGTGAAAGGCCTTCTTCAGCGCGGGCGCGAGCTCCTCGACCTCGGTGACAAGGAAGTTGTGTTTGGTCACGGGCAACGTAATGCCGGTGATGTCGGTCTCCTGGAAGGCATCGGTCCCGATCAAGGAACTAGGGACCTGGCCGGTGATGGCGACCACGGGGACGGAATCCATAAAGGCAGTGGCGATCCCGGTGACGAGGTTCGCCGCACCCGGGCCGGAGGTAGCCAAACACACCCCCACCTTCCCGGTGGCCCGGGCGTAACCATCGGCGGCATGAGCGGCGCCCTGTTCGTGACGCATGAGGACGAACCTTATGGGGTAGCGGGGAAGGGCGTCGGTGATGTGGATCACCGCCCCGCCGGGTATGCCGAACACCACCTCCACCCCTTCCGCCACCAAGCACTCCCAGAGGATCTCAGCACCCGTGCGTCTCATCCCTCCTCCTTCAGGACCGCTCCCCGGGACGCGGAGGTGACCCGGGAGGCGTAGCGGGCCAGGTACCCCGGGGGCACGTCGGGCTTTACCGGCGCCCAGCGCGCGAGCCGCTGTGCTATCTCCCGCTCGCTGAGAAGCAGGTCCAGGCGTTTTCCGGGGATATCGATCTCGATCCCGTCCCCGTCGCGGACGGCAGCGATGGGACCGCCGTGGGCGGCCTCGGGGGAGACGTGGCCGATGGCCGCGCCGCGGGTCGCCCCGGAAAAGCGGCCGTCGGTGACCAGCGCCACCCGATCATCGACCCCCATCCCTGAGAGGAGCGCCGTGGGGGTGAGCATCTCCGGCATCCCCGGGGCGCCCCTGGGGCCCACGTAGCGGATGACGATCACGTCACCGTCCTGGAAATCCCGGGCCTCGATGGCCCGGACGGCCTCGGCTTCGGAATCGAAGACCCGGGCCGGCCCCCGATGGCAAAGCATCCTCTCTGCCACTGCCCCCCGCTTCACCACCGCCCCTTCGGGAGCCAGCGACCCAAAAAGCACGGCGATCCCCCCCACCGGCGAATGGGGTTCCCTTAAGGGCCTTATCACTTCCCGATCCCGGGCCCCGCGGAGGCGCCGCCGCAGCGGCCCGGAAACGGTGAGTGAATCGAGCTGGAGGAGCCCTCCTTCGGCCAGCTCCCCCATCACCGCCGGGATCCCCCCGGCCCGGTGGAGGTCCTCCATGTGATGGGGGCCGGCGGGGGAGAGCCGGCAGAGCTGGGGAGTGGAGTCGGAAAGTTCGTTGATCCGTGCGAGGGGGAAGGGAACTCCCGCCTCCTCCGCCAGCGCCAGGAGGTGCAGCACCGTGTTGGTGGATCCCCCCAACGCGAGATCCACGCGGAAGGCGTTCTCGAATGCGGCTTCGGTGAGGATATTCCTGGGCCGAGGGCCTCCGTTCGCGAGGATCCCCATCACCCGCATTCCGGCCTCCTTGGCCAGGCGCAGCCTCTCCGCCGAGACCGCCGGAGCGGTGCCGTTCCCCGGGAGGGCCAGGCCCAACGCCTCCAGGAGGCAGTTCATGGTGTTGGCGGTGAACATCCCCGCGCAGGAGCCGCAGCCGGGACACGCGGCGCCCTCAAGCTCTTCCAGGTCTTCAGGGGAGATCTCCCCCTTGCTCAGGGCGCCCAGGGCGTTGAACACATCGCTTAGGTCCACCTTCAGCCCGCGAAAATCGCCGGCCAGCATGGGGCCGCCGCTCACGAAGACGGTGGGAAGGTTCAATCG
Source organism: uncultured Thermotogaceae bacterium (assembly GCA_964448595.1). Lineage (GTDB taxonomy): Bacteria > Bipolaricaulota > Bipolaricaulia > Bipolaricaulales > Bipolaricaulaceae > 64-32. The sequence continues at coordinate 11,175 of CAYUWL010000034.1, forward strand.
GGCCGCGGCCAAAAGCATCCCTGGGATCACCTTGTCGCAGTTGGGGACGAAGACCACGGCGTCGAAGGCGTGAGCCCGCACCATGGACTCGGCGCAATCGGCGATGAGCTCCCGGCTGGGGAGGGAGTATCGCATCCCGGGGTGGTTCATGGCGATCCCATCGCAGATGGCGGGGCAATGGCATTCGAAGGGAACTCCTCCGGCCATGCGGATCCCGTCCTTCACCGCCTGGACGATCTCCCGGAGGTGTTTATGTCCGGGGATGATCTCGTTGAGGGCGCTTATCACGGCCACGAACGGCCGGCGGAGCTCCTCGGGCGTCAGCCCCAGGGCGAAAAGCAGGGACCGATGTGGGGCCCGCTCCAGGCCTTCCTTGACCAGTTGACTTCCCATGTTCTCAGCCATCTCTCCCCCTGGCAAAAACAAACCAGGGCCGAAAGGCCCTGGTCACTCCCGGGTTCATGTAGCCTCTAAGGCTACACTAACCCGGAGTTCTAATAACTAGAAGCATGAAGCCAAAGGAGGAGCAGGCACAAAAGCTTCCAGCGGCGATCCCTTTAGCGTTCACTTTCCTCCTCCTTCGGCTGCTACTCTT
>CAYUWL010000035.1:0-11406 GCA_964448595.1 uncultured Thermotogaceae bacterium
TGGATTCCAGGGGCAATCCCACCGTGGAGGTGGAGGTGACCTTGGAGGACGGAACTCAGGCCCGGGCCGCGGTGCCGTCCGGCGCTTCCACCGGGACGCACGAGGCCCTGGAGCTCAGGGACGGGGACGAACGGTACCTCGGCAAGGGGGTGCTCAGGGCGGTGCGCAACGTAAACGAGATCATCGCCCCTGAGATCGTGGGCATGGACCCCTTGTGGCAGGAGGAAATCGACGAGGTCTTGATCGAGCTGGATGGCACGGCCAACAAATCCCGCCTCGGGGCGAACGCCATCCTGGGGGTGTCCTTGGCGGTGGCCAAGGCCGCGGCCGACTTCCTCGGGCTTCCGTTCTTCAAGTACATCGCTGGCGCCCGGGTGGGAAAGATGCCGATCCCCATGATGAACGTCCTCAACGGCGGGGCCCACGCGGATAACGACCTTGCCATCCAGGAGTTCATGATCGTGCCGGTGGGGGCGGAGTGCTTCTCCGAGGCCGTCCGCTACGGGGCCGAGACGTTCCACACCCTGAAGGCTCTCCTCAAGCGGGCCGGGCATTCTGTGGCCGTGGGGGACGAAGGCGGGTTCGCTCCCCGGCTCCCTTCCGATGAGGAGGCGATCAAGTTCCTGCTTTCTGCCATCGAGGAGGCAGGTTACGAACCTGGGAAGGACGTGGCCTTGGCCTTGGATTGTGCCGCCACGGGCTTCTTCGATGAGGAAAAGGGCATCTATTGCCTGGAAGGGGAAAAGTCCGCTGCGGACCTCGTTGAGCTCTACTCGGAGTGGGTGGACAAGTACCCCATCATCTCCATTGAGGACGGCCTTGCCGAAGAGGATTGGGATGGCTGGAAGCTCCTCACCGAAAAGCTGGGAGGCAAGCTCCAGCTCGTCGGCGACGACATCTTCGTCACCAACCCCACACGGCTTGCGGAGGGGATCCGCCGAAAGGTGGCGAATTCTATCCTGATCAAGCTCAACCAAATCGGTACCGTGACCGAGACCCTGGAGACCATGGAGCAGGCGTTCCGCGCCGGCTACAGTTGCGTGGTCTCACACCGGTCCGGGGAGACGGAGGACGTCTCTATCGCGCACCTTGCGGTGGGCACCGGATGCGGGCAGATAAAGACGGGGTCCCTTTCCCGCTCGGAGCGGGTGGCGAAGTATAATGAACTTATCCGGATCGAGGAGGTTTATGAACCGCCCATGGCGACCTGGCCGCGCGGCCTGGAAGCCTAGCCTTGGACCGCGGCTCCTGGTCATCGGGATGGCGGTACTGGTCCTGGGGACCCTGGGGTGGCTGTTTGGGAGCCGACTTGTGACCTGGGGACGCCTTTCCGTCGAGGTGGATGTCCTGCGGGCTCAAGAAGAAGCGATGCTCCGGGAGATTTCGGAATTGAAGCAGCGGCTGGCGGTGGCCGGTGACCCAGAGGTGGTCGAGCAAGAGGCACGCTCGATCCTTGGGTGGGGGTACCCCGATGAACAGCGGCTGATCGTGATCTGGAGATAGCATGGCCTTCGTCCACCTGCATGTCCACTCGGAGTACTCCCTCCTCGACGCTACCTGTCGGGTGAGCCAGCTCGTCGGGCGGGCCGCAGAGCTTGCGATGCCGGCCCTGGCCCTCACCGACCACGGGGTCCTATCGGGGGCCATCAAGTTCTACCAGGCTGCTCGGGACCAGGGGATCAAGCCGCTCCTTGGGTGTGAGCTTTACGTAGCCCCCGGTTCAAGGAAGGACCGCGACGCAAAGCAGGGACAGGCGTACTACCACCTGGTGACCCTGGCGGCCGATATGGACGGCTGGCGAAACCTCCTTGCCTTGGTGAACAAGGCCCACACCGAGGGCTTTTACTACAAGCCCCGCGTGGACCTGGAGCTTCTTGAGCGCCACTCAAAGGGGCTGATTGCCCTTTCGGCCTGCGAGTCCGGGGAGGTGCAGAAGCTCCTCCTCAAAGGGCGCAAGGAAGAGGCCCTCGAGGCCGCCGGGCGGCTTTCCGACATCTTCCCCGGCCGATTTTACCTTGAACTACAGGACCACGGGCTAGAAAGAAGCCGTACCTTGATCCGAGAGCAGCTTGAGCTCGCAAGGCGTCTTGGGCTTCCCTACGTGGCCAGCGCCGACGTGCACTACATCTCCCCCGACGACCGCGAGGCCCACCAGGTGCTCATCAACATCCAAGGGGGAAAGCGCCTTGGTGGCCCCGATGCCCGGTCCTTCGACGGCGATGGTTACCACTTCCTCACAGAGGAAGAGATCCGGGGCCGCTTCCGGGAGCTCCCCGAGGCCGTGGACAGGACGCTGGAAGTAGCGGACCGCTGTGAGCTTGAGCTCTCGTTCGGGAAGCACCTCCTCCCTGATTTCCCCGTGCCCGGGGAGTTCTCCTCGCCCCAAGAGTATCTCGCGCACCTGGCCTGGCAGGGGGCCAAGGCCCGGTTTGGTGAGCTCTTGCCCGAGGAGGTGAAGGAGCGCCTGTCTTATGAGCTTTCGGTTATCGAAAGGACGGGACTTGCCTCTTACTTCCTCATCGTACAGGACTTCGTGCGCTATGCCCGAGAGCAGAAGATCCCGGTGGGGCCTGGCAGGGGCTCGGCCGCCGGGTCACTTGTCGCCTATGTTTTGGGCATCACCCAAGTGGATCCCCTGAGGTGGGGGCTCCTTTTCGAGCGATTCTTGAATCCTGATCGGGTGAGCCTGCCCGACATCGACATCGACTTCTGCATTCGGGGGCGAGATGAGGTCATCCGCTATGCTGCCCAGCGTTACGGTCAGGACCATCTGGCCCAGATCGGGACCTTCGACCGCATGGCCTCCCGCTCGGTGGTGCGAGATGTAGCCCGGGTGCTGGGCCTTCCCTACGAGAAGGCGGATCGGATCGCCAAGAAGATCCCATTCGGCATGCCCCTAGATCAAGCCCTGGAGAAGATCCCTGACCTCAAGGAACTCGAGGCAGGGGATGCCGAGGCCAAGCGCCTGTTTTCGATCGCACGGAAGCTCGAAGGGCTTCTTCGGAACGCCTCCACCCATGCTGCGGGGGTGGTGATCAGCCCCGAGCCCCTGGAGAACTACGTGCCGCTTCTGCGCCTCCCCGACGGTCAGTTCGTGACCCAGTTCGACATGCACGACCTTGAGGCCTTGGGCCTTTTAAAGATGGACTTCCTGGGCCTGCGGAACCTCACGCTGCTCGACGATGTGTGCCGCCTGGTGGAGGCTCGCGTGGGCGTACGCACAGAGCTTTCAGAGATCCCGCTTGACGATCCGGCCACGTTCGAGCTCATCCGGTCAGGACGCACCACCGGGGTGTTTCAGCTCGAATCCGCCGGGATGCGGGCCCTGATCAGACGCCTTGAGCCCACCGAGTTCCGAGAGCTCATCGCCATCCTGGCCCTGTACCGCCCGGGTCCTTTGGAGTCGGGGATGGCGGAGGATTACATTGAACGCAAGCACGGCCGCCAGCCCATCACCTGTCCCCATCCGTCGGTAGAGGATATCCTGGCGGAAACATATGGCCTACCCATCTACCAGGACCAGGTGATGCTCATGGCCCAAAGGCTCGCCGGCTTCACCCTAGCGGAGGCGGACCTTCTGCGCAAGGCCATGGGGAAGAAGAAGCCCGAGGTGATGGCTGAGATGGAGGCCCGGTTCGTCTCCGGGTGCATGAAAAACGGCATCCCCGAGGAATCAGCCCGCGCGATCTTCGCCGACATTGAAAAATTCGCCCGCTACGGGTTCAACAAGGCCCACGCCACCTCTTATGCGTTCATCACCTATTGGACTGCTTACTTCAAGGCCCACTTCCCCACCGAGTTCATGGCGGCCCTGCTTTCCTCTGTGCAGGACAACACCGACAAACTGGCCGCCTACATCGGCGAGTGCCGTGAGATGGGGATTCAGGTCCTGCCGCCGGACATAAACGAGTCGGAGGTGGAGTTCACCCCGGTGGGGGAGGGGGTGATCCGGTTTGGTCTGGCGGCCATAAAGCACGTGGGGCGGGCGGCGGTGGAGGCGATCTTGGAGGCAAGGCGCACCGGGCCCTTCACCGGCTTCTTCGACTTCTGCTCGCGCGTGGACCCGGAGCGGGTGAACCGGGAGACGATGGAATGCTTGGTCAAAGCCGGCGCCTTTGACCGATTTGGCCCATCGAGGAAAGGGCTCTTGTCGCTGGTGGATGAGGGGCTGCGGTTGGCCCAGCTTGCCCGCAAGGAGCGGGCGAGCGGCCAAAGGTCTTTCTTCGGGGTGGAGGAACTCGTGCCCGAGCTTCCGGTAGGGGAGGATGAGTTCCCCCACGGAGAGCTCCTTAAGTTTGAACGGGAGCTTTTGGGCCTTTACATCTCCGGCCATCCTTTGGACGAGCACGAGGCCCGGCTCAAGGCGGCCGGCGTAGTTCCCCTGGCCCAGGCCGAGGGAGCCCGCGGAAGCTTCCGGGTGGCGGGGCGGGTCAAGGCCTCCAAGGTGATCTCCACAAATGGCGGGCGGATGGCCTTCCTCACCCTGGAGGACAAGACCGGGGAGAGGGAAGTGGTGGTGCGGGACCGCCTGTATGAGTCATCGCCTGGCTGGTTTTCCAAGGATGTGTTGCTGCTTCTTACGGTACGTTGGGGCGAGCGGAACGGGGCCAGGCGGCTTTACGCCGAGGAGGCGGAGCCCCTGGGGGATTTGCCCGCGGCTCCGCCCGCCCGTTACCTAGTGGAGATCCCCGCCGAGCTCGTGGACCAGCCCTTGCTTGACCGCCTGGCGGCTGCCCTGGCCGATCACCCTGGCCCTGTGCCCGTACAGGTGCGCCTGTGGGACGGAACCAGGGCCCTTGTTGTGGCCGCCGGCCGCCGGTATGCCGTGCGCCCCGGGCCCGAACTCCGCCACCAGCTAGAGGGGCTTGGCCCGGGGATCAGGGTGGACTGGGAATGAAGGTTCACTCGTCGTTTAAGTTCCTCCTCCCTGGCATCGGGATCAAGCGCTGGCTGGCCGTCACGCTCGCCTCCGTCGTCCTCATCGCATTCGGCGCCGTATGTTTGGTGGGGCGGGAGGGCGTACGAGGCCTTTATGAGTTCGTGTTTAGCAGGTGGCCAAGCCTTATGCGCCCCATGATAGGGGCGTTGGCGCTTGCCATCGGTGTCCTTGGAGTGGGTTTTGGGCTCCTGAAGTCGGTGCGGTCCGTTCTGCATGCGGTTTCCCCTGGGTCAGGGGGGGCGCTTGGGGAGGCGTTATACCAGGCCCGAGTGCTCAAGGCCGCGCCCAAGGTGGTAGCCATAGGCGGGGGGACGGGGCTTTCCAACCTGCTCAGGGGGCTTAAGGCCTACACGGCCAACCTGACCGCGATGGTGACGGTGATGGATACCGGTGGGAGCTCCGGTCGCCTCAGACAGGAGCTTTCCGTGCTCCCGCCCGGTGATGTAAGAAATTGTCTCCTCGCCCTGGCGGAGGACGAGGAACGCATGGCAAAGCTTTTTCAGTTCAGGTTTGTGGATGGAGAGGGACTGCGGGGGCATGCCCTCGGGAATCTGGTCTTGGCCGCGCTAGAGCAGGCCACCGGGGGATTCGACCGGGCGGTGGAGGAGGCGAGCTATTTCCTGTCGGTCCGGGGCCAGGTGCTCCCGGCCACCTTGGACCGGGTGGATCTGGTGGCGGAGATGGAAGACGGAGAGCGGGTGGTGGGGGAGGCGGCCATCGCCAAGGACCCCCGCGCCATCCGCAGGGTATGGCTTTCGGCCAAAGCCCGGGCGTACGATCGTGTCCTTTCCGCCCTCGCCGAGGCCGACCTCATAACGGTGGGCCCGGGGAGCCTGTTCACCAGCATCGTTCCCAACCTGCTGGTGGAAGGGGTGGCCGAGGCCATCGCCAGGGCCTCGGGGGAAAAGATCGTGATCATGAACCTCATGACACAGCCGGGGGAGACGGACGGCTTCACCGCCCACGATCACCTGCGGGTGCTTTCCGAGTATGTAGACCTTTCACGCTTTAACGCGGTGGTGGTGAATACGGGAAGCCCTCCCCCGGACATCCTGGCCCGCTACCGGGCCGAGGGCTCCGTCCCGGTGGTGGATGACCTGCGTGCAGGGCGGACGTTCGGCCTGCGGGTCATCCGGGCACCGCTTCTTTCCGTGGTGAAAATCGAGGGAAAGCCCACCATCAAACACGATCCGGAGAGGCTGGCGCGGCTTTTGGTGGAGGAGTCCCGCGGCTTCCGCCGCTCCTGGACCCGCTGGTTCAGCCCTTGAATTCATGGCTTCCCCAGCTCAGAGAGCCAGGGGGGATCGGCCCCCCTTCTGGTGCAGGTGAGCGCGGCGGCCCGAGCCGCGAACCTCAGGGCCCGTTCGAGCGTATCCTCATCCAAACCTTCAATTTCCTCTTTGCCGAGCCCTCCTAGGCAATAGAGTGCCGCGAGGAAGCCGGCTGTGAACGCATCCCCTGCGCCAACTGAGTCTACCAACTCCACTGGGTGGGCCTTTACCTCCACCGTGGCCGAACGTGTGTAGGCCCTAGCCCCCGCTTGGCCCAGCGTAACCACTATCACCTTGGGGCCCTGGGAAAGCCAGCTTTGGATTATCTCTTCTTCGCGGGCGCCTGGGACGATGTACTCTAAATCGACCTGACTCAATTTGAGCACATCTATCATGGAAAGCAAGTAAGCGAACTTCCTCCGGTATTCCCGTCGATCCAGGATCTGCTCTGGCCGGACATTGGGATCAAAGGAAACAAGACGGGTACGATGTTCTCGCTCCATGAGCTTGACGAGGGCCGTGCCGCTTGGCTCCCGGATCATGGCCAGAGATCCAAGGTGGATCGCCTTCACATCCTTTGAAACCTCCAAGGGTATATCTTCCAAAGAGAGCTGGGCATCCGCTGTCCCTTGGCTGTAAAAGGAGTATTTCGGTTCACCTTCCCTTCCCAAGTGCATGACGAAGGAAAGGGCTGTAGGATTCTCTACTTGAACTACATATTGCACATCGACGTGGTTTTTCTTAAGATTGGTTAGGAGAAACTCGCCAAAAGGATCCTTGGAAATGGATCCTAGAAAGGCCACGGGCACTCCAAGCCTTGCCAGCCCGATCGCGACATTGTATGGAGACCCACCAGGACGATAGACAAAGCCCTTTTCTTCACCGCAAGCAGCTGGCAAAAAATCAACCAGTGCTTCCCCGGCTACCAAAATCATGGTCTTCGATCCCTTTTGGTTATCGAGCTTTTCCGACCACTACACGGGTTAGATCTTCTGGTGAAGTCTCCTCTGCCCTCTTCTCCGCTATAACTGTACCACGTGATAGCACAATGAACCGATCAGTTACCGGGAATATCTGAGGAAAAACATGTGATATGACAATTACAGCTATCCCCTGTTGTTTGAGCCCACGTATGAACTCCAGGATCCGCTCGACTCCCGTGGCCGAAAGGGCACGTGTGGGTTCATCCAATATCACCAAGTTGGCCTTGAAAAGGAGCGCTCTGGCAACAGCGACTCCCTGTTGCTCTCCCCCTGAGCAAAACCGAACCTCTTGATCCAACTGTACGTTTAGCCCAAGTTCCTTTATTACAGGCGCTGCCGCTTTTGCCATCGCCTTGTTGTCCAAGACGCCGAGGGGGACGGATTTGGTGATTGGGCGCCCCAGGAAGATGTTCTGCAGCACAGTGAGCTGCGGTGCTAGAGCCTGCTCCTGATAGACCGTTTCGATCCCCAAACTGCGTGCCTGTTTAATCGATATGATATCTACTTCCTTCCCTTTCCAGAATATCTTGCCCGAGCTTTTTCTCTCCACGCCTGAAATGATCTTCACAAAGGTCGACTTCCCAGCGCCGTTGTCGCCGATAAGTCCAAGGACCTCCCCTGGATATACGTCGATGTCTACCCCCCTGAGGGCGTGGATTTTCCCATACCACTTATGCAGGTTTTCCGTACGCAAAAGAGGCGTTTGGCCATTCATTTCGTGATCACCTCACTTGGAGCTCTGTTGGGGCATCAAGATCCGGTCACGCAGCCGGCTGATCGCCATGTTGATCATCACGGCCACGAGAAGCACGAAGCCCGTCAGGACCCCTCGGATCTCGGGAGAGACGTTAAGCATTGTCAGACCAGCGTCCAGTATCCCCAGCAGGATGATGCCGCCCAATGCCCCCATTATCGACCCACGTCCGCCTCGGAGGCTGATACCCCCAAGGACCGCTCCTGCAAAGGCCTCAAAGATCTTGTTTTGGGCGATCAGGGAGGTTACGGCGCCGATGTAGCCCAGGTAAAGCAAACCCGAAAAGCCAGCCAAAAGCCCCGCCAACGTAAAGACCCAAAAGAGAACCCATGGAACGTTTATCCCCATCATGGTGGCCGCCTTTGGATTGTCCCCTACCGCGTACACTGCCACTCCGAAACGCGTGTACCTCAGCATCAAATGAAGTAGCAGAGCGGCGAACACAAAGATGAATATCGCGATGTGCACCCCCCCTACCGCTGCACAACCTGGAGCCAGGAAGGTTTTCGATAGGCTGACGATGGCCCCACGGCGAATCCAAAAGGTCGCCCAATCGAAAACGATAAAGGTGCCCAAAGTGGCGAGGAAGGGGTTGTATCTGAACTTTCCCACCAGCACTCCGTTCACTGCCCCAAAAGCCATTCCAGCAACCAGCACAATTATGATACCAACCCAACCGGGAAGGCTGGGGGCCATCACCCCGGTAATGAATCCCCCTACCATAGCGGAAAGACCTGCATTTTGTGCAAGCGAAAGATCCATCCCACCAGTAATTAATACAAGTGCTTCTCCCAAAACCAGAAAGCCAATCATTGAGCTTACGTACAAAATGAACTCTATGTTGTGGAGGCTTAAAAATCCTTTAGGGACCAAAATCATGAACAAAATATAGAGCCCAGCATTGATGAACCAGATGAAATTATCCACTACGAAGACCTTCATGCGGGTGTTTGGGGCTATCTTCATCTATGGCTCCTTGTTTTCCTCCCTGAGGGCTTCAGCTCCAGACAGGGGCCATTGGGCCGGAAGACCCAATGGCCCCCAGCCTATATCAGGCCTGCCCGTCACCTCACCATCCCGGAAGCGGGAAGTTACCCCAGAGCAGCGGGCTGTCGTAGTTGTCCTTCGTCACAAGGACCGCATTGGTCTGGAACCACAGGTAGTCGTGGGTGATGTCATCGCTGTACTCAGTCATGTGCCGGATGCGTGCGGGTGCCCACATCGGCACCTCCCACGGGTGGAGGCCTGCGTGCTCGATGCCGGTGTCGAGGGACGGTTGCAGCTCCTCTGCGGGGATCGTCTGGCCAAACTCAGGCAGGGCCGATGGGCCTTCCAGCAGGTACTGCACCATGTAGTGAACGGCTATCGGGTTGTAGAACTGCGGTGTTTGGTCCACAGCCACGTCAATATTGCCCGCCCCGATTTCATCGAGGATGTCCGGGAAAGCATCTACGGTGGCAATGAACACGTCCTTTGGGGTGACGCCAGGGAAGTCCTTGAAGGCATCGTTGGCCCCAAGCCCCATGGATCCGTTTTGGGCAAATACCGCGTCGATCTTCGTCCCGCTACGGAGGACGTTCAGGGTGACGGTCTTCGCCTGCTCCCGGTCGGACGTGGCCACGTGGGTGATCACACGGACCTCGGGGTACTGATCGATGATCTCATGGAAGCCACCGCCGCGCATGATGTCCTCGGAGGTTCCTGGACCGGAAGAGAGTTCGAGCACAGTCCCCTTGATCTCCCCGATCGGCTCGACGTGGTCCCTTAAGTATTCGACGATCTTCTCGGCCAGTTGCTTGGCCCCCTCGCGAGCCCCGTAGCCCACAAACATCAGGGGATAGTCGCTGTCAACCACCGTGTTTGTGCAAATGACGGGCACTCCGTGATCCTTGGCATAGTCCATCACAACTTGAAGCGCTTTCACATCCCAAGGGGAAATGATCAAGCCGTCGATGCCCATGTCGATGAGCCGCTTTGCCTGAGTGATCTGCGTGGCCGTATCGTAACCTGCTTCGGTCCAAGTTGACCTAATCCCAAGGTCAGCGCAGTACCAGTTAAAAGCTTTTACGTACAGGTCTTCCCATACGTTCCGCACTGCATGGGCGGCCAATCCCAAGAACATGGGATGACCATCCACGTAGAGGGGTTTCCCTTCGTCGGCGTAGCCGACCACCGCGGATGTGAGCACCAGCGCCACAAGCCCACTTGCTACAAGAGCCGTGATAAACTTCCTTCCCATTTTCCAAACCTCCTTCTTTTCCCTGAGATTACATCCCGTAGTCCCCTGCTGCTCCCTCCGCTTGCCCTTGGTTGACCTTCACTATCACCCCCTTCCGGAGAATTCTCTAACAGGAGCTGTTGATGCCCGAGGGATGAACCTCACGGGAATCCGGATCGTTTCAGCCAAGCGGAAATTTCCCTGCAGGCAATCCAGCAGAACCTCCACTGCGGTCTTTCCCATGAGGTACGGATCTTGAGCCACGGTGGTGATTGGAGGGGCAAACGCCGCGGCCCATTCGAAATCGTCGAACCCCACCACCGAGATATCTTGAGGACAACGCAATTCTCGCTCGTGAATAGCCATCATGACTCCAAGTGTCATCAGGTTATTGGTGGCAAAGATCGCCGTGGGACGGACCGCCTCACTGAGAAGTTTTAGGCAGGCCTCCCTTGCCCCTGCTACCTGCGAATTTCCGTAAACGATGAGAGCGGGGTCTTCTTCAACACCAAATTCGTTCAGCGCTCTTTTGTACCCACTCAAACGTTCAATAGTGGTTGACAGGTGGGGAAGGCCAAGCACAACTGCGATTCGCCGGTGTCCCTGCTCGAGGAGAAAGCGTGTAGCTAAATAGGCTCCCTCCTCGTTTTCCGATACCACCGCTGGCGCAGCTAATCCTTCCGCTTTTCGGTCGATGGTCACAATCCGCATGCCTCGGTCGATAAGCTCAAGGAGGAGCTTGTCGCTTTTGCCAGTAGGTGCCAGGATCATTCCATCGACACGCTTCCGAGAAAGGAGCTCGAGGGATACGAGTTCGTTTTCCAGCCTCTCACTGGTGTTACAGATGAGGACACTGTAGCCGTGCTGGCGGGCGCAGTCCTCGGCCCCCCTAACCAGAGTGGCGAAGAAGGGGTTGGCGATGTCCGAGACCACGACCCCGATCACATGGGTGGTGCGGGTGCGAAGGGATTGAGCCACCGCGTTTGGGTGATAGTCGAGCTCTTCCATTGCCCGCCTGACCCGGGCCGCCGTCTCCGGGGCAACAGGCTTTGTCCCGTTAATCACATAGGACACGGTGGCCACAGACACCCCCGCCCTTGCAGCAACGTCCCTTATCGTGGCCATGGTGAACCGTTTAGCCTAATCGTTTAGATTAATAGCACACCGGCCACCCTTTGTCAAGAGCGGTGGTCAAAATCCCGCCAAGCAGCTCTATAAAGTCGCCATCAGCCCTTGATGCA
>CAYUWL010000036.1:0-11312 GCA_964448595.1 uncultured Thermotogaceae bacterium
GAACGCCATGGAGCTCATCCCGCTCCTGGAGAAGGTGGCCCAGGCCGGAAAGCCCTTGCTTGTGATCGCCAAGGACGTGACCGGCGAGGCCCTGTCCACCCTGGTCTTGAACAAGCTGAAGGGGACCCTTACCTCCTGTGCCGTCAAGGCCCCCGGCTTCGGTGACCGCAGGAAGGCCATGCTGGAGGACATCGCCATCCTCACCGGTGGTGTGGTGGTGGCCGAGGACGCCGGCATGGAGATCAAGGGCACCACTCTGGACATGCTGGGCCGGGCGGAGAAGGTCCGCGTCACCCACGAGGACACCACCATCATCGGCGGAAAAGGCGACCCGAACGCCATCAAGGCCAGAATCGAGCAGATCAACGAGCAGATCAAGACCACTGACTCCGACTACGATCGGGAGAAGCTGGAGGAGCGCAAGGCCAAGCTCGCCGGTGGGGTGGCGGTGATCAAGGTGGGGGCTGCCACCGAAACGGAGCTTGAGGAGAAAAAGCACCGCATGGAGGACGCCCTCGAGGCCACCAAGGCCGCTGTTGAAGAGGGGATCCTGCCCGGCGGCGGGGTGGCCCTGCTCAACGCCTCCAAGGCCTTGGACGAGCTGGAGAAGGAGCTTGAGGGCGATGAGCGGGTGGGCCTGCAGATCCTCAAGCGCGCCCTGGAGGAGCCGGCCCGGCAGCTTGCTGAGAACGCCGGCCTGGAGGGCGCGGTGATCGTGGAGAAGCTGAGGAACGAGAAGCCCGGGGTGGGCTTCGACGTGGTCCAGGAGAAGTTCGTGGACATGTTCGAGGCCGGGATCATCGACCCCACCAAGGTAACCCGCTCGGCCCTGCAGAACGCGGTGTCCATCGCCGGCATGCTCCTCACCACCGAGGCGCTGGTGGCCGAGGTGAAGGAGGAGAAGAAGGAGCCCGCGCCTACTCCACCGATGGAGTACTGATCCAAGCCTTAAGGCAAGGGGCCCCGGCGAAGCCGCCGGGGCCCCTTTTCTATTACCCCGCAAAATCCTTTGGATTTTGCGGGGACCCCTCAGCTACGTTTCCTACCCCCTAAGCTCGACTTCCAGGATGGCCACGCCGAAGTGGTCCTCCGGGTCCTTGGCCAGGGCCACGAGGAGCACCGTCCCCGGGGCCCACCCCGAGGTATCCCAATCGTAGGAACCCGTGGCGGGGAGCCCCTCGGCCACCGGCTGGAGGGTGGCCCCGTGGTCGTAGGAGACGTTCAGGCTCACGGAGAGCTCCTCCGCTGGGGTGTCCGGGTCCTGTGCCTGCCAAGTCCAGGTGACCACGCCGGCGAGGGCCCCCTCGGGCAGGGTCATCTGGATGCAAGGTGAGGAGAGGTAGCACGCGTTCGGCGCGCCGGGCGAGCCAGCGATGGGGGTACCGTCGGCGTCCAGGAGTTCCCCCGGCACCCCGGTGCGCCAGGAGAAGCGCCCGTCCTGCGCGGTAGGGGCGACCCGCTCCATGGAGGCCCCCACCCTCCCGGCCCACCAGCCCTCGGGGCAGCCGATGTTGGCCGTGTCCACTACTGCACCCTCCGGGTTCATGAGCTTGAGCACCGTCCCTGAATTGGGCAACGACCCCCGGTAGATGAGGTCCGCCTCGCGCCCGACCACGGTGTCGTCCCCAGTTCGCTCAAGCAAAAGGAAACCGTGAGGCTCGATCACGTGCGATCGCAACACCACCGTGCCCCCTGACTCCTCCCCTAAGGGGATGGTGACCCCCTCCCAGGCCAGGATCCAGCCCGCAAGATCCACCGCTTCATCGGAGGCGTTGAAAAGCTCGATCCATTCGTCGTAGGGTGAGGCCTCCGTCCCCCCCCAGGCCACCTCATTGATCACCACCTGGGCCATCCCAGCCAGGGGCAGGACCAGCACCCCAAGCAGCACTGCCGCCTTGCTCACGGGTATCACCTCCTCAAACCATCATTGAGCCCAGGCCGCCTCCCCGTCAAGGCCTTGCGTCCCGGTTTCCCCCCTCCCATAATCCGGACCGGAAGAGACGCGATGGCAGGGAAAAAAGTTCTCATCGTGGAATCGCCGACCAAGGCCCGCACCCTGTCTGGCTATTTGGGAAAGGAGGTTGAGGTCCACTCCTCCAAGGGGCACGTCCGGGACCTCCCGGAGCGGGAGCTGGGAGTGGACATAGGGAACGGCTTTTCCCCCAAGTGGGTGGTACGGGACCGTAAGCTGATTGCGAATCTGCGCAAGGTGGTGCGGGATGCGGCTCTCGTGTACCTCGCCACCGACCCGGATCGGGAGGGTGAGGCCATCGCCTTCGACCTTTTGGAGCTCCTTTCGGACGGAAACCGGGAGCGTTTTGCCCGGGTGCTGTTTCACGAGATCACCCCGGAGGCGGTAAGGCAAGCCCTGGAGGAGCCAGGCGAGGTGGACCTCCGCAAGGTGGAGGCCCAGCGGGCCCGCAGGATCCTGGATCGGCTGGTGGGCTATCAGGTGTCCCCGCTCCTCTCCTTAGTCCTGGCTGGGCGCAGGTTTGAAGGCCTGTCCGCCGGGCGCGTCCAGTCCGTGGCCCTCCGCTTTATCTGTGATCGGGAGCTTGAGATCCAGGACTTCGTTCCCGAGCCGTACTGGGAGGTGGAGGCCCACTTCCCCACCGAGCCCCCTTTTGCCGCCAAACTAGAGGGGAAGCTTACGGATGAGGCCCAGGTCAAGCGCCTGGAAGAGGAGCTTTCCCGCGCTGGGTTTGTGGTGGAGGAGGTGGTGGAAGAAGAGGTGAAGCGGCGCCCCCCGCCGCCTTTCATCACCTCCACCTTGCAGCAGGCGGCGGCAAGCGAGCTTTCGTTTTCCCCACGCCGCACCATGCAGATCGCCCAGCAGCTCTATGAGGGGGTGGACGTGGCCGGAAAACCCCTGGGGCTCATCACCTACATGCGGACCGACTCGGTGCGGGTGGCGGACTCGGCGATCGAGGAGGCGCGGGCCCTGGTGCGGGACAGGTTTGGGGAGGATTTCCTCTCCCCCCGGCCACGCAAGTTCAAGAACAAGCGGCGGGCCCAGGATGCCCACGAGGCCATCCGCCCCACCCAGGTGGGCCTTGACCCGGATCAGGTCGCCCCTTACCTCACCCCGGAGCAGCGGAAGCTGTACGAGCTCATCTGGCGGAGGTTCGTTGCCACCCAAATGGCGGATGGGATCTGGCGGCGTCGCAAGGTGAAGATCAGGGCCGGGGACTGGGTGTTCCGTGCCTCGGCCTCCTGGAGGGTGTTTCCCGGCTTCACCCGGGTGCTTCAGGTAGAAAAACTTGCGGACGAGGAAACGGTCCTCCCCGAAAGCCTCGCCTCAGGGATGGAGCTTCCCGCCCCCGAGCTTGCGTTCTTGGAGAAGAAGACCGAGCCCCCGGGACGCTACACCGAGGCGGGCCTGGTGAGAAAGCTGGAACGGGAAGGGATCGGCCGCCCCAGCACCTATGCCCAGATCGTCTCCGTGATTCAGGAACGGGGGTACGTGAGGCGTGAAAACGGGTCGCTACGGCCCACCCTTCTTGGGCACGTGGTGACCGACTTTCTCCGGAACCACTTCCCGGAGACGGTTCGGGAGGATTTCACGGCCAGGATGGAGGAGGACCTGGACCGCATTCAGGAGGGCCAGGCGGACCGGTTGCAGGTTTTAACCTCCTTCTACCGCTGGTTTTCCCAGCGGCTTTCCCAGGTGGAAGGAGAGATAAAGGAGGGGAAAAAGCCGTTCCGGGTGCTCACGGACGTCCCTTGTCCCAAATGTGGGGCCCCCATGGAGGTGCGGGTGTGGAAGGGGGGGTTGTATCTAGGCTGTTCCCGCTATCCGGAGTGCAGGACCACCAGGAGCTTGCCGCCGGATGTGAAGTACCGCTACCGCCCCGAGCGGGTGGAGCTGGCTGAGGGGCTGGCGGAGGCGGAGGATGCCCCGGGTGCGCCCTGCCCCAAGTGCGGCACCCCTATGCAGCTCAAACATGGCCGCTACGGCCGGTTCCTTGCCTGCCCCAATTGCGGCCATACCATGCCGGTCCCCACCGGGGTCAGCTGCCCCAAGTGCGGGCAGGGGGAGCTGGTAGAACGCTATTCACCGCGGCGAGGGACGTTTTACGCCTGCGACCGTTACCCGGATTGCCGGTTCACCCTCCCAGGAAAGCCGGTTGAGACCTGTCCTACATGCAAAACGGGGGTCCTCTATGAGGACCCCCGCCATGGGCTTCGCTGCAGCAACCCCGAGTGCCCGACCCGGACTAGTTAATCGGAGCTCCAAAAAGCCGGGTGGCTTTTTGAGGTTAGTTTAGGACTCCTCCTCCAGAAGCCGGAACTTCTCTAGCTTCCTCAGGAGGTCAGAGTGCTTCAGCTTCTCCAGCGCCTCCTTCTGAATCTGGCGCACCCGCTCCCGGGAGATCCCGAAGATCTCCCCCACGTCGTCCAGGGTCCGGGGCTGGTTGTCATCGAGGCCATACCTCAGTTCCAGCACCCGGCGCTCCCTCGGGGTGAGCTTCTCCCGTAGGGCCTTCTGGAGCTCTGCTTGCAGAAGCTCTTTGAACGACTCCTTGGTAGGGGAAACAGCCTCGGAGTCCTCGATGAAATCGCCGAGTACCGACCCCTCGTCATCGTAGCCGATGGGGGTGTCCAAAGAGGCCGTGTAGTGGGCTGTTTTCTTGGCCTTGACGATGTTTTCCACGCTGGTATCTAGCTCCGCGGCTAGCTCCTCGAGGGAGGGTGGTTCACCGTGCTCCTTCACATAGTCACGCTCAGCCTGGTAGATCTTGCGGATGAGCTCGTTGATGTGCGTGGGAACCCTGATGGTGCGGGAACGGTTGGTGATGGCCCTGAGGATCGCCTGGCGGATCCACCAGGTGGCGTAGGTGGAGAACTTGTACCCCTTACGCCAGTCGAACTTCTCGATGGCCTTCATCAAACCCAGGTTCCCCTCCTGGATGAGGTCGAGGAAGGGGAGGCCGCAACCACGGTACTTCTTGGCGATGGACACCACCAGGCGCAGGTTGGCCTCGGCCAACTTCTCCTTGGCCTCCCTGTCCCCGGCTTCCACCCTTTTTGCTAGCTCCACCTCCTCCTCCTTGGTGAGGAGGGGAACACGGGAGATCTCGTCAAAGTAGGTACGGATCGGGTTCTCGGGTGAACGCCGCTTTTCCTCCTCTTCCTCCATCCACGGGAGGTCGGTCACATCGTGCTCCTCAAGGTGCTTTTTCTGCACCTTGCCGCCAATATTCGCCACACTCTCCATATTCAATTCCTCCTGTTTGGTCGTAAGCTAAAGACAAAAATTAAGGGCCTCCGGCCCTCAGCCGCAACTTACTATAGCACAAAACCTTTCGGCTGTGAAGACCTGAGAAATATCGTTGACATCCTGATTTACGTGTCAAGGAAGCCGAAATCCAATCTGGCCTTTCCGGAGTGCTGGAAGGTGTCATTTGATATATACTTTGCTTGGCGCTCAGCGCCAAATTTTTGTCAAAAGGAGGGTTCATCAATGGCGGATGTCCACAATCCTTTTGTAATCGCACAGAGGCAGCTTGACGAGGCCGCTCAACTCCTCCGATTGGATCCAGCACTGCACGAGCTTCTGCGCTGGCCGATGCGGGAGTTCCATGTGCGCATCCCGGTGCGGATGGATGACGGCTCCGTTAAGGTGTTCGAGGGCTTCCGGGTGCAGTATAACGATGCGCGCGGCCCCACCAAGGGGGGGATCCGGTTCCACCCTGAGGAGACCTTCGACACGGTGCGGGCGCTGGCCGCCTGGATGACCTGGAAGACTGCCGTTGTGGACCTCCCCTTGGGAGGAGGGAAGGGCGGGGTGGTTTGCAACCCCAAGGAGATGTCCCAAGGGGAACTGGAGCGCCTTTCCCGCGGTTACATTCGGGCCCTAGGGCATTACCTCGGCCCGGACATCGACGTGCCCGCGCCCGACGTCTATACCAACCCCCAGGTCATGGCCTGGATGCTGGACGAGTACGAGTGCATGGTGGGGCACAGTGCCCCCGGACTGATCACCGGAAAGCCGTTGCCGCTTGGTGGATCAGCTGGCCGGGGTGATGCCACCGCCCGGGGTGGCATCTACGCCATCCGGGAGGCGGCCAAGGTGCTGGGCCTCGACCTCAAAGGCGCAACCTGCGCTATCCAGGGTTACGGGAACGCTGGCCAGTTCGCGCACAAGCTGGCCGCCGAGCTACTGGGGATGAAGGTGGTGGCCGTGTCCGACTCCAAGGGAGGGATCCATAGCGCCCAGGGTCTGGACTGGAGCACGGTGGTGGAACACAAGCGCCGGACCGGTTCCGTGGTGGGCTTCCCCGGTGCCGAAAGCCTTTCCAATGAAGAGCTCTTGGAACTCGATGTGACCGTGCTCATCCCGGCGGCCTTGGAGAATCAGATCACCGAGGAGAACGCAGACCGGATCAAGGCCAAGATCGTGGCTGAGCTCGCCAACGGCCCTACCACCCCTGAGGCCGACGTGATCCTGCACGAGCGGGGCGTGTACGTGATCCCGGACTTTCTATGCAACGCCGGCGGCGTCACCGTCTCCTACTTCGAGCAGGTCCAGAACGCCTACAACTACTACTGGGATGAGGAGACGGTGCATGAGCGGCTGGACAGGAAGATGACCACCGCCTTCCACGCCGTCCACGAGGCCGCCCAAAAGCACGGGGTACACAATCGCCTGGGGGCGTATCTTGTGGCCGTGTCCCGGGTGGCTGAGGCCATGCGGCTCCGCGGCTGGGTGTAGTCATTGAACAGGGGCGCCATTTGGCGCCCCTGTTCAGCTTTCCCTGCCCTGCCCCGCAAGGCCCGGAACCTTGAGCCTCCTCTCCACGAGGCCCAACACAGAGGATAGCAAAAGCACCAGCCCCACGTAGATGGCAGCGGCTAGAAGATACACCTCAAGATACCGGAAGTTCCGGGAGGCGATGAGGTTGGCCCTTCCCATGAGCTCGGGCACCCCCAGGGCGAAGGCCAGGGAGGAGTACTTGAGCATGTAAATGAGCTCGTTCGACCAGGCGGGGAGTACGATCCTCATCGCTTGTGGGAAAACGATGTAGCGAATGATCTGAAAGCGTGTTAGGCCGAGGGCTTGGGCGGCGATGACCTGGCTGGCGGGGATCGACTGGATGGCACCGCGGAAGTACTCCGCTTGATAGGCAGCGGTGTTGAGCCCAAAGGCGATCCCTGCGGCCAGGACCGGGGGGAGCACCAGCCCCACATCCGGAAGCCCAAAGTAGAGAAGGAAGAGTTGGACCAGAAGCGGCGTTCCCCTGACCAGTTCGATGTAAGCCGTGCAGGCCAAATGCAGCGCCCTCCCCCCGTAGATCCGGCCCAAGGCCAGGGCCCAGCCGAGGATGAACCCAGCGCAGACGCAGACGAGGGTGATCTCGATCGTCACCCCCGCTCCCTGAAGGAGGTCCGGGAGGAAGCGACCTGCCAGGGCGATGAAGCCCCCCAACGAGTTCACCTCCTTGTGGGGAGCCGCCCCTGCCGATCCACGAACCCGGGGACCCAGAGGCGCCTCTCCAGGCGAAACAGGAGGGAGTTTCCCAGTCGGGTGAGGAGGAAGTAGATCAGGGCACAGAACCCGAAGACGAGAAGGGAGTTTCCATAGGTATAGGAGATGACATACCGGGCTTGACGTAGGATCTCCACCACCCCCACGATGTAGGCAAGCGACGTGTCCTTGATCTCAGAGGCCAGCTCATTGGACCAGGGACCCAGGGCCCGGCGCACGGCTTGGGGCAACACCACATGGAAGAGGGACTGAGGTCCCGACATCCCCAGGGCCCGCGCTGCCTCGATCTCTTCCACGGCGACTGAGAGGAAAGCCGTGCGGAAGATCTGTGACTGATAGGCAGCGGAGCAAAGCCCCAGCCCCAAGATGGCGACGAGGAGGGGAGGCAGGTTCCAAGGGAGGTAGAATATGAGGAGCAGGAGCACGATCGGCGGGATCCCTCGCAGAATACGTTCCACTATGGTGACGAGGAAGGGCACCGGTGGAGGGCCGTACACTTGGAGCATCGCTGCCCCGAGCCCGAGAAAAAGCCCAAGGCCCATGACCCCTAACAGGACCTCCACCGCCACCCCGACGCCCCGCAGGAACCAGGGCAGCTCGCGGAACAAAGCCTCCATGGGATGATAGGGGGCTGGCCCTTGGCCAGCCCCTGAGTCCCTTACTGGCAGAGCTCGGTCCGCTTCAGGGGCACCGGGCCCACCGGACGGCCCGGGAAGTACCTTCCGACGAGCTCTGCCCACACCCCGGACTGGTAAAGCTCGCGCAGCCCCTCGTTGATCCTGGGGAGGAGCCCATAGGGGTCCCCGGCGGTGACCGCGTAGGCGTACTGCTCGCCTGTCTTCACAATGCCGACGATCTTGACCCTGCGGCCGGCGTCCACGAACCCCTGAGCGGTGTCGGTGTCGCAGAGCACGGCGGCGATGCGGCCAGCTTCGAGATCGCTTACCGCTAGGTCGTAGGTCTCATAGGGCCGCAGGGAGAGGCCGGGCGCCTTCCCAAGCAGGTTGTCCTCGATCCACTGATAGCCGGTCGTCCCCACCTGGGCCCCCACGCTGGTGCCGAGGAAAGCCGTGATCGCGTTCAGCTGGGAGTCTTCACGTACGAGAACGGCCTGATCCACTTCCCAGTACGGCAAGGAGAAGTCCACTACCTGGTCGCGCTCGCAGGTGAGGGTGAGGCCGCTTGCGATGACGTCGATCTTCCCCTGGGCCAGGGCGGTGATGATCGTTGCCCAAGGGAGGTCCCGGAACTCTACCCGGAAGCCCTCAAGCTCGGCGATGGCACGGATGACCTCAACGTCAAAGCCTCGGAACTGCCCCTCCTCCACCCAGGTGAAGGGGGGGAAGGCCGCGTCGACGCCCACGATGTAGACGTCCTTTTCCGCCCCCAAAAGGGACGAAGCGAAAGCCAAACAGACGATCCCAATCAGAAAGACGCGCTTCACTTCTTGCCTCCTTGTATGGCTCCAAAATGTTTACTGAGCAGACACCTTTGATTAAGGGACTGCTCCAGGCCTTTCACCGCCTCGCGGCGGGTTATGTAAGGGATTTAAAGCGGATTAATGGGCCGGATGGCCCTCGGGATGGGGGTGCGGATGGGGGAAATGGAAGGGGTTCCTCCGATAGACGGGGAGCCTCAGGACCTGCTTACAAACCCGATACCTACGCACGTCAGACCACCTCCTGGAAACGAAGTTGTCGGACGTTATCACGTCCAGCGGGAAGCGTCAAGGGGGGCTCCTTGGCATGCGACTCCGGGGCTACCAAAAGGCTAAGTTCAACGATGCCACATGCAGATGGGCGCGGTCCAGAGGGAGCGGATCACCGCTCCGTAGCCGCGCCCAAGCTCCACATCCTCGTCGTCAACCAGATGCACATCCAACAGATGTTTCGGCTCCTCCGAGCCCATTAGCCCCCGATAAGCCTTTGCCAAAGAGAGGTCGACTAGTGCCAAGAAGGTCCGAATCGTATCGGTCTTACGGTGGACCCACGCGATGATGTCGACATCGGAGTTCGGCCGTGCCCGGTTCTCGACGGTGCTTCCGTAGATGTAGACTGCCCGGAAGGCGGCCCCAAGCGAGGACAGTTGGCGAGACACTTCCTCTGCTATGGCATAGCGAAAGGAGGAGTGGGCCACCGGATCACCGGCGCGCAGGGCCAAAAGGAGCTGATCGGTCCCTCCCAGCCCCCGGGCCCGGCAGCGAGTGAAAGCGTGATCAAAGGCTTCTTGAACATCGAATCCGGGCCGGACCAACAAACTTGGGGTATATGGGATCACGGGAATATCCCTCGCAAGCGGATCGCCTGTACCACTCGCTCAATGCCGAGCATCAGTGCGGCTATGCGGAGTGAAGCTTCCCTGTGACGTGCGTAATCCCAGACTTCCTGGAACGCCCGACGCATGACCCTGGCTAAGCGAGCGTTCGTCTCCTCTTCATCCCAGTAGAAGCATTGGAGGTTCTGAACCCACTCGAAATAGGAGACGACCACTCCACCGGCATTGGCCAGGATATCGGGGACCACCGTCACGCCACGTTCCTCCAAGATCACATCGGCTTCGGGGGTGGTGGGGCCGTTTGCCCCTTCCACAACGATCCGCGCCCGGATCCGACCTGCGTTTTGCTCGGTGATCTGTCCCTCCAAGGCGGCCGGGATGAGGACGTCCACGTCCAAAGTCAGAAGCTCTTCTTTCGGGATCTCCTGTACCCCTGGCGCGGAGTAGCCGGCGAGCAACCGATGGGGTGAATGCTGCGCGTACTCCACTAACTCGGGGATGTCTAGCCCCTGCTCGCAATAGAAGGCGCCTGACACATCGGATACACCAACTACCCTGGCACCAGCTTGATGTAGGAGAAGGGCCGCCACCGAGCCCACGTTGCCGAACCCTTGGACGGCCACGGTGGTTCCTTGGACCTTGCGACCCAGGCGCTCCAGGATCTCTTGGGTGATGATGGCAACCCCTCGACCCGTGGCCTCGCGCCTGCCCCGCGCTCCTCCCAGGGCGATGTCCTTTCCTGTAACCACTGCCTGCATGGGTTCGCCCCGGAGCGCGGAGGCCGTGTCCATCAGCCAGTTCATCTCCCGAGCCCCGGTGTTCACATCTGGAGCAGGGATGTCGTGGCGAGGGCCGATCAGGGGGAGGATCATCGCCGTGTAGCGTCGGGTCAGGCGCTCGAGCTCCCCCACAGACAGGCACATAGGATCACATATGATCCCGCCTTTGCCGCCTCCAAACGGGATGTCGACCACCGCACATTTCCAGGTCATCCATCCAGCCAGGGCCTTGACCTCGTCGACCGTCACTTGAGGGTGATAACGGATGCCCCCCTTGCATGGGCCTCGGGCGGAAGAGTGTTGAACCCGGTATCCCTGGAACACCCGGATCCGTCCATCGTCCATCCGGACCGGGATGGACACTTCCAGCACGCGCTCCGGTCGCTTGAGCAGGTCCACCAAGTCGTCAGGAAGTCCTAGCCTCCCACCCACCAGATCCACTTGAGCCTGGAACATCTCGTAAGCGTTAACCTGGGGAGGACTCGGTGCTCGCTCTGTCACCGATTGCGCTTGACCTTGAATCTGTCGCGACATCTTGTTCCACCTCCTGAGGGTAGGCTAGGTGGGGAAAGGCAGAACAGCATTACCATTCGCATAAGGAGGACTTTCTTTTTTCAAATAGAAAGTTGCTGGAACTTGTGGGAGGAAGCTTGCATGCGACAGCCTTTTAACTGCCTCTTTGGTACCTTTTCCTTGTAATATTTCATCCGGCCTCTTGTCGTAAGGAAACTTTGGAATGGCCCAAATTGTAGGGGCAGCTTGGAAATTTC
>CAYUWL010000037.1:0-10443 GCA_964448595.1 uncultured Thermotogaceae bacterium
GATCCCCATCGAGACCCCGCAAGGACGGCCACCGATGCCGCCCTGCGCCAGGTCATCACCCAGATCCACCGGCTTGGGATGGGAGTGGTCCTGCTTACCCCCCTGTTCCCCGACGACGGCACCTGGGAGGGTGCGATCCAGCCCCAGGACGTGGATGCATGGTTTGCCCACTGGCGCGAGATCCTCCTCCATTACGCCCAGCTGGCCGAGGAAACCGAGGTGGAGGTACTGCTTTTGGGTTCGGAGCTAGCCACATTGCGCGCTCGAAGCGAGGACTGGAACCGCCTAATCGTCGCCGTGCGAAGTCAGTTTCATGGCAGGATCAGTTATTCAGTTAATTTTTGGGCGAACCGCGATGAATACGCGGAGGTCATGGCCATGACCCAATGGCGACACCTGGACTACATCGGGGTTACCGGATATTTCGAGCTCACCGAAAGCCCCGATCCCACAATTGAGGAGCTTGAGGCCGGCTGGTATAGCGACCGGGTCGGCCAGAACGTGATGGCGGACCTGGAGGCGCTAAGTCGCGAGTACGGAAAGCCCGTCGTGTTCTGGGAAATCGGCTACCAGAGCAAGGATGGGACCAGCATGTATCCCTGGAACTTCCCCCGCCCTGGGAAGGTGGACGAGGGAGAGCAAGCTGATGCCTGGACCGCGTTTCTGAATGCATTCAGCGGCAAGGAATGGTTCAAGGGATATGGTATCTACGCGGAGCATGTTGGACTCCCACCGAACCCTCTCGGTTACAACGTGTTGGGGAAGCTGGCCGAGGAAGTATTCGGAGCGGATTGTGATAGATGAAGCCATGGCGGCCACTGCCTTGAGCGGCTGGAACGGGAATCGCCACACGGCCTTAACCAGATATGAGTTCAAGTACCTGATCAGGCCAGAGCTTGCCCAAGCAGTGGTCCGCTTCCTCGCTCCCTACGTTGAAATGGATGAGCACTGTCGCGAACGTAGTACGACTGCTTATACCGTAAGAAGCATATACTTCGACAGCCCTGATTTCGAATGCTTTCACGAAAAGCTCGGTGGGCAGAAGTTCAGAGAGAAGTTCAGAATCAGGTCTTATGACCATCCTGGTTCTGCCCCGCTCTTCCTGGAGAACAAGATAAAGAACGGCCTTGCGTACTTCAAAGATAGGGTGTCTCTCAACGCCGGAGACCTGGAAGCGGTAGAGAACGCCGATTGTGAAGGATTGGGGGTCGCAGGCAGGTTTGACGGCAGCAGACGAGCCCTTGACCGGCTGTTCTTCCATATGTACCGGAGGGCCTACTCTCCTGTAGCACTAGTAGTGTATGAACGAGAGGCGTACATCTGCCCAAGTGAGGATACCATCAGGGTAACTTTCGACAGGAACCTCAGGGCCAGCATGTTTCCCAGCTTGGGACAAATCCACAAGGAGGAAGGTTTGGAGCATATCCTCTACGATTGGATCATTCTAGAGATCAAGTTTACTCAAACTGCGCCGAGATGGATGGGACGGCTTTGCCCCCGCTTCCATCTCAGACGACAAACTTGCTCCAAATACTGCACATCGGTAGCTCACTTCCTCGGCGAGGTTCCTAGTTTAAAGGATGGTTTAGCCCGTGTTTGGACAATCTGAACTTATCGCGGTTCCTTGGGGCCAGGTGCTCAGCGCGATATCATTAAGTCTGCTGCTCGGAGCTTACATAGCCTTCGTCTATAAAACAGTGATACCTAGGTTGAACTACTCGGTCTCCATTTTGCATACATTGCTCTACATTGCAATGATAGTCTCTTTAGTCATGATGATCATCTCCAATCAAATTGCCCGTGCGTTTACCCTTGTAGGAGCCCTCGCTGTGATAAGGTTTAGGACGCCCATCAAGGATACCAAGGACGCGGCATTTATATTTCTTTCTCTTGCTGCCGGGATGGGGACTGGCGTAGGGTTGTATCTGGAAACAGCCTTGGGAACCGTCCTGATCGGGGGCTTCATGCTGCTGATACACTACTCAAGATTCGGTCTGCGCGCGAAAGGGGAGACCTTGGTCAAGTTAACCGTTCCTCTCGGTCAGACGGAGAATGCCATGTATTACGAGGACGTATTCCGGAGATTCCTTCGCGATCATAGGTTGATAAACGTTAGGTCTCTGCGTGAGGGTGAAAAGCTTGAGCTCACATTTCTCGTGAGGCCTCAGAAGGAAACCGATCTCGTCCGGTTCTCCCGCGCGCTCTCTTCTGTGCCACAAATAGAGAGAGTATCCGTAATAGTCTGCGACGATGAGGATGTAACTCAGAATGTCTTTTAAGATGGCTGTAGAGGGAATCGCCAACCGTGGAAGGAGGGTACAATGAGGACGGATTTTGCATTATACGTTGCGCGCTCGCGCTTGAGATGGTGCATAGCCTGCGCACTTCTGTGCTTGTCCCTGAACGTAGTGGTCGCCCAGGCCGGGACACAACCAATCCTGATAAATGAAGTTTTGGCCTCCAACGGCACGATACTGGCCGACGAAGACGGAGACTACGAGGACTGGATCGAGCTCCATAACCCGTCAACCGAGCCGATAGATTTGGAGGGCTATACCCTGACGGACAAGCCGGATGATCCTAATAAGTGGGTGTTCCCACAAGTCACAATCCAACCGAAGGGATTTTTGCTCGTGTGGGCCTCTGGGAAAGATCGACGCACACCAGGCAATTGGGATTTTGGGAGGCCTCTTATCTTGGAATTTGAAAGCAGCGGATTCAACGACGGTGATGTTGCAAGGATACTGGTTAATGGGGAGGATAAATCCCTGAACCTCCGGGGCATAAATGTCGTGAGATTGGACAAAGACGGCAGCTACATCGAGAGCACCGTCTATGACACCTGGGCCTCCCCCGATGCTGCGGATGCTATGGTCCGCTATTTGGAGGGCCTGTCGGATGGGGAGATCGTTATCTTCGCCGTCAGGGATGAAGCGTCCGAGAATCTGAATTCACGAGCGAGGGCGGCTTTAGAGACCTTAGGAAGCGAATATATCGGGCAACTAGGACATCAGGATTCCTGGGGCATGATCAGCATCGTGGGTCAAGGGAAACTCGTGGAGGACTATCGCCCCAGCTCGGAGGGCCCTGCTACAGAGTCTCTCGTGAGCAACATGATCCTGCACACCAATTTCAAACTCAACAAGGATGGGGAATTTCTAGCTCTTTACGCACCCGATGGTACTGAGGTTGATTCACTCAGCTTCAGCGAGCAAGTGCGTGACGTCTCCTATGGCCGCAAGCCCGATGGTGCTGGCATCTGGTGCTTTTTCTCCGAGCCGACCCCGGGTGCCCCGAATGATACAGCCTGCGCAACTGGGATCGCAGAGCCGCCCAAGTTTTCCGCAAGCAGTGGATTCTACGAGGGACCGATTACAGTAGCCCTTACTGCTTCAGGGGGAGCAGAGATCCACTATACCTTGGATAGCTCAATTCCGACGGAGGCCAGTCCCCGGTACACTGGTCCCCTGACCATCAAGCGGACTCAGGTCGTTCGGGCCCGGGCGTTTGAAGCTGACCTGATTCCAAGTAGGGCGGTGACACACACTTTTTTCGTAGATGAGGGCGTCCACTTACCTGTTCTTTCGTTGGTGACTGATCCGGCTAATTTGTGGGATGATGACCTCGGGATCTATACGGAAGGGCCATACCCAGCTTGCCCGAACTACATGCAGCGTGGACCAAAGTGGGAACGCCCCGTGGCAGTGGAGTTCTTTGAAGACGACCACTCGCTGGCATTTACTATAGATGCGGGCTTCCGCATTCATGGAGAATGCACCAGGATGTTTCCCAAAAAGAGCTTTATCCTGTTTTTCCGAGAAGCGTATGGCCAAGAGCGGCTTAACTACCCGATATTCTGGGAGGATGAGTTCGACAAGCATGATCTTGATGGTTTCAGTAGCCTTGTAGTAAGAAACGCCGGGAACGACGGCGTGGGAGGCCTCCCTAGAATACGCGACCCCTTAATGCACGCCCTGTGGTTAGAAGAAGGGGGGCTCGTTTCTGCAAAGAGGTCGGTTTTTGTCTATCTTAACGGGGAACCGTGGGGCATTTATAACCTCCGTGAGCATATTGACGCAGATTATATCGTCACAAACTTCGGCGTTGAAGACTTCGATTTCATCACCGAGGAAAGAACCGTCAAGGCAGGTGACGCGGTCCACTGGGACGCCACGCTTTCGTTTTTCGAAGGCCACGATTTAGCTTCGGATGCTAATTACACTCAAGCACAAAAGCTCATTGACATCAAGAACTTCACCGATTTTCAGATTTTCCAAATATACGGAGGGAATATTGATGTGTGGGGAAATTACATGCGATTTCGACCAAGGTCGCCGGACGGCAAATGGCAGTGGATCATGTGGGATATGGACCTCACCTTCGGGTTGGAACCGGAAACTCCGGTTTCACACAATACTCTGGCATGGCATACGAGAGACAGACTCAGACCTGATCTTGGCCCCGCTTGGGCAGATGACGATTTATGGCTAACCCTGATGCTGAGAAAGCTGTTGGAGAACGATGAATACCGTGTCTACTTCATCGATCGATTTGCGGACCTGCTAAATACCACCCTCCACCCCATGCATGTGGTTGCAGTAATCGATGCGCTCGCGTCGATCATCGAGCCGGACATTTCTCTGGAGATGGCCAGGTGGAGCAGCGAGTGGGGAGGATCCTTTGACGAATGGCTGGCTAACGTGGAGGAACTGCGTGATTTTGCCCGCCGGCGCCCCCACTACCTGCGGCACTACATCATCGATGCATTTGGGCTCATCGGAACAGCCTCTCTGACCATCGAGCCTCCATCGGGTGAAGGCTCCGTCAGGGTCAACACCATCATGCCAACAAGCTATCCTTGGCACGGCACGTATTTTCAGGGGGTCCCCGTGACGCTACAGGCCCAGCCCGCACCGGGCTATGAATTTGCTGGCTGGAGTGATCGTTCTCTTCCGAGCAACGGTACAGTGACCATTCTCTTGCCCGAATACTACAGCGTTCGAGCGCTCTTCGTCCCATCCAGATAATCAGCAACTCCGTTCGTGGAATGGTTTTTGAGCCGTCACCAATAGGCGGCAGGTCTCGGGGATCGGCCTGCCAGACTCCACCTCGATCAAGATCCGCACAACCCGTCCATCCAGGACCGCTTTCGCTTGAGGGAGGATGGCCGGGCGGAAAATCTTACCGTTGAGGGAGGGCTTCCCAGGATGGGTTCGACGGGAAACACCCGCCCTTCAAACCAAGTTCCGCCCCAAAGGAAACATTCTTCATTGGCCCAGGGCCCTTGGGGCTAGCACAGTGGGTTTGTGATGCGAAGACGGCTCGTGGCTTTCAGCCTGGGAATGTTTGCCCTGTGCGCAGCCGGGTTGGGGAACAGTGAAACGCGGTTCCTCGTCACCGGCGGGGAGGCGATGGTAGGGGTGAAGAGAGATGTCGCAGTATCTCTCGTCCAAGCACCAGCAGGCTTCAGAGCCATGGAAGGGGTGCTGACCTTAAAGGGCGTGGCAGGGCACCTAGGGGAAGTAGACTCCTTCCTGGGACTTGAGGTGCTGGAACGAGCGGCACGCCAGCTGCGGTTCCGTCTAGTTGATCTTGAAAACCAGGTCGAGCCAGGAGCGCAGGACGCTGTCTTACTTTACATAACCGTTATTCCAGAGGAGATCGGCGAACTTGCCATTGAGCTTGCTGTCCCCTTCTTGGTCACCGATCGGGAAGGGGGTTCCCCAGTGGTCACCGAGGTGCAGCCGTTGCAGGTGATTGCGCCCGGCGCGGGGGAAAATGAGCCCCCTGTTGCCCAGGACGACGTCGTCGAGACGCAGGCGGGGACCACGGTGATAGTGGATGTATTGCAAAACGACGTGGACCCCGACGGGGCGATCGACCCTACGACCCTGGCAATCGTCGACCCGCCACAGCACGGCTCCGTGAAGCTCGTGGGAGAGGGGCAGGTGGCCTACACCCCAGATCCCGGCTTTACGGGCTTCGATGTCTTCACCTACAGCGTATCCGACGACGTCGGGGCCCACTCCAACACGGCCAAGGTCCAGGTCACGATAGGGGGCCTGCCGACACATGAGCCAGCATCGGTTTCCCTGCTCACCATAGGCGGACAGTGGGTGTACGGCCAAATGGGTTGGCTGACCTTGGCGCTCGACCATGGAGGCCGCGGGCTGCGTCGGCTGGAATTCACCCTGGCGGCAACCAACCCCGAGCTGTTCAATTTGGCTGACGCGGAGTGGGGGGGCCTTGAGCCAGGGGCTTGGGCTCTAACGCCCCAGGCGACCGGAGAATGGACGATGTGGGTGGCGGATCTGTTCGACCAGATCCAGCCAGAAAGCGGGATCTTCCAGGCCCGGATTCAAATCGCCTTCCGAACTGTGGGGAGCACCCGCCTTCAAATCACCGGGATTCGCGGGATTGACGACCACGGGGAGGCATTTTCCCTCCCGGACCTCTCAGTGAAGGTCTCCTGCGTCCTGGATCCCCTGGTTCCAGGGGGAGGCAGCCCCCAAGACCTCGACGGGGACGGCAAGGTCGAGGACCTCGACGGCGATGGACGATTGACCCTCTACGATGCGCTGGTACTGGCGTTCAACTTCGACCGTCCGCCGCTGGAGAAGGTCCCGGCGGTGGTAGATTTCGACGAAGACGGCACCCTCACCTTCGCCGATGCCCAGGCCCTGGCCAAGCTTGTTGAAAGGTGAGGCAGTCAGCCAAGCCAAAAACTGTAATCTGGATTACTGGCGCCTGTCCCTTTGAATGCGGCATCCCTCTCACCTGAGTTGGCCCTACGTTTTCTAGGGATGGGTTCCGTTTGAGGGCGCCTTTAAGGCCCCTTTGGGGCCATCATAGGCCCATGGTGAGCCGACTCCTTCCCCAGGCGACCTTGCTTCGTGCCCTAGCAGTTTTTCTTTTAGGTATAGCCACAATCGGTAGCGCGATATCGTACGGAGCGTCACAGGTGTTAGTGCAAGTGACCCCGGAGAAGGTGGTGGAGCCCGGAGCCTTGGTCACCCACGTGTTCCAGGTGATAAATCAAGGACCGGACGACGATGTGTACCGGCTTGGCCTTGTCCTTCCAGAGGACTGGGTGGCCATTCCCATCCCGGAGACCCTGGCCGTGGAGGCCGGAGGGACAGGCTATGTATTCGCCAACGTCCAAGTCCCCCGTACGGCAGAAGCAAGGCTATATGAGATCACGCTAACGGCGGTGTCGACCAGCGATCCCGCGGTCAGCGCCTCGGCCAGTGGACGGGTACAGGTGCGGCCGCTGTGGGCGTTTGAGCTTGCCTGGAAGCGCAAGCCCCCGCGTGTACAGCCCGGAAAGCGGGTCACGGTCTTCCTCGAGGTGAAGAACACAGGTAACGTGCCCGATAGCTACCGGGTTCAACTCGTGATGTCCCCCTCCTGGGAAGCCGGGGTGGACAGGGGAGAGTTCAGCCTCCTTCCTGGGGAACGGCATTCGGTGGAGCTCTACTTCGCCCCTCCTGCCACCGCAGCGCCTGGCACCCAATACGCCCTTACGGCCATCGTGAGTTCCGTTCGGAAGCCTTCCCTCACCCACTCCCTGAGCTTGACCGGACGGCTTGCACCTCCCCCGCCTGAGCTAGTGGGCGGGACCCTGTTTCCGGAGTGGACGATGTCCACCACCTTCTCCATGGACGAGGAGGCGGATCCCATGCTGCGGCTGCGGGGCTGGGGGAGCATCCAGGGCCTTGGCTACGTGTCGGGCGGGCTCACCATCTCCATGGCGGGGTTCGAGGACGCGAAAGCCGAACTTGTCACGGACAACTGGAGCGTGTACCTGGACGGGGGGGCGATCAGCGGAGCGTACTTGGGCATCTCAGGAAGTCCCTTGTTCGGGGGTCGAATCGATGAACGTGGGTCCTGGAGGCTGCTGTTCACTGAAAAGAGGAAGGGGGCGTCGGCCCTATGGACGAATGAAGTGACCTCACTTCGCCTGGTTGCGGGGAGCGATGCAGAGCAGGGGATCAGCTTTGATGAAGTCATGCTGCGACACGATTTTGCCGGCCCGTTCCTTGGGTGGGCGCTCATCTCTCAAGGCGCACAGACCGAGTCCGGCCTGATCCTGGGGCTCGGTGGGGAGGTCGACCTTGACGAGCTGGATGTAAACGGCTCTTGCCTCTTTGTTGGAGCGGGATACCCCAATCAGACCCCCCGGGTCGAGTGCTCTGTGAGCGCCTCGTACCATGGGTGTGGGTTCCCAGTCGGTGCTTCCTGGTCATTCGTGCGAAGCGAAGCGGGCTCTCCACCCGGGGTGTTCCATGTGACTGGCCACACCTTGCGCATTTCGGCCTCGCTTCCGGGGATGGAGCTCCTCTCGCCCCGGTTCGGCCTTCAGTTTGGGCTGTCGCAAAGCGATGATACGCCCGCAAGCACCAGCCAGCGTTCCTACGGTGCCTCACTTGGCTTAAGCGGTAACAGTCCCTTCCCTTGGGCGCTGAGCGGGGATTTTCAGACGGTGGATGATCTGGCTTCAGGCACTCATACCTCCTCTGAGACCATCTCCGTTGAAACGCAGCTTCCCTTGGGGGATTTCACCCTCACCCAGGGTTTCTCCGTGAGCTTGCTTTCCGGGGAGGCAGGGGTCACCACCAGTTCTGACTTCTCGCTGCAGCTAGATGCGCCTTGCCTGCTTGGCTCGCCGCGGTTCACCCTAAGTGGCGGGGGAGGAGAGGCGACGATCCAAGTGCAGCTTGAGGGCACGCTCTACCCGAACACCACGCTGCGTTGGGTGTGGGAGTACTCCGTATGCGAGGAGTACTCGTGGTCCACACAGATCACGGCCGAGTTCCCGACGATTTTCCCCTTCTGCGGACCTGTAAAGGGCCGGATCCGGGGGCAGGTGTTTGTGGACTCAAACGCGAACTTTGCCCTTGATCCTGGGGAGGAGGGTGTAGAGGGGGTCATCGTATGCGCGGATGGGGCCGAGGCCATCACTGGAGCTGGAGGTCGGTTTGTGTTCTTCCCCATGGACCCCGGGACCTATCGGCTTACCCTGACCGAGCTTCCTCCAGGGCTAACCCCTGCGCTACCCGGGCCGATCCAAGTAGAGCTCTTGGCCGGGGAGGAACCGGAGGTGCTCGTCCCCCTGCGCCCCCAGGCGTGGGTCAAGTGCGTTGTGTTCAACGACGAGGATCAGGATGGAATGCGAGGGGCGGCTGAGCGTGGGATCTCAGGGGTGCGGGTACTGGTGCGGGGACCCGAGGTGGAAAGGGAAATGCGCACCGATGTTAACGGCCAGTTCGTGCTCGAGCTTGCGCCGGGCACCTATGAGGTAACATTGGATCCGACAAGCCTCCCCGAGCGGTTCGAGCTCACCACCCCTCAGGTAGTTAAGCTGACCGCGCCGGAATACGGGGTGGCGACCGTGGAGTTCGGCGCCTACCGCAAGCCTCGCCCCGTGGTCGTAACCTTCGGTCCACCTACGGCTGCGTTCGAGTACGCGCCCGAGGAGCCCCAGGCCGGAGAACCGGTGCACTTCAGTGGAGCCCCAAGCCGTGCTGTGGGCGCCGAGATCGTCTCCTACGAGTGGAAGTTCACACTGAACGAGATCTCCATTGTCGCAAGCGGCAAAGAACTGACCGTGGTGTTCCCCCAAG
This sequence comes from uncultured Thermotogaceae bacterium, assembly GCA_964448595.1. GTDB lineage: Bacteria > Bipolaricaulota > Bipolaricaulia > Bipolaricaulales > Bipolaricaulaceae > 64-32. The sequence continues at coordinate 9,624 of CAYUWL010000037.1, forward strand.
CCGGTGACTGGGAAGTGATCCTCATGGTCAAAGACTCGAACGGGCTTCCCGCGGCCGCAAAAAGGATCATCCGGGTACGGGAGCCTGAGCAGTAAGCTTCCCAGAAGGCTGCATATCTTGCACTCAGGGAGGAATCTCACGCAGGCGGTGTGGTTATCGGTCCTCGGAGCCGTGGAAAATGGTCAGGCGCAGGGTGAGGTCGCCCAAGGGAAGCTCTAGCCTGAGAAAGCTGCTACTCCACTCCAGGCCCTCCACGGTCCAGCTGTATGTGCCATCGAGTGGGGAGGCCAGTGGGGTAAAGTGGAAAGGTATGTGTTTAGCGTCCGCCCTCATGCGGGTTGGGCCACCGGGGGACACCGCTCAAACGGCAGAAAGGCTCGCCAGCACAGCATGGGTCCGCGCCCAGGGCCACCGCCCCGGGACGACGGCCCGGGCGTTTGCGTTCGGCCTTTTTCTCATCCCGGGAGAAGGGGGCGGCGCAGCTCCGCCTCCAGCTGGTCCAGCCTCTTTTTGAGGCCGCGGTTCTCCCGCTCCAGCTTCGCCAGCCTAGTTCGCAGCTCCTGATTCTCCCTGCGAAGCCGCCGAACTTCTCGCCCCAGTTCTCGATAGGAAGGGCGCACAGCCCCCAGGATAGGCTCACCGAACGTAATCTGCATTACATCGAGACCTTCCCAAGGGAACTTTGCTGCTAGCCATTGCACGACCCCAACTGCTCACTCAATTGACCCCTACCTACGCTAAACACGCACAAGCCAGGAGACAATCCTCGTCGCAATTGTTCAGGGTTCAAGACGGTGATACGTGATGGGTGATGAGTGAT
>CAYUWL010000038.1:0-10153 GCA_964448595.1 uncultured Thermotogaceae bacterium
AGCCCGAAACGCTTTCCGTAGCCGTGTGCCCAGTTATCGAGAAGAGACCATACGAAGTATCCCCGGACCGGTATCCCGGCGGAGAGCGCCTTGTGTACCTGAATGATGTGCCCCCGCAGGTAGGCGATGCATTTTTCGTCCCGCACACTTCCGTCGGGTTCCAAATCGTCTTGGTAGGCGGCGCCATTTTCGGTCACAAAATATGAAGGAAAGCGATAGCAAAAGTGCAGCCTCCCTAGGATCCCGTACAGTCCCTCCGGGCAAGCTTCCCAGCCCATGGCCGTGCGCTCGCCCTGGGGGGCCACCTCCTGGGGAAGCTTGGCCTCGGGGGCCCGCATTACCAAGCGGGTGTAGTAGTTGCCTCCCAGGAAATCGGTAGGGGTGGCAATCCGGTCCGGTAAATGCACCAGGAGATGGTGACCCGCCCCCGAGGCCGGTTTTGGGGGCATTTGGGAAGCTTTTGAAAAAGTGCGGCATCCCTCCTTAGCCGCATTCCCAGAGAGGTGGAGGAAAAGGTACTGGCCCTGCAGGGGGAGCGGGGTTGGGGAAGAAGACGCATCGCCCACGCCTTGGGCCTACCGGAGGGAACGGTCAGGCACATCTTAAGACGCCCCGGGACCAGTGGATGTTCCTGGAGGGGAGGACCAGGTTTAGGTTCTTAGCCGAGAGACACTTTCGGTGTGGACTGGCAGAAGGATTGGGGGCTGAGTTCGGGGGAGTTTTTCATCCCTTGTCTGGGGAGGGCGAAGACCGCCCTCCCGGTTATCCCGCTAGATGACCCGGGCATCTAAGGGGGTCACCATGTGTTGGCTCACTACATTCGAGGCCGGGGACGAAAGGTGTGATCTTCATCAGCGGTGCTGCCGGAAAGGATGGCCAGGGCATGTGGCAGGGCCGGTAGGATCGAAAGCAATCCCTCCCGCACTGCCTTGGGGCTCCCGGGCAGGTTGACGATCAGGGTGCGCCCTCGGATCCCGGCCACCCCTCGGGAGAGCAGGGCATGGGGGGTCTTCCTGTACCCTTCCATCCGCATCGCCTCGGGGAGCCCGGGGGCCTCCCTCTCGATCACCCGGCGGGTGGCCTCCGGGGTCACGTCCCGGGGGGCAAAGCCCGTACCCCCGGTGGTGAGGACCAGGTCCAAGGAAAGTTCGTCACACCATTTCACAAGGAGGGTAGCGATGGCTTCCTCCTCGTCGGGCACCACCGCCTGGGCTGCTACCTCCGCCCCCAGGTGCTCCTGCACGATCTTGCGGATCAGGGGACCGCTTTCATCTTCTCTCTCCCCCCTAAAAGACCGGTCGCTTACCGTAAGGATTCCAACGCGGATCGGCACCATCCCCCCTTTCACGGCCGTAAGAGGATCACCCGCACCTGTGCCCCGGGCTCCACGTGGTCCCACTCCTCAGGGATGATCGCCAGCCCGTCTGCCTTGACCATGGAGGACAGGATCCCCGAGCCCTGGTCCCCGGTGAGGTGGGCGAAGAGCTCCCCCTCCCGCTCCTCAAGTCGCACCCGGAGATAGTGTCGACGGCCGTCCTTTCGGGGGACCGCATCCACAAAGGTAGCAATGACCGAAAGGGGCTCCAGGTCCCTTGCGCCCTGCAGGGCCAGGATGGCCGGGCGGGCGAAGATCTCGAAGGAGACCATGGCCGAGACGGGGTTCCCGGGCATCCCGATCACCGGGACCGGCTGGCCTTCCATCCCCAGGTACCCAAACGCCAAGGGCTTACCGGGTTTCATGCGCACGCGCCAGAACTCGATCTTTCCCTCCGCGGCCAGGACCCGCTTCACAATATCGAAGTCCCCCACTGAGACGCCACCTGAGACGAGGAGGAGGTCCACCCCATCGGCCAGGCCTGCCCGGAGCCTTTCGGCGATGTCGTCCTCCCGGTCCCGGGCCACCCCGAGGAGGACCGGCTCCCCCCCGTACCTGAGCACCTGGGCGTAGTTGGAGTAGGAGTTGGCGTTGCGGATCTTCCCTGGGGTCAGGGGCTCATCTATCCCCACGAGCTCGTCGCCGGTGGCCAGGATCCCCACCCGGGGCCGGCGGTGCACCCACACCTCCCCATGGCCCAGGGAGGCCAGCATCCCGATCTCTTGGGGGCGAAGGCGGGTCCCGGCTGGGATGACGAGCTCCCCTGCCCGCACGTCCTCCCCGGCGGGCCGGACGTCCTGCCCCGGGGGCACGGCTCGCTCTACCAAGATGTGCTCCTCCTCTTTCCTGGTCCACTCGAACCGCACCACCGCGTCCGCCCCGGGGGGGATGGGAGCCCCGGTCATGATCCTGACCGCCGTCCCCGGGACGACCCGGACCGCGGGGACGTAGCCGGCTGCCACCTCGCCGGCCACACGCAGCCGCACCGGCCTTCCGGAGGTGGCGCTGCAGGTATCGGCGGCCCGCACGGCGTAGCCGTCCATAGCGGAGTTGGCATGCGGCGGTATGTCATAGGCGGCCTTGACGTCGCGGCTCGTCACCCTCCCCAACGCCTCGGGGATGGGGATCCTCTCCTCCGGTAGCGGTGAGATCGCAGATAGGACCCGGGCCAGGGCTTCTTCCACGGAAAGCATGGGGTACATCCCTGTCACTTCGCCGGCTTCCATCGCGCTCCTTTCTCCCCTACCTGTTTCTTCCAGATGGGCACCGTCTCCTTCAGCCGGTCCACCGCGTAGGCCAGGGCGGGGAAGGTCTCCTCTCGGTGAGGGGCGGACACCCCGATCGCCACCGCCGCCTCCCCCACTCCCACCCGGCCGATCCGGTGCACGAACACCACCCTCTGCACCGTGGGCCAACGGGCCTTGATCTCCCGGCAGATCGCAAGGAGCTCCTCCTTCGCCATCTCCTCGTAGGCCTCGTACTCCAGGTACGAGATCCGCTCCCCGTCCTCTATCCCCCGCACGGTCCCGACGAAGGTAAGGGCCGCCCCGACCTCGGGAGAGGAAAGGGCACTGGCGACCTCCTCTAGGTCGATGGGTTCCTCCGTGATCCTTACCAAGTCCTCCATCATCCCCCTCCCACCGGCGGGATGAGGGCCACCTCATCCCCGGGCCGGATCTCCGTCCCCTTGCGGGCGACCCTTCGGTTAACCGCTACCTTGACCAGGGGAAGGAGCCGTGAGAGCCTCGGCCTTTCTTTCTCCAGGGCCGTGAGGAGCTCCTCCACCGTGGCCCCCTCTGGGAGCTCGAGCTCAAGCTCCGGCCGGGCAGCCGCCTCCCTCAGCCCCGCGAAAAGCAGCACCTTTACCCTCACTTGAGCACGACCTCCCCGCTTTTTCCTCCGCTCTTTTTCACGAGCCGTATCCCCTCAATCCTCATCCCAGGCTCCAGGGACTTGGCCATGTCGTAGATTGTCAGGGCGGCCACCGCCGCCGCGGTCAGGGCTTCCATCTCCACCCCTGTCTTGCCCACACACTTGGCCTCGGCCTCGATCTCGATTGTGCCTTCCTCCGGCCGTAGCTTGAACCGCACGTCCACATGGGTAAGAGGCAGGGGATGACAGAGAGGGATAAGGTCTCCTGTTTTCTTAGCGGCCATGATCCCGGCGAGCTGGGCCGTGGTGAGGACGTTGCCTTTGGCCAGCTCCCCGGCGGCGATCTTGTGGCAGGTCTCTTGGGACATGATGACCCGACTGCGGGCCACCGCCGTCCTCACCGTGTCGGGCTTTCCGCTAACATCCACCATCCGCACCCGCCCGGATTCGTCCAGGTGGGACATTGCTCGCTCTTCCATATCAGCCTCCGATCTCGGACATCTCCCGGTCGTGGGGCACGGCTTCCGCGGCCCCGTGGGAGAAGGGTTTCCTTTGTATCCCCTCCGCCAGTAGCCGCGCGAGCTCCCCTTGGGTGGCCCCGGCCCGAAGCGCGCCTTTCAGATCAAGCTCGACCGGGGAGAGGAGACACGGCCGGAGTTTTCCATCTGCGGTGACGCGCATTCGGTTGCAGGAAGAGCAGAATGGGGCGCTGATGGCGGTGATGAACCCCACCTCCCCACCTCCCGGAAGGGCAAAGACGCGCGCCGGCCCCTCCCGGCGCAGCGGGACAAGCGGTCCCAATCGCTCCTCCACTCGGGCGCGGATCTCCCCCCCGGGGACGAACCGCCTCCGGAAGTCCTCCCCCACCGACCCCAGGGGCATCCACTCGATGAACCGCACGGAAAAGCCCTGGCGAGCAAGGGCAGCCAATTCCGCCACCTCGTCCTCGTTCACCCCCCGTAGGATCACCGTGTTGAGCTTTATCGGGACCAGGCCCACCTCCCGGGCAGCCCGGATCCCCTCCCACACGTCCTTGAGCCTCCCCAGGCGGGTGATCTCCCGGAACCGCTCGGGCCTCAGGGTGTCCAGGGACACGTTCACCCGGGAAAGACCTGCCCGGGCCAAGGCCTCGGCGTGCTCGGAAAGGAGCGATCCGTTGGTGGTCATCACCACCTCCTCGATCCCGGGGATCCCCGAAAGCTCCCGCACAAGGTCGGGGATGCCCTTTCTCACCAGGGGCTCCCCCCCGGTGAGCCGGACCTTGCGGATCCCCAGTGTGGCGGCGGCCCGCACCAACCGCACGATCTCCTCGTAGCGGAGGATCTCGGCGTGCGGGCGCCAAGGCACCCCGCCAGGGGGCATGCAGTAGATGCACCGGAAGTTGCACCGGTCGGTCACCGACACCCTGAGATAGGTGATCCTGCGGCCGAACCGATCCAAATTGTCCATTTCCCTCCTCAAAACACGTGCACCGCCGAGGCCTTGAACGAGATGTAGACCTCCATCCCCTCCTGCAAACGAAGCTCGGAGAGGGACTCGCGGGTGATGGCGGCGGTGAAAAGCGGCGGCACGTTCACCGTAACGTAGACCAGGGGCCCCCTCTCCTCAATCCCCACCACCTTCCCCCGCAGGCAGTTGCGGGCGCTGGAGGCGATGGGCGAAAGGGACACCAGGATGTCCTCCGGGCGCACCACCGCGTGGGCCGGCCCGGAAAGCTCGCTCACCACCTCGAATCCCCTCCCATCCACCTTGAATCTCCTCCCGTCCGGGGACACCTCCCCGAAAAACACATTCCTTGCCCCCACGAACTCGGCCACCTCCGGGGTGGCCGGCCGGCGGAACACCTCTTCGGGGGTCCCCACCTGAGCGAGCTTTCCCTGGAGGAGCACGGCCACCTCTTCCCCCAGGGCCACGGCCTCCTCGAAGTCGTGGGTCACGTGGAGCACGGTGGGGGAAAGTTCCCGATGGAGTTTCCCCAAGGTGCGCTGAAGCTCCTGGCGGTGCTGGGGATCCAGGGCAGAAAGTGGCTCGTCCAAAAGCAGGGCTCTGGGGGAGAGGACAAGCGCCCGGGCCAGGGCCACCCGCTGGCGCTCCCCTCCACTTAAGCCGTCGATCCTCCGGGGGAGGAGCTTTTCTATGCCAAGAAGCTGGGCCATGCCCCTTACCCGCCGGACTAGCTCCCCCCGGGAAAGCCGCCGCAGTCTGAGGCCGAAGGCGATGTTCTCAAAGACCGACAGATGGGGAAACAGGGCATAATCTTGAAACACGTAGCCTATATTTCGCTGTTCGGGGGGGAGGGGCGTGATGTCGGCCCCGCCAAGGAGGATCCTCCCCCGCCGGGGGCGGCGCAGCCCGGCCACCGTTTCAAGTAAGAGCGTCTTGCCCGCCCCGGTGGGCCCCAAGATCACCAGGTAACCCCCGGCCTGCACCGCAAGGTCGATCCCCACCAGGCGAAAGGCACCGGCCTGGACCTCCAGGTCCTCCAAGGCCAGGGGGGCCCCGATCATCGACCCCTCCTCCCGGCCACCGCTCGCAAGGCCAGAAAGACCCCAAGCGAGGTGAGGAGGATCCACACCGCCACCGGCCGGGCGTAGGAAAGCCCATAGGATTCGAACCGTTCGTAGAGAAGCACCGGGGCCACCATGGGGTGATAGGCGAGGATCACCACCGCCCCGAACTCGGAGAGTCCCCGGGCCCACATGAGGATCGTCCCGGAGAGGATGCTCCTTTTGGCCAGGGGGAGAGCCACCCGGCGGAAGGCGGCCCAGGGCCCCGCCCCCAGGGTACGGGCTGCCCGCTCCAGCCGCTCGTCCACCGCGGAAAACCCCTCCCGGGCCGCGTTCACGAGGAAAGGCATGCTCACAAACAACATGGCGATCACGATCCCCGGGACCGAGGACACAAACCTGATCCCAATTGCCCCAAACGCCTTCCCTAAAAGCCCTTGTCTTCCGAACACGAGGAGCAGGGCGATCCCAGCGGCGGTATGGGGGACCACGATGGGCAGATCTATCAGCCCTTGGATCAAGCCCTTGCCCGGGAAGTTGTGGCGGGCCAGGAGGTAGGCCAAGGGCACCCCGGTGAGGAGGGCGATCCCGGTGGCGATGGCTGAGGCGTAGAAGGTGAGCCCGATGGCCCCCCGCACCCGGGGGTCTTGGATGGTGGCCCACAGGTCCTGGGGCGAGGTGGAGAAGACCGTCTGGAGGAGCGGCCACAGGACAAAGGCCAAAAGGAGAGCGCCTAGGAGCCCGAAGGTGAGCTTCATCATGGGGAGGCGCACCTTTAACCCCCCGGGACGACGAGCCCCCGCAGGGCCGGGGGTACCTTTTCCCAGCCGGTGCTCGCCACCGCCGGTACGATGGGCGGCTGGCCGCACTCCTCAAGGATCCTCTGCCCCTCCGGCCCTAGGACAAAAGCGGCGAACTTTGCGGCAAGCTCCGGATGGGGGGCACAGTAGGGAATGGTGAGGCCGTACACGATGGGGGCTCCCCGGACCTCCATCGTCTCACCCGGGGCCTTGCCCGCGATCTCCACCTTAGCCTGGGCGTAGAAGTCGGCATGCGCGGGGTGGCCCAAGTTCAGCTCCGGAGGAAGCTCCACGAACCTGAGTCCGTGCTGAACCGCCACCGAGCGGTACTCGAAGGCGTAGTCCATGTCCCCGGACTGGAGCAGGGCGATGAGCTCCACCGCCTTGGGCCGTACGTTCCCCGGCGGACAGTGGGCGGAAAGCTCCTCGTACAGCCCGGGGACTCCGTAATAGAGCTCGGCCAGCTGCCACACCATGAGGGCCCTGTACCCACAGGGGTCGGCGTCCGGGTCGGAATGCCCGTAGATCACCCCATCCCGCAGGAGGATCCCGTACCAGTTGTCGGGGCCTATCTGGTCTGCGTACAGGGACCGGTCGGTGCAGGCAATCACCATTTCGTTGCGCGCGAACTGGATACAGAAGCCGGCGAACTCCGGCACAAGGAGCCTTTCGACGATCTGGTAGTCGGCGGAGAGGACCAGGTCCGCCTCCCGATGGAGCTCGGATACCTTGCGCGCCGCAGTGGCACTCCCCGAGGACTCCGTGGCGAAAGAAACCTCTGGATGCCGGGCCTGGAACGCCTGAACTAGCTTGTCAACGGGCACGGTCAGACTCCCGGCGTGGAAGATCACAACCGGCCCGGAAGCCCCTTGGGCCAGAGAAATGAGGGCGAGGACCAGGGCCCCGCCGAAAACGAGCTTCCTTCTCATGTAGAACCTCCTTTCCAAGCACGGGAGGCACAGCCGTTTCCGGCTATACCCTATCGCCCGCCCTCCCTAGGCATGCGCCCGTAGGAGGCACGGGTCGGAGATTCCGATTTTGGATCATAACCGAAAAGCGCTCTTAGTCCAAATAATCCACCACGAAGCCCTTAAGGCATGAAGTGCGCCCCTGGAGCGGAACCAGCGCTAACCGGGAAGCCGGCCCTGAGATGATGGGAAGCTGCCAAGGAAAGCTTGGCCAAGGTGGGCCAAGATCCTCAGGGACTGATCGTGCACCACGATCAAGACGCGGTGTATACCAGCTACCGGTGGCTCTCGCAGCTTCTGATCGCGGATGGGGTGGTGTCCTGCTGTGAGCAAGGGGCGAAGGACAACCCTAAAAACCCGTCGCGTGACGGGGATTGGGAGGAGCTGGAGTGGGCGGTTGAGAGGCGAATGAACTACGCAGGCTGCGAGCGCAGGCACTCCAGCCTTGACTACCGATCGCCCATTAAAGTAAGGGGATCGTCCCCAAAACGTTAGCCGAAAACCGGGCCAAAAGTGGTTCTGCCTCAGGGGCACAGGTTCAGTTGAACCCTTACTGTCATCAGTCGTGTGCCTTGCATTCTCGAGGCTTCCAGCAAAAAGAGCGTTTAACATCGTGAGAGCGGCGTTCGGCCTGGAACTTGAGCCTGAGTTTGAGTGGTAAATCGAGGGTGCAACACAATCTGGCTGGGGGCCAGCGTTCTTCGCGAAAAGAGGGAGAGGTCTAGTGGTGGACGAGGGAGCGGGCCTGTTCCCGGAGGTTTTGGGCCAAGCTCGGTCCAAGATGAGGAACGCGGGCCAGGGCCTTGGGGTTTGCTTTTGCTATGGACCCAAGGTCCCGGAACCCCGCGGTATATAGGGCTCGGGCGCGGACCCTCCCCACCCCTCGCAGCCGCACAAGCTCCAGGAGCTCCTCCCGCACCCCGTACCGCATCCGCGTCCTGAGCATCGGCAGGGGGCCGGGAGGAAGCCTGAACAGCCCCGCAATCCTCTGGGCCGCATAAAGCAACCACTCGGCCTCTTCTCTGAGCCGGTACGTGTCCCCGGGCCCGAGGCCGAACCTTTTGTGGAGCTCCGTCTCCGGGGCCTCGGAGATCCAGGCGGAGAGCGCCAGGGCCGTCTTGACCTCCGACAGAAAGCCACTGTACTCGTGGGTTCCAGGACTGGGCACCGGTACCAGGAACTCCTCTTTCTCCACCACCCCGGGCAACTCCTCGAGGTCCGCCCGCCGGAGCCGGAGGCGCTCCATGTCCGGGGTATGAGCGACAAGGTGTAGGAGTGAAAGTTCGGAGAGCCCGCGGGTCTGCCCTTCGGCTAGGCCGTCCCTCAGGACCACCGCGGATAGGGGGTGGATGTAAAGCCGAGCCACGAGCTCCCCGAATGGGGTGGGGAGAAGCTCTCCCCCCCACACCCTCAGCATGTCCTCGGCGAGTAGGAACCGGAGCGCTTCCTCCAAACTCAGCGTGAGCCTGTCCACCCCGAATTGGTGAGCAAGCAAGGTCAGGGAGAAAAACTTTCGCAGCCCTTCCCGGGACCGGGCGTAGCCGGCCACGACGGCCCCCAGCACGTGGGCGGGGAATGCCCCTGAGGAGGCGAGTTGGGAGGTGATCCGCTCCGGTGGGGCGAGGACGTACCTTACAAGCAGCTCATCTCGATCCACCTCGTCTTTGGCGACCAGCACTGCTTCCCCGTGTGGATCCAAGCCCGGCCGCCCTGCCCGCCCCGCCATCTGATGGAATTCCAGGGTGGGGATGTAACAGGCCCCGTACGGTGCCTGGTAGCGGCGTACGTCCCGGATGATCACTCGTCGGGCGGGAAGGTTCACCCCGGCGGCCAGGGTGGTTGTGGTGCACAGCACCTTGAGAAGCCGGTCGCGGAATGCACCCTCCACCGCCTTCCGCTGCACATGGTGAAGCCCGGCGTGGTGGAAGGCCACCCCGGCCTGGACGCACCGGGCGAGCTCCCGGCAAATGGGCGTGGGCTCGTCAAGGGCCCCCAGGACCCTGTGGGCCAAAGCCGAGAGCTTTTCAGCTTCCTCCTCGGACAGGGCCTTTGAGATAGGGCGAATGAGCCTCCGGGCCAAGGCCTGGGTGGCCCGCCGCGTGGCCACGAATACCAACGCCTGCCCCCCTCCCTGGACCACATCCAACACCAGGTCGAACACCGGGCCCAGCTTCCCCTCCACCTTTCTCCTGGTGCCATCGGAGAGGAGGAGCTCCCCGGACAGGTACACCCCGGTCCTCAGGGGCACGGGGCGGAAGTCGCTGATCACCGCCTTGGCGCCGAGCCAGTCCGCGATCTCCTCGGCATTGCGCACCGTGGCCGAAAGTGCCAGCATCTGGAGGTCTGGGCGGGCGTGCCGGAGGGCGGCTACCAGCACCTCCAATGTCGGCCCCCGGCTCGGGTCGGTCAGGAGATGTACCTCATCCAAGATCACCAGGGAAAGCCCCTCCAGAAGCCAGCTTGCCCGGTGGCGAAGAAGAGAATCTGCCTTCTCGTTCGTGAGCACCACCACGTCGTGATCAGCCAGGTGGGGATCGGTGCGATCGTAATCCCCGGTAGCCAGGCCCACCTTAATCCCCAAGGGCGCGTATTTGCCCTTAAGTTCCTCGTATTTCTCGCTTGCCAGGGCCC
>CAYUWL010000039.1:0-10151 GCA_964448595.1 uncultured Thermotogaceae bacterium
GCGCCTAATCGGCCATCTTGTTAACCATGCCCTCCCGGCACACCGCTTTTACACCGCGTCCGAGAAAGTCACGTGGGGCTAAGGGCGCTTTTATATATATGAAACCGTAGGCGTTGGCTACTCCGTTAAGGCGGCGATCGCCCCGGCCAGGCGATCGGCTGCCTGCTGGAACTCGAGGCCCAGGGCGAAGGCCCGGGCGCGCTTCCCCATCAGCCGAAGGTTCTCCCTTTGTTCCAGGAGCTCGCCAAGCCCTCGGTACAAGTCCTCTGCCGTGGTCTTTACCACCAGGCCGAACTCTGGTCGCACGAGATCCCGGGCGGAGCGGTGATCCGTGGTGAGCACGGGCAGCCCGGCCGCCAGCGCCTCAACCAACGTGAGCCCGTAGGACTCGTGCCGGGAGGGGAAGACGTACAGATCGCCAAGCCTGAAGAAGGCCGCCTTGCGAGCGCCGCTTACGTACCCGGGAAAGTGGACTTCCACCTTGTGCAGCTGGCGAGCCAGCCGCAGGAGCTTGCGCATGTAGCTCTTCCCGTGGATGAAGGCCGGGGCCCCGCAGATGAAGACGACGAGGCGCTCACCTCGTCTTTTCTCCCACAGGGCCAGGGCCCGGAGGAGGAGGTCCTGCCCCTTTTCCGGCGAGATGCGGCTGAGGGTGATAAGGACCGGGGTGTTGCCGTCCAGGCCGTACTCGGCTTTGATCTTTTTCGTCTCCTCCTCCACCCCTGAACTTGCCTGCTCCACGATCGCCCCCCAGGGCACGACTATGACGTCCTCCGGGGTGCGCCACGGGTAGGAGGCAAGGAGAACTTCCGCCATTTGCCTAGACGGGACCACAAGGAGGTCGCAATGCCTGGCACACGCCTCTTGCTTTTCCAGGATCAACCTGGCAACTTCGGGAAGAAATCTGGCCAAGCCCAGACGAGCGAATCCTCGAAACGTCCGGGCGAGCCTAGGGGCCGGAAGCCGCCCCCTTAAGTAAACGCTGGCCGCGTAGTCAACCACGTCCACGTGGAAGATGGCCACCTGGCGATACCCCAAGCCCGCAATAGCTCTGAAATCCCCTGCCTCGCAGATGTCGTTGTGCACTACACAAACCATCCGGGGATCGACTTCCCGCGCTCGCCGGCGAAGGAACTCCGTGACGCCACGCTCAAACTGCCTGCAAAACAGGGCATAGCCGCTTACGCTGAGCTCCGTGAGGGTGTTGCTGTGCCCTGGCACATGCCACGGAATTGAAAGATATCGGATGTTTTTTTCAGCAAAGGAAGGAGGAACTGGCCCGGAGCCAAGCACGGTCAGCGAGAAGGGGGCGGACTTGACCCAATGACGGAGGAGGTGAAGGGCGACTTGGGCCCCACCCCCGATGGGCACGGCCTTTGGATCATAGCCCAAATGCGCGGCGGCCAGCACAACCTCCCTCACATCGGAAGTGAAGGTAATTGGGAGTGGACCGGGCGGAAATGGGGGAACCGGATTAACTTCCGAAACTGGTCGCTGTCTCCAGGGCCGTCCGGGCAGCTAGGAGCTCCTCCAGCACCGCTTGGAGCTCACCCACCAGCTCCTGCCGGGGTAGGGGTGTCTCCCCACTGGCACCTTCCCAATTGGCGATCTCCTCACGCACGTTCTCTATAGCCGCCGTGAGCTGAGCCATGCCTTCACTGCTTTTACCGCGCTCAAGCAGCGTCACGGCCTCGCGTATTGTGTCCATGATCTCGCCAATCGAAACGAGCAAATGCATGGCGGCCTTCCCCATGTTCATCTCCCTTTCATTCTTCCACATCCTGGTTGTCCTTAGACGGAAAGGAGTCCCCAAATAGCTCTTGTTTGAGTTCCTTCAGGATGCGTTCCTTCAGCCGCGATACCTGGCGCTGGGTGAGGCCCACCTCCTTTCCTACCTCGGACTGTGACTTGCCCTGGTAAAAGAGCCCTTCGATGATGCGCCTTTGCAGCTCTGACAGGCGTTCCACCGCATTGGCGATCCTGAGGCGCACATCCAAGGGAAGCTCACCTTTTTCCTCGGCTAGGACCCCCTCCAGATCGAACCTGGGTCTGGGGTCATAGGCGCGACGCTCCGCGTCGAGGGAAACATAGGTCATTGCGTCCCGGGCTTTTAAGGCCTCACGCACAGCCCCCGGCTTCACCCCCAAGTGGCGAGCGATTTCTTCCAAGGTGGGAGGTCGACCGAGCGTTTGGTACAGATGGTCCTGTGCCTCGGTGACTTTGCTCGCCAGGGACCTGATCCAGAGGGGGACGTGTACGGATCCGTGTTTATCCCGGATGTAATGACGGATTTCTCCCTTGATGAGATGGGTGGCGTAGGTAGAGAACTTGGTGCCCCGGGCAAGGTCGAAGTTGGCCACCGCCCCGAGTAGCCCCAGGCAGCCTGCCTGGACCAGATCATCGAAAGGCTCCCCGGTGAAACTGAACTCGGCGGCTATCGCCCGCACCAGCCCCATGTGCCGACGCACGAGCTCCTCGCGGATGGCCTCGGCCCGTTCCCCCTCCCCTTTGGCCTCGGCCTCCCGCAACTGACCCAGAAGCTCCTCCGTAGACCACCGGTCAAAGCCCGTTTCAGTGGCTACCATCACGTACCCGACTTTAGGAGATAGCCTGTCCAATAGCCCCCCAGCCCGCCCCTTCAAAAGCTCCCGTGTTTCCTCTAAGGTGAGGTCATCTGGACTTAAGGGGATGAGAAAGCTAGGCCGCCCCGCCGCGGAAGCGATGGCGCCGTGGATGGGTAAAGCGTATGTAGTCTGCGCCTGCGATGGTGATGGCCTTCCCGTGGACGAGGGCATCCGCCACCTTGGCCCGGGCGGAGGAAAGGAGCCGCTGCACCGTGCCCCGGGAGACGCCCATCCTGACCCCGGCCTCCTCCTGGGACAGGCCCAGAAGGTCGCACAATCTGAGGGCTTCAAGCTCATCCAGCCCCAGCACTACCTGGTTTAGCTGGCCGAACGGGACCCCGGCGGGCTTATAGACCCGTTGGGGCGGCGGTCCCTGACACCAGCGCGGTTTGGGCGATCTGGGCATATAAGAATTATACCACCCAACGTCATGCGAACGATTCTCATAAGTGATCTTGACCTGAGGTGTGCATATGCTTAAAATGTTGTTGGAGGTGGTCACCATGAGGTGGCGCAACATGTTCTACCTTACAGGACTCCCGGGTTGGATGAGGTTCGGCTACTCCCCGGGCTGGGGAGGCATGCCCCCGGGTGCTCAGTACCTGGCCCAGACCGGCCAGCTCCCTGCTTTCTGGGGCTGGCTTTCCACCCAGGGCCCCTGGACTGCGGCCCCTTGGGCGGCAAGCCCCTCGGGGCAGCCAAGCCGTGAGCAGGAGATGGCATGGCTGTCAAGCCAAGCGCAGGCCCTTGAGGCCCAGCTTGGGGAGATCAAGCGCCGGCTTGAGGAGCTCTCAAGGGAGGGAGAATGAGGCTTATCTTCGTGGCGGCCACAACCCGAGGGGGCCTTTCGGATGAGGTGTCCCCGGTCTTCGGTCGGGCCCCTACCTTCACGGTGGTGACCGTGGAGGACGGGGAGTTCAAGGACGTAGAGGTCATCCCTAATCCCTACCAAGGCGCCCCCTCTGGGGCGGGGATCCAGGCCGCCCAGCTCGTGGCCTCCCGGGGCCCCAAGGCCGCGTTCGCCGGCAATTTCGGCCCCAACGTGACGGGTGTCCTGGCCCAAGCCGGGGTTGAGCTGGTGCCGACCAGTGGGCTGACCGTACAGGAGGCGGTCAAGGCCTACCTCGACGGGACCCTCACCCCGCAGCCAAGCGCGGCCTTCGGGCCCGGGATGGGTACAGGCCGGGGTATGCGTGGGGGCGGCATGGGACGCGGGATGGGCCGGGGCATGGGTGCCTTCGGCGCCTGGGGGGCTCCTCCCCCGCCGCCCACCCCTCAAGATACACAGACCCTCAAGGACAGGATCTCGCGCCTTGAGCGGGAGCTCTCTGAGGTGAAGCGAAAGCTTAAGGAACTGGGAGGTGAGTAGGATGCCTTGGGGATGGTATGGACGAGGACGCGGATATTGGGGTTGGGGACGTGGCTGGGGTAACCCTTACCCCTTCTGTCGCTTTTACCCTTGGCTTCCTAGGGGCTGGTGGAGGTGGGGATATGTCCCCTACGGGTGGGGGGCTTGGTACCGTCCGCCGTACCCATACGGGACGTATATCCCTGCCCCCGGGTACTACCCCCCGACCTGGGCTTGGTGAGGAGGGTACGATGAGGATATGTGTCCCCAGCGCCGGCCCTGGCGGTTTGGATGATTTTGTGGGGGAACACTTCGGCCGGGTGCCCACTTATACCATCTATGACACCGAGACCGGGGAGGTGGAGATCTTCCCCAACGAATCGGAACACATGGGCGGGGTGGGACTTCCGGCCGAGCACCTGGCCCAGGCCGGGGTGGACCTCGTGATCTGCTCCGGCCTCGGACGCCGGGCGATCGACCTCCTCTCCCAAAACGGGATCGAGGTGGTGACCGGGGCCACGGGAACGGTCAGGGAGGCGATCGAAGCCTGGCAGTCCGGAAGGCTTTCCGGGGCTGAGGCCTGCGGCCGACACATGTTCCATGACCGCTGAGCCTCGCCCCTTCCGGGTTGCGGTCGCGTCCGGAAAAGGGGGCACCGGGAAGACCACGGTGGCCGTCTCCTTGGCCCTGGCCGCCCGTGACTTGGGGCCTGTTACCCTGGCGGACTGTGACGTAGAGGAGCCAAACGCCCACGTGTTCCTGTCCCCCAAGATCGAAGAGTCCGAGCCTGTCTCCCTCCTCGTCCCCCAGGTGGACGAGGACGTGTGCACCTACTGCGGGGCTTGCGCCAAGGCCTGCCGATACGGGGCCTTGGCCGTGATCGGCAGGAAGATCCTGTTCCACCCCGAGCTCTGCCATGGCTGCGGCCTGTGTGCTCGCGTCTGCCCGGTCTCGGCCATCACCGAGATCCCGAGACCCATCGGAAGGATCGAATGGGGCCGGGCAAAAGGGATCCAATTCTGGCAGGGGGTCTTGAACCCCGGAGAGCCCATGGCTACCCCCGTCATCCAGGCATTGAAGGGGCGGCTCCCTGACGATGGCCTGGTGATCCTGGACGCCCCGCCCGGCACCGCCTGCCCGGTGATCGAGACCTTGAAGGGGGCGGACTACGCCCTGCTGGTGGCCGAGCCCACCCCCTTCGGCCTGCATGACCTCAAGCTGGCAGTGGGGGTGACGAGGGAACTTGGGATCCCGGCCGGGGTGGCGATCTCCAAGCACGGGATCGGAACGGATGAGGTTGAGCGCTACCTTGCGGGCGAAGGGATCCCCGTGCTCCTCCGCATCCCCATGGACCGAAAGTTCGCGGAAGCATATGCCCAAGGCACCTCCTTGGTCGAGGCCTTCCCGGAGTGGAAAAGTCGCTTCATCGAGCTTGCCCAGCGGATAACCATGGAAGCGGAGGTGCCGAGATGAAGGAGCTCGTCGTCATCTCGGGGAAGGGCGGTACGGGGAAGACCACGGTGGTCGGGGCCTTTGCCGCCTTGGCACAAGGCAAGGTGATCGCCGACTGCGACGTGGACGCGGCCGACCTCCACCTCATCCTAAAGCCGCAGGTGGAGAAGACGATCGCTTATGAGGGATCGGAACTGGCCACAGTCGACGCGGGGCTGTGCACCGGCTGCGGGGAGTGCCGCAAGGCCTGCCGGTTCGACGCCGTCTTGGAGGAGGGCGGAAAGTTTCGGGTGGATCCCTTGTCATGCGAAGGTTGCGGGGCATGTGCACATGCCTGCCCGGTGGGGGCGATCGAGCTTAAGCCCCGGCTTTCAGGTTGGATCTATGTCTCGCGCACTCCCTACGGGACCTTGGTACACGGGGAGCTGCGCCCAGGGGAGGAGACGTCGGGAAAGCTTGTCGCCCAGGTGAAGATGAGGGCCCGGGAGCTCGCCAGGCTAGAAGGGGCGAGGCTCCTCATCATCGACGGCTCACCTGGGATCGGTTGCCCGGTGATCGCGTCCCTTTCCGGGGCCCACGCGGCCCTGGTGGTGACCGAGCCCAGCATGTCCGCCCTGCATGACCTTGCCCGGGTGGTGGAGGTGGCACGGCACTTCCGGACCAGGGTGTTCCTCGCCATCAACAAGGCCGACCTCAGCCCCGAGTTCAGCGAGAGGATAGAGTCCTATGCGAAAGAGGAGGGGCTCTCCATGCTCGGTCGAATCCCGTATGATGAAGGAGTAGTGTGGGCCCAGGTGGCAGGACGGCCAGCGGTGGAGGACGGGGCCAGCCCTGCGGCTGCGGCCTTGCGCACTTTATGGGAAAGGGTCGCGGAGCACCTCAGCCTATGATCGCCTCGAGGCTGCTCGAGGCCTCAGAGGAAACCCTGGCCCGGCTTCGAGTGGAGCGGGTGGTGATCGGGCTCGCCTATACCGGCGTGCTCCTCTCGGATGGGAGGTGTGGCCTTGCCGCCACCCCGCATGAGGGGCAGGGTTGCGCGGCCTACGCCCGCGCGGGAACCCTCGGTGGGATGCCGGCCTGGAAACTCGCCCAGGGGCTTGTCTCTTCCGATCCGTTGGCGTCTTCCCTGGGCCTGGCCACGGTGAATGCCGCACTAGGCGAGGAAGCGCAACCTTCGCCCGATCCCCTGGAGGCATTGGGGGTAAGTGAGGACGAGGTGGTGGGGATGGTGGGCTACATCGGGCCCCTGGTCGGGCCACTTAGGCGAAGAGCGCGGGAGCTCCTCATCTTCGAACGGAACCTTGCCCGGGCACCCGGGCTCCTTCCGGACTGGGCGGCCGAGCTTGAGCTCCCCCGCTGCGACGTGGTGGTGCTAAGCGGCACGACGTTCATCAACAAGACGGTGGACCGGCTGCTTTCCCTTTCCCGGGGGAGGGTGGCGGTCATCGGCCCCTCCACCCCTATGTGGCCGGGGCTGCTTGAATGCGGGGTGGATTGGCTATTTGGGGCCAAAGCTCCCGATCCGGCCCGGGCCCTGCAGGTGATCGCGGAGGGGGGCGGCACTCGTGCCCTGTACAGACACGGCCTGGTAAAGGTCGCCCTGGGAAGGGAAGATGTGGATCACTAGAGAAAGCAGCCTGGGGCTGTTGGCCCTGGTGGAGATCTCTAGGTCCGGCCGGGTAAGCGCGGAGAAGATCGCAAAAATGTATGGGCTTTCGGCTCCGTTTTTGCGGCAGATCCTGGGGCGCGCTCGCCGGGCTGGCCTGGTGGAGTCCCGACCCGGTCGAAATGGAGGCTACAGCCTTGCCCGGCCAGCCGAGGAGATCAGTCTGGCCCAAGCCCTTGCCGTCTTTGGCGAAAGGCTCACCCCGGTAAGCTGCCTGGCCGGAATCCCTTGTCCGCTGCCCGGTGCCTGCCCCACACGGCCGCTTTGGGAATATCTGGAGGAAAGGATCGAAGGATGGCTGAGAGAACTGAGCTTGAAAGACCTGGCAAAAGGGAACCTGTAAAACGAGCAAAACACGTGCTCATGGTGCTCTCCGGCAAGGGGGGCGTGGGGAAGACCACCGTGGCGGTGAACGTGGCCACGGCCCTGGCCCGCAGCATACGGGTCGGGCTTCTCGACGCTGACCTCCATGGTCCCAACGTCCCCAAGATGCTTGGGATAGAGCGGGCAACCATGCCGGTCAAGGACGGCAAAATCCTTCCTGTGCCCACGGTCTGGAACTTGGCCGTGGTGTCCATCGCCTTCGCCCTCCCCACCACCGACACCCCCCTCATCTGGCGAGGCCCCCTCAAGATGAAAGCCATCCAGCAATTCATCGAGGAGGTGGAGTGGAGGGACCTAGACCTGTTGGTGGTAGACCTCCCCCCCGGCACCGGGGATGAGCCCTTGTCGGTGGCCCAGGTGCTGGGGGAGGTGGACGCGGCTCTGGTGGTGACCACCCCCCAGGGAGTGGCTCTGCTCGATGCCCGCAAGGCGGTGGGCTTCTGTCGCAAGGTGGGGGTGCGGCGGATCGGGGTGGTGGAGAACATGGCGACCTTAACCTGCCCGCACTGCGGCGCGGAGATCGACCTGTTCGGTAAAGGCGGCGGCGAGAGGATGGCGAAGGAGATGGGCGCCACGTTCTTGGGACGGCTTCCATTGCTCCCGGAGGTGGTACGGGCCGGGGACGCCGGCCGTCCGGCGGTGGAGGGCAACTCCCGCGCCCGGGAGGCGTTCCTGGAGCTGGCGCTGAAGGTGCTCGACTTCGTGCAGGGCGAGGGATGAAGGCCTATCCAGATTGCTTGCCCTGCATGCTCCGGGCCTCGCTTACGGCAGCCCGCCTTGTCGGGGCAAGTGAAGAGATGGGGTGGGAAATCGTCCGGGAAGTGGCCCCGCTTCTGGTGCGCTCTCTTCCCGGCAACCCTCCCATTGCCGCAAGCCCGAATGTCCAGCGCACGGTCCGGAGGATACTGGGTGTGCAGGATCCCTTCGCCGAGGCCAAAAGCCAGGCGAACCGTGAGGCCCTGGGACTCCTCCCCCGCTTGCGCGAGCAGGCCGCCCAGGCCGAAGACCCCCTGGCCTTCCTTCTTGGGCTTTCCGCAAGCGGGAACACCGCCGACCTCGGGGCCCAAACGCACTTCGATCTCACGGCAGCCGCAGGGGAAAGTGCGGGGGGATCCTGGGGCCGATTCGATTACGAGCCCTTCAAAGCCCTGCTCGCCACGGCGAGGACAGTTCTCATCCTCGCAGACAACGCCGGTGAGATAGCCTTCGATCGCCTGCTTTGTGAACAGCTCACGCGGCTGGGCAAGCGCGTTACCGTGGCTGTGCGTGGCGCCCCCACCTTGAACGATGCGACCATCGTGGACGCGCGGGAGGTGGGCCTCCCCGAGGTGGCCGAGGTGATCACCACCGGGTCCGATCACCCCGGGGTCCTGTTGAGTAAATGTTCCCAGGACTTCCGGCGCCACTTCCAGGACGCAGACCTGGTGATCAGCAAGGGCATGGGCAACTTCGAGGGCCTTTCCGGGGAGGTGGGCCCCATCTTCTTCCTCCTCAAGGCCAAATGCGCCCCTGTGGCCCAGGAGCTGGGGGTCGAGGTGGGGGAGCTGGTGCTTGCGGCCGGGCGATTTGACAGCGGTGGCCGCCCGAGGGCAAAGTTGAACCGGAGGCGATGATGGCGACCCAACCCGAGGAGCTGTTCGTGGAGTTCCTGCGCCGGCGCGGGTTCAACATCACGGACACCAGACGCAAGATCGTGCGCAAGGTGTTCTCCATGCATGGGCACTTCGACGCCGCAGAGTTATGGGAGGCACTGCGGGATGATAAGGTGTCCATTGCCACCGTTTATCGAACTTTAGATCTTCTTGAGCGGGCGGGCTTCGTGCGCCGGGTGTCCTTCGGAGAGGCCCATGCTCACTACGAGCACGTGCTGGGACGAAACGACCATGGACACCTCGTATGCCGACGCTGCGGCAAGGTGATCGAGTTCGGCAGCGCCAGGTTCCGGACCCTTCTCAACGAGATCGCGGAGAAAAACGAGTTTGAACTTCAGGAGGCCGTCATCCAGGGCTTTGGCCTGTGTCGCGACTGCCGCCGAGGGAGCAAATGAAGGGGAAGCCCTTTTTCGTCGTTTCCCTCTTTGCCTTAACTGGCCTCAGCATGGCCGCGTGGGGGGATGGGCAGCTGCCCCTTATACTCACTATCCTTTATGACAATTATCCCTGCCGGCCAGGCCTGCGGACAGCTTGGGGCTTTTCTTGCCTCGTGGAGCTGGGGAAGCAGACGATCTTGTTCGATACCGGGGGAAGCGCCGACATCCTCCTTTCCAACATGCGGGCTCTGGGGATCGATCCTAGGCGAATCCAAAACGTGGTCCTTTCCCACATCCACGGCGATCACGTGGGGGGCTTGTTTGGTTTCCTCGAGGAGAACAATGCGGTCACCGTTTACCTTCCCGCCTCCTTTCCCCAGGAGTTCAAAACGCGGGTGCAGCGCTCCGGTGCCCAGGTAGTGGAAGTGCAGGGTCCCATGAAGATCGGGGAGGGGGTTTACTCGACCGGCGAGCTGGGGACTTGGATCAAGGAACAGGCATTGGCGGTGGAAAGCCCCGAGGGGCTGGTGGTGATCACCGGTTGCGCCCACCCCGGGATAGTGCAGATGGTGCAAAAGGCAAAAGAGATCGGCAAGGGGAAGGTCCACCTAGTCCTGGGCGGCTTCCACATGGCTGGGATGCCCGAGG
>CAYUWL010000040.1:0-9879 GCA_964448595.1 uncultured Thermotogaceae bacterium
GGGGATCCTCGGTTTCCTCCGCTCGGGATACGAGGCACTGAGTAAGAAGGTCCCACCGATAGCCGAACCGAAGCACGATCCCGGCGATTATGAGCTTGTCATCATCGGAACCCCGATTTGGGCGGGACGGATGTCGAGCCCCGTAAGGGCTTATCTTCTCCGCTTTCGTGGGCGCTTCGGACAGGTGGCGTTCTTTGCTACCTCCGCAGGCGGTGGTCACGGAAAGGCCCTCGCCGAGATGGCCGAGGTCGCAGCGGCAAAGCCTCTGGCTACAGTTGAGATCACCTCGGGCCGGGTAGGGAAAGGGGAGGAAGCGGAGGCCCTCAGGGCTTTCCTGGAGGCCGTCAAGTCCCAAAAGCGGTGACGCTCCGGCGGGGGGCGGGGCTGGGGCCGGCACTGGCGCTGCTTTTGTCAGGACCGGCCTTCTCCTCCCCAACATGCTCGTCATCTGCCTGATCCTGGGGACCAAAAAGACATTGGTCTATGTGACCTTGATAGCAAGAACTCCGTGTTCCGGTGGTCTCTGTGATTAAGTGGCTGAGGCTTCACTTCAGAAATCAAGCTCCCAGCACAGGGCAAGGGAGGCGGATGCAGCAGGGCTTTCAGGATCCCTGCTCTCCCAGGAGATCTCCCAGCTTGCCCCTCCGGTCAAGGAGAACTCCACCGTAACCAGAAACCGGGTTATGGAAAACAGGCTTCCGGAAGCGGGCCCCAGATAGGCGCAAAGCGCAAGTTCGTACTTTCCCTTCGGCGTGTAGCCCTTGCGGATGAGGGCCAGCCGCCCGTCCTCGTACTCCCCGATCGCTACGATCTTCTTGAACTCGGCCCTGGTGTACCAACTTGGCCTCGGAGAGGGCGGCCGGCTGAATACAAACAGCGCCTCCCAGTCCGCGGCCGCTAGGTGCCCCTGTGCCTCTACCCCGTACAGGCAAAGCTCGGAGATGCCCCACCCCCCTGCCAGCCCGGCATGTAAGGACACGCACCCCCCGGGCCCGGACCAGCTGGGGGTGAGGGAGAGGGCGAGCTCTGAGAGGGAAAGGTCCAGCGAAAGATCGAATTTGAACCCGGCGGGGCCAGGCAGCCCTTCCAAGGAGGCTGAAAGCATAGGGCCATTCTCCGGCTCAAGCGAAAGCTCAAGCTCTCCCATCCCGCCGCACAGGTACCACCCTTCCGCTTCGGCGGAAACTTCAGCAAAGCCCACCCCGCCCCCTAGGCCGGAGAAGACGGCCGCAAGCTCTAGCGTGCGGCCGGGCCAGGGCTCCGACTCCCAGCCCAGGGTATACTCCTCGTAATGGCTGTACCATACGTAAACCTTGACCAGCTCTGGGTCGATGGGCTCCCTTAGGGACCAGCCATCCGGGTACTTGGCGTCCAGGTACCTCACAGCCTCCGGGGCCAGGACGAACGGCTCGGAAGCCGCCCCGGGGATAAGGAGGGCGCGCAGGTTGTACTCCGTCCGGGACCGCCACGATCCCTCCACCAGAGCGGTGAGCCTGACCTTGCCCGCGATGAACGCTCTTTCCCGCACCCCGGCCGAAAGGTCACCAAGCGGCCGCCAACACCCCGCCCCCGCATCCCACCGGTAAGCGTCCGTGAACATGAAGTAGTCGATATCAGACGAAGAGTTACATCGATGGTAAGCCTTGGCCCAAAGCTCACCGGAAGGAAGCGGAAACTCGCCCTTGAGCCAGCCGTAGCGCCAGTGGGGACCCGGGGCCTGCCAGAGGAGCTGGGTGAAGCTCGCGCCATCTGTCGTCTTATATAGGTGTTTGAGCACCTTTTCTGTCGGGGAAAACACCGCCTTGCTCTCCCAGGTCAGGCGGTAGTCAAAGGCAAAACCCTGCAGCTCGAACGTCTGGTTTGAAAATAGCCCGTGTTCAAATTCGGACTCGCTCGTCAGGGTCCAGGGGCCAAGCGGGGCTGTGAAGGTGAGGGTGGCCTCGTAGAGCTCAAGCTGCCCGTGGAGGACGAGCTCACCCTCCCACTGGCCCGAAAGCGGCTCGGGCAGCCCGAAAGCAGGTAAGGCCAACGTAGACCCACCCACCAGGGCTGCCCACAGCACCCTGCAAGGGGCCAACACGCGAGGTCAACCTCCGACCTTCGCGCCCGGCGCCTCAGGGGCGACTTGCTTGTGTTAGCTCACCAGAACAGGGCCATGGCCACGGCGGCCACCCCGAGCAGGACGCCGGTGATCCCGAGGAGGAAGTTCGTCTGCACCCGACCGGACAGGCCCGCCGGCGCCTGGGTCTTTAACGTCTGAACGTCCGCGGACAGGGAGCTCACGCTCGTCTTGACACTGCTTACGGCGCTGGCGTTACTCGCCACATCCGCTTGCAGATTTTGCACCTGTGCCTCAAGGGAGTTCAGGCGGTTTGTGAGTCCGGCCACGTCCACGCCAGCCTGAGCCTGGCCCATCCGCTGCATGGCCCGGTACAGCCAAAGAGCGGCATCGTAGCGCAAGAGCGCGCTGTCCCCTCTGAACTCCCCGCCGGTATCGGCCAGGGAGATGACCCCCGCGTCGATCAGGTACTTGATCGCCGGATAAGCTGGATGCGAGGGATCGACGTCCAACACCACGCCCCCCCCGCCACCGGCGATCCCTGGGGTGAGCCCCCACACCGAAACCAGCACCATCCCTACTGCTACCAACGCTAGCAACCTACCCCTCATCCAGATCCCCCCTTCATAGGTGATGACATCTGCGCTAGCCTAGGAAAATCGCCTCCCCCTGTCAACCCCACACTTCTCCTAGCGGGAGGACCAGAAGTAGCCGTTCATGGGGCCGAACCGGGAGAAGGGCCACACCCGGAAGAAGGGCTCGCCGATGAAGTCTTCTTCGGGGACGAACCCCCAGTAGCGGGAGTCATAGGAGTTCATGGTGTTGTCCCCGAGCACGAAGTAGTGTCCTTCTGGGATAAGCGTGGGCTCGATCCCGTAACGCATGCCTGGCCCATGGGTCCAATAGGTGCGGGAGGCAATGGCCGGAACGTCCAGGGGAGCTCCGTCCACGTAGATCCTCCCCCCCTCCCCGATCCAAACCTGTTGCCCGCCCACGGCGATGAGGCGCTTCACGTACCGGGCTTTTCTGATCTTGACCTCCAGGCCCAGATCGGAGAGGCTACGTGCTCCGGTCGGCACCGCAACTTCCACCTTGACCTCCCCGCTTCCCTCGCGCAGCAGGGTCAGGGAAATCTTTCCTCCAGAGGCGGCCTCAAGCCTTCGTCTGAGGGTGACCGTGCTCGGCACCGGCTCCCCCGCAAGCTCGATGAGCTGGTCCCCAGGTTTAACTCCGGCTGCCGCCGCTGGGCTTTCCGCCTTCACCCCGGTGATCCGGATGTCCTCCACATGCCAAAACACGATCACGTCGCCCACATCGGGCTGGCGGAAGTGGTAGGAGATACGGTCCACGAAAAATGAGTCGCCTGGCATGATGGTGGGGATCATGGACCCAGTGGGCACCGTCATCCTCACGGTGACGTAAGTGATGATCAGCCAAACTGCCAGGCCAACCTCAACGATGGTCTCGGCCCAGCCCAAGAGCCACTCGGCCCGACGGGAAAGCCGTATCCCCCGGCGCCGGAGGAGCCGCACGATCCATGGAGGCTTGGGCTCCTTCTTCCTACGCCGCCAGGGCCACCTCCAGTTCATGGCCCCACCACCAAGGCCCCAAGACACAAAGTGCCACAAATTTCAACAACAAGAACCTCTGTGTCTTTGTGCCTTTGTGGTTCCATTTACTGGATTTTGTGCAGGCGAGTGATGCGCCTGAGCCAGTAAGGGCGACTCTTTCGGATGTGGTGGCGTTTTATCACCTCGATCCGCTCCAGTTTCGGCGAGTGCAGGGGGATGGTGCGCTCAACCCCTACCCCGGCGGCGATCCTACGGATCGTCACCATCTCCCGAGAGCCGGAGCCTGACCGGCGAAGCACCACGCCCTCGAAGGGCTGGAGGCGCTCCCGCGCCCCCTCGGATACCCGCTCGTAGATGCGGATGATGTCCCCGGGCCGGAATTCCGGCCATTCCTTTAAGTGTTCCTCCTCAAGTGCGCTAATGAGATCATCCATGCCCGTCATCGTTCTCTCCTTTAAGTCGGTCCAAGATGATGGCCACCGCAGCCCGAACCGACAAATGATTGTAACCGGATTTTGCCCGAATGGGGGGGAGGACGGCGTCACAGGCGGAAAGCAGCTCCTCGGTCATCCCGTACCCGGTCCCGAACAGGACGAGCGTGGGCCGACTCAGAAGCCGCTCTCGCGCTTCCTTCCATGACAGGCGCGGATAGGGGACGTCGACCCGGGCCGTGGTCCCCCACACCTGGGGGGCCTCCCCCTCTTCCTCGACGATCTCCTCATAACACTGTTCAAGATCCGCTCGTACCGCCACCAGGGCCAAGGCCTCCCTCCGCGTGGG
The DNA here is from genome assembly GCA_964448595.1 of uncultured Thermotogaceae bacterium. Classification (GTDB taxonomy): domain Bacteria; phylum Bipolaricaulota; class Bipolaricaulia; order Bipolaricaulales; family Bipolaricaulaceae; genus 64-32. The sequence continues at coordinate 4,411 of CAYUWL010000040.1, forward strand.
CCATTCCTCTCCCTCAAGCCAGAAGTCCCGTAAGCGCTCGGCGATCCTGCGTTGGGAGGGGAGGGGGGTGACCACAAAATAGCGTTTGACTTCGTACGTGCGGGCAGTGCGGGCGATGTCCGGAACGTCGATGGAGGTGAGGGCGGTGGCAACCACCCGGCCCCGCCGATCCCGCATCGGAAAGTGCAACAAGGCAATATAAAGATTTTTCACCACAGAGATCACCGAGAACACAGAGGGTTCACAACACTAACCTCTTGATCCCGTTCTTTAAAGTCCCACATTACATCCTGAGAGCCGCAGATACGAAAGCAGCTGGGCTTCATGGATAGCTTCCAAATGATCAACGGCCTTAAGCTCCACAACCACTCGATCCTCCACTAGCAAATCCACCCGATACCCGATGTCTAGCTTGAGACCCTTGTAAACCACAGGAAGCGGCTTTTGCCGTTCCACTTTGAGCCCGCGTTGGGCAAGCTCGTACGCCAGGCACGCCTCATAGGTGGATTCAAGCAGTCCAGGGCCAAGTTCACGGTGGACCTCGATGGCCGCACCGATGATGGCCTCGGTAACACGATCCAGTCCCTCATCCATTTGGTTCCTCTGTGATCTCCGTGTCCTCTGTGGTTGGAGCTTTTAGTCTTAGGCCGAGGAGGTCGGGTCGGTTGCGCAGGGTTTTCCTCCACGCCTCCCGGAGCCGGAAGCGGCGGATGCGCTCATGGTCCCCTGAGAACAGCACCTCCGGCACCTCCATCCCTCGAAAACTCCTGGGCCGCGTGTACTGGGGGTAGCCTAGCCGGGGCCCGGAGAAGAACGAATCGGTGGCTGCAGACTGGAACCTTCCCACCACACCCGGAACCATGCGGGCCGTGGCCTCCACCACCACCCCGGCCGCAAGTTCCCCCCCGGCGAGGACGTAATCACCGATGGAAAGCTCAAGGTCGGAAGCCCTTGCCACCCGCTCGTCCACCCCTTCGTAGCGCCCGCACAGGAGCACCACGGCCTCCTTACGGGCAAGCTCCTTCGCCAGCTGTTGGGTGAACAGCACCCCCTGGGCGGAAAGGAGGATCACATACGGCCTTTTCCCCACCTCCCTGGTGATGGCATCCATTGCCCGGAAGAACGGCTCCGGCCGCATCACCATCCCAGCCCCGCCTCCAAACGGGCGGTCGTCCACAACTGCCCGCCCGTGCGGAGAGAAGGCCGCAAGATCGTGGAGGTGGATCTGGATCAGCCCCTTCTCCTGCGCCCCAAGGAGCACCCCTTGGGAGAAAAGCGGGCGCAGCATTTCCGGGTACAGGGTGACGATATCGAACCTCATCTTAAATCCACCACGAGCTTGCGGCCCGGCTTGCGGCCGAGCTTTTCCACCACTCGCACTAAGGCGGCAAGGTCCTCCCGACGCAGCCGGCGCCGGTCCCGGCCCGGCAGCTTAAGGAAGACCAAATCAGTGCTTGGGGTCCAAAGGTACTCGACCTTGACCTCCTCCGGCCGCGCGCTCACCGCCTCAAGGAGGAACCTCGCGAGCTCCACCACATCACCCATCGCTCAATTTTCATCACCAAGGCCACCGAGAACACGGAGCAAATCGTAGTTTTGGAGTTCAATAAACGAAATTCGCCTCTGTGAACTCTGTGTTCTCAGTGGTTAGTTTTGTTCTACCTCGGAGGGGGGGCGGCCGTAGCGCTCCTCGTGGAAGGCTTTAAGCACACCCATGCGGGAAAGGAGCCTCCGGGCCGCCGGGGTGGGTTGCGCCCCCTGTCTAAGCCAGCTCAAGGCCGCGGCCACGTCGAGCTCCAACTCCTCGGGTTCCGTGAGGGGGTCGTAGTGCCCGATCTCGTCCACCGTCTTTCCGTCACGCTTTGCGGCCGCCTCCACCACCACGATACGGTAGCTTGGCTGCCGCTTCTTCCCCATCCGCTTGAGCCTGATCTTAAGTGCCACTTTATCACCTCATGTTCAACGGACCCAGGCCCGGTGGGATACGCCCCCGCCGCATCTTCTTCACGAGCTTTTTGGTCTTTTCATATTGGGCCAGGAGCCGGTTTACCTCTTGTACGGTAGTCCCGGATCCCCGGGCGATACGCCGCTTGCGACTGGCCCCGATTATATGGGGGTTACGCCTTTCCTCAACCGTCATCGACTGGATGATCGCCCGGCTGCGGCGTAGGTCCCGCTCGAGCTCGGGGTCGTCGAATGCGCCCTTGATCCCGGGGATGCGCGCCAAAAGCTGGGAAAGGGATCCGGCCTTGTTCATGGCCTCAAGCTGGGCCAAAAAATCCTCCAGGGTGAGCGTCCCCTCACGCACCCGGGCGGCGGTCTCCGCGAGCTCCTCTCCAGCCGTCTCCTCCAGCTTTTCCACCAGTCCTTGGAGATCGCCCAGCCCCAGGATCCTGTCCGCCATCCGGTCTGGGTGGAATGGCTCCAAGTCCTCAGGGCGCTCCCCGACCCCGACGAACAGGACTGGGCGGCCGATACGGGTCGGGACGGACAGCGCCGCCCCGCCTCGGGCATCCCCATCCAATTTCGTGAGGACAGCCCCGGTGACGCCCAAGGGCAGGAAAGCCTCGGCGATCCGGGCCGCCTCCTGCCCGGTGAGGGCGTCGAGGACGAGGAGGACATCGCCAGGATGCATCTTTCGGACGAGCTCGGCCAAAAGCTCCGGGGGCTCTTCCCCCGGAGGGACCCCGGGGGTGTCCACGATCACCACATCCCGCAGGGAGCTCCTCGCCTCCCGCAAGGCGGCCTCCATCCCGGGAAGGGGATCGGGGGCGTTGAAAAACGGGACCTCTACCCGGGCGGCCAGGGTGGCAAGCTGCTCGGAGGCGGCAGGGCGAAACGGGTCACAACACACAAGGAGCGGTCTTCGCCCTTTTCGGGATAAAAAGCGGGCAAGCTTCCCCGCGGTGGTGGTCTTCCCCGAACCCGCCGGCCCCACCAACACCACCACAGCGGGCCGGCCAGAAAGGGAGAGGGCCCGCGTCTCTTTCCCCATGACAGCTGCCATCTCCTTGCGCACTATCCCCAGGAGCTGCTGGGAGGGGGTGAGGGAATTCAGAACGCGCTTGCCCACTGCCTGCTCCTCCACCCGCCGGAGCAGGTCCCTCGCCACCTGGTAGTGAACGTCGGCGGCGAGGAGCGCCTGCCGGATCTCCCGCAGGCCCGCACGGACATCCGCCTCGGAGAGCTTTCCTTTGCCCCGGAGCTCCCGGAAGATCTGGGCCAGCCGTTCGGTCAGGGATTCAAACATATCGAGGCAGTCTAAAGCCCCCCGGACAGGCGCTCAAGGAAGTCGGTGGAAAGCCTCCCTGCGGCGAAGTCCGGGTGAGCGATGACCTCGAGCAGGAAATCCCGATTGGTGGTCACCCCATGGACACGGAACCGCCTCAGGGCCGAGTACATGCGCACCCTGGCCTCCTCGCGGGTCTCACCGTAGGTGATGACCTTGGCAAGCAAGGGATCATAGTAAGGTAGGACGTCCATCCCTTGAAACATGGCCGAGTCCACCCGCACCCCGACCCCACCCGGAAGGCACTCGATGAACAGCTTCCCCGATGAGGGGAGGAACCCACGCGCCGGGTCCTCGGCGTTGACGCGACACTCGATGGCGTGGCCCCACAGCTCAACCTGTTCCTGCCTGTAGCCCAGGGGCTCGCCCCGGGCGATCCTGAGCTGTTCCCGCACCAGGTTCCTCCCCACCAGGGCTTCTGATACTGGGTGTTCGACCTGGATGCGGGGGTTGACCTCGATGAAATAGAAGTCCTGCCCGTCCACGAGGAACTCGATGGTGCCCACCCCCACGTAGCCCAGGGCGCGGGCGGCCCGCACCGCCGCCTGGGCCAAGGCGGCCCGGAGTTCAGGGGAAAGCCCAGGGGCCGGGGCCTCCTCCACCAATTTCTGGTGGCGTCGCTGTACCGTACAGTCCCGGGTTCCCCAGTGCACGACCTCGCCGCGCGCATCGGCGAGGATCTGCACCTCCACGTGTCTGGGGGACGGGACATACCGTTCGAGGAACAGGGTTCCATCCCCGAAGGCAAGGCGGGCCTCCTCTTGGGCGCGGGGCAGCACGCTCAGGAGCTCCTTCTCGGAGCCCACGATCCTGATCCCCCGGCCGCCCCCTCCGGCCGCCGCCTTCAAAAGCAGGGGAAATCCGAGCCTCCGGGCCCAGTCCAAGGCCTCTTCCCTGGAGGCGAGCCCAGGGGAGCCGGGAAGCACCGGCACCCCGGCATGGGCCACCCTTTCCTTGGCGGCCACCTTATCCCCACACAGGCGCAATACCTCCTGTGGCGGCCCCACGAATGTGATCCCATGCGCCGCGCAAATCTCGGCGAGCTCGGCGGATTCTGATAAGAATCCATAGCCCGGATGAAGGGCATCGGCCCCGGTGACCTCGCAGGCGGCCATCAAGGCGGGGATGGAAAGATACGAACGGGCGGGATCGGCCGGGCCGATGCACACCGCCTCCGGCGCCTCCCGTACGTGGAGCGCCCCCCGCTCGGGCTCGGAGAACACTGCCACCGCAGAGAGTCCCTCCTCCCGGGCCGCTTCCAGGATCCTGAGGGCGATCTCCCCCCGGTTTGCGATCAAAACTTTTTCCATTTGGCACCCCAAAAAGCCCTCCGGCTTTTTGGGGACCCCGCTGATGTATTAAGCGCTTTCACTGGGGGCGGAGGCGGAACAGGGGTTGGCCGTACTCCACGGGCTGGCCTTCCTCCACCAGCACCTCCTCGATCAGCCCTGCCCGGTCCGCTCGCACCTCGTTCATCACCTTCATGGCCTCTACGATGCACAGAACCTGTCCAGGTTCCACCCGGTCTCCCACCTCCACGAACGGGTCCTCCCCAGGGGCGGGCCTCCGCCAGAACGTGCCCACCACCGGGGACCGTACAAGCTCGGCTTCGCCCGCTTCCCCCTGCGAGGGGGGAGGAACGCCGGGCACCGGTGCCCGGCGAATGGTGATGCGGCGGCCCTCTTCCTCCACCGTGAGTTCGGTGAGGCCTTCCTCACGCAAAAGCGCACACAGCTTCCTCAGCTCCTCTAAGTCCAAGGTACCTCCTTGACTTGATTTTACGCGTCCTTTGGTCCCGCGGCCCGAGACTACACCTTCTTCACCCACCCGCTATAATCGTCACCAGAGGTGATGTAAAGGGTGTCGCCAGGATCGCAAAGTATCGTGTTGATCTTACTCTTGCTTCTCTCTGCCTTTTTCTCGGGTTCGGAAACCGCCCTCACCTCCATCTCTGAGCTAAGGTTAAAAAACCTGATCGAGCGCGAGAAGAACCGGCGACGGGCGAAGGCGCTGGAGCACCTTCTTGCGGAGCCAAACGACCTCATCACCTGTCTCCTCGTGTGGAACAACCTGGTCAACGTGGGGGCCTCGGCCCTGGCAACGCTGCTCTTTTTGAGGCTGCTGCCTGTGGGCCTTCCCTCCTACGTGTCTGGGCTTGTGACCACGTTCGTGATGACGGC
>CAYUWL010000041.1:0-9653 GCA_964448595.1 uncultured Thermotogaceae bacterium
ATCTGGGGCTGGACCTTCGTTTTGGTCAAGGAGGGCGTCTCGGAGGTCGGGCCGTTTTGGTTCCTTGCCGTGCGCTTTGCCATAGCTACAGTGCTCACGGCTCTGCTCCTCCTCGGCCGCCTGCGGAGGACGGGAGCGGCCGACTGGGCCAGGGGGGCGGTGCTGGGCCTGGTGCTGTTCGGAGGGTACCTTTTCCAGACCTGGGGTCTGGTGTACACCACGGCCCAGAAGTCCGGGCTCATCACCGGGCTTTCAGTGGTGCTTGTGCCTCCAATTGCCTATTTCTTCGGAGGGCGCACGCAGGCCAAGACCTGGGCCGGAGCGGGGCTCGCCGCCCTTGGCCTTTCTCTCCTGATCCTTGCGGGCCGGGAGCCTTTAGGTCCCACGGGCTTCGGCGATTTCTTGACCCTGCTTTGTGCCGCCTCGTTCGCGTTGCACATCGTGCTCCTTGACCGGTACACCAAGGCCGGGGATTTCGTTTCCTTGCTTCCAACCCAGCTTGGGATGGTGGCGCTCCTCTCCCTCCTGGGAACGCTGATCTGGGAAGAGCCGACCTTTGCTCTTTCAGTGCGCGCCTGGAGCGCCATCTGGATCACCGGCGTGTTGGCCACGGCAGTTGCGTTCTTCGTGCTTGTCTGGGTGCAGCGGCGCTCCACCGCCGCCTATACGGCCATCGTGCTCGCCACCGAGCCCGCCTTCGCCGCCTTCTTCGGCTGGCTGCTTTTGGGAGAAACCTTGAGGGACCTCCAGATCCTGGGAGCGGGGCTCATTTTCTTGGGGATCATGATCCCCAAGCTGAAAGGCGGAAGGTAGCCCGAGCCCCGAAGACCGGCTCCTGTAAGATCTCTTAGTTGTCGCTGCCTTTCCAAAAAAGTTTAACAGAGGAAAACCGTTCTCGCACACGCTGAACGTCTTCCATAAAGGTGCCACCCAAGGCTTTCATCTCCTCTTGGACCGCAGATCTCGTCAAGCGTACTGGCCAGGCAGCAGGGATTCGGCCAGCGCTAGGTCTTCGGGATGGGTGATCTTGAGGTTGCGGGGGTCCCCGGGAACGGCGGCCACTGGCTTTCCCAGGGCCAAGACGGCGGAGGCATCGTCGGTGAGGGGAAGGCCCTGCCGCTCGGCATGCTCCAAAGCGGAGAGAAGGAGTTCACGCCGGAAGCCCTGCGGGGTCTGGATGCGCACCAGCCCCGCCCGAGGTACATCCTCGGGGCGGAGAAAACCACGCTCGTCCACGTACCGTACCGTGTCCACCACCGGAAATACGGGTACCGCTGCCCCGTGCTCCTCGGTTGCCTTGAGTACCCGTCGGATCAGCTCCGGGGATACTAAGGGTCGGGCTGCATCATGGACGAGTACGTACTCGCCCCGGGCTGCCTCGATCCCGGCACGGGCGGAGTCCTGCCTCCGCTTTCCCCCGGGTACCACCTGCACTGGCAGGGGAACCTCGGAGAGGAGCTCCGTGATTCGCCCTTCCTCCCCTGGCCGGGCCACCACCACCAGCTCCCCCACGACCCCAGACGCAGGGAAGACGTCCACGCACCAGCGAAGCAAAGGGCGGCCGTGGAGGAGGACGAACACCTTGTTCACCTGGCCTTGGAACCGCTCGCCCCGACCAGCGGCCAGGATCACCCCGCTCGCACGCACCGCCTCAGGTCACTCCTCGGGCTCCGGCCGGGTGAAGGAGAGCTCGTGCAGCCCGGAGCCGTCCGGCTGAATAGCATATGCCCCCCAACGATCTCCCCGGTCGGAGTTGAACACAATCTCCCCGCTCGCTGCCCAACTGGGGTTCGCGTCCACAGCGGGATCGCTCGTCACCCTGAACACCTCGCCGGTGGCCACATCGATGACGAAGATGTCCCAGTTATCCTTCTCTTGGGCGGCCATGTAGGCGATCTTCGTCCCGTCCGGGGACCAGCTGGGGTAGACCTCGTCGAACTCATTGGCCGTAAGCTGCCGCTCCTGTTTCGTCTCAAGGTCCAGGACGAAGATCTCATAGCTCTTTTCGCCTTTGGCGATATAGGCCATGTATTTGCCGTCTGGCGAGATCACAGGCTGCCAGAAGTCAACCGGCTTCTGCTCACCGCCTAGGAACGCGCATCCTCCTGCCGTGGCCCCCAAGACAAGGAGCAAGAGCGCTTTTACCATCTTTGCCACGACTTTCTTACCTCCTTCCCGGTACAATACATACGATCTAAGTTGAGACATTGTACGCGGCAGGGGCCCCTGCTCGCCATGCGGGTAGGGGCCAGACGGACTTGGAAGGTGAGGGAGGCCCTGGCTTTCGCCCATCGGGAGCTCGCCTCGGCCGGGGTGGCCTATCCGGCGCGGGAGGCGAGGCGCCTTCTGGCCTTGGCCCTGCTTGAGCCCTTTTCGGCCCTGGGGCCGGACGATCCCTTGCCCGGCTTCTACCTGCGGCGTTTTCGCAGCCTTGTCGAATGCCGGCGCCGGGGCGTGCCCTTTCCCCTCCTCGAGGGCCGGGTGGGTTTCTTGGACTTCGAGCTCAAGGTGAGGCCCGGGGTGTTCATCCCACGGCCGGAGACAGAAGAGCTCGCCGAGCGGGCAATGGCCATCGCACAGACACTTCCCCCGCGACCGAAAGCTCTGGACCTGGGCACGGGAACGGGGGCGCTCGCCATCGCCATCGCCCGGGCGCGTCCGGACATCAGGGTATTAGCCGTGGACAGAAGCCAAAGGGCACTCTCCTGCGCCGCCTGGAATGTCAGGTCCCTGGGCCTTGCGGTCCGTATCGAGCTCAGACGTTCAAGCTGGTTTTCCGCAGCGGACGGGAAGTTTCATCTCATCGTAGCGAACCCACCTTACATCCCACGCAAGGCGTTGCCTAGACTTCCGCGGGAGGTCAGGAACTTCGACCCCAGGTCCGCCTTGGATGGAGGGGAGGGAGGACTCCGAGCCATCAAGCACATCGTCGCCCATGCACCTAGGTACCTTCACCAAGGCGGGTGGCTACTCATCGAAATCGGCGATGGTCAGGGGAAAGAGGTGGTGCGATTTGCACTGGAGGGGGCGGGTCTGGTAGAAACGGAAGTGGAAAGAGACCTTGCCGGAAAGGAGAGGTTCTTTTTAGCGCGATGCAGGTAGCGATCCAGGTGTCGGAGCTGAGGTTTTCCACCGAGGATGGAGTGCTTGTCCTGGAGGACGTGTCCTTCGGCGTTCCCCGGGACGGGTTTGTGTTCGTGGTGGGACCACCTTCCTCCGGGAAGACCTTGCTGGTGCGGTTAATCCTGCGTGAGCTCACCCCCTCGGGCGGACAGATCCTGCTTGTGGGCCGAAATGTGGCCCGGCTCCCGCCGCGGAAGGTGGCGCAGCTCCGCCGCCGAGTTGGCTACGTGCCACAGCAGCCCGCCATCCTCACGGGCCGCACTGTGAAGGACAACCTCGTCTTCAAACTGCGTGCCCTTGGCTTTTCGGGTGAGGAAATGGAAGAGGAACTAGAGAGAGCGTTGGAACTTGCGCAGCTTGGGGGGATGGAAACCGTGCCAGCGGGGGAACTTCCCCCCCTTGAACAGGCCCGACTCGCCCTGGCGCTGGCCCTGTGCCCGGGGCCCATCGTGCTTTTGGCAGACGACCCATTCCGTGACCTTTCCGAGGCCGAGCAGGACCGGCTTGTGGATACGCTTTTGCGTGTCCACCGAGCCGGCACCGCGCTGCTTGTAACAACGCGGGATGAAAACATCCCTCGCAGACATGGCTTCCCTCAGGACATGAGGCAGGACTCGTCTTGGGGTGTCGTCTACCTTCGCCAGGGGGTGGCCAGGTGAAAGGACAGCTCCTGTTCTTGCTTACGGAGGTCCTCAAGGCTGCCTTGGGTCACCTCTGGCGCTTTTGCCTCTGGGCCCTGACCCTGGTGTTGGTTTTGGCTGCGGGGACTGCCCTTCTCTTGCTGCCAGCGGGGAGTGAGGCGAACCGTCCCGTCACCCAGGCCTTCCTTCTCGCCACGCTCTCCCCGGAGCTGTCGGAGCAGGACATCGATGAGCTGGCCTGGCGCGTCTGGGAGCAAGACGGCGTAGGGCAGGTGAACTTCCGATTCCCGGGGGAGGAGGAGCCCGCTGCGGTTCAGGACCGCACCTTGGTGGTACTGTTGGGCGATCCAGCGCTTAGGTCGCAGGTACAAGAACGATTGGTTTCGGAAGCGGGGATCTTGGATGTGCGTTATCTTGAGCGCACGGTGAAGCCCCCGCCCCACCTCCCATCCGTGGCCCGCATCCTGGCACTGGTGGGGTTGGTTTTGGGGCTGGCCCTGGCCCTGTTTTTGGGTCGCTGGGCCATGGGGAGGTTAGCCCAGAGCTGGAATGAGGCCATGAACCTTCTCCGAACCTCCGGGCTTCCGGAATCCACCTTAAGGCTGCCGTTCCTCGCCATAGGAGCCTTTGTTGGCCTGGTGGGCGCGCTCGTTTATGTGGGATTCCTGTGGGGAGCCCTGTCCTGGGCGCAAGGTGAGCAAGTTGTAAGGCAAGCGGTGCCCTTGTTCTTTAGCTGTGGTCCCTTGGCCACCGCTCTGGGGCTCCTCGTCGGGATCCTACTGGGAGTGGTGGGAGGGGTGCTGGGCTATCCTCCCCGCACGGATCATTCGTAACGCAGGGCCTCAACTGGCGGAAGGAGGGCGGCTCGGCGGGCAGGAAGTAGTCCTGAGATCGCCCCCACCCCGAACGAAAACAGAAGTGCCCCTATCACCAGGCCCACGCTTACCGCTGCAGAAAACCCTCCTTCAATCTGGAACAGTCGCCTCACCACAACAGCCGCCGTCTGTGCCACCCCCAGCCCCACGAGCAGTCCCAGCGCCCCTCCTACCAAACCCATGAGACCGGACTCAAACAGGAAAAGGAGCAGCACATGGGAGTCTTTGGCGCCTACCGCCTTCATCACCCCGATCTCGCGGGTGCGCTCGAGCACAGCGGTATACATGGTGTTCATGACCCCGATCCCCCCTACCAGGATGGAGATCCCGGCGATCCCGGCTAGAAAGGCTTGGACCCCTCCCAGTACAGTTCTGATCCTCTGGGTGAGCTCCTCGAAGCCGATCACCTCTGCCTCGGTGGTCCCTGTCCGGGCGAGTACCCGCTCCACCCCGGCCTTAACCGCACTCACCTCAGCGCCCGGCGCCACCCTGACAAACCCGTACTGGGCCAGGTCAGGACCGGGAAACAGTTCCTTCAGGTCTTCGTAGAACACGAACAGCGAGTCGTTGACCGCAATGCCGCCGTAGGCGGCACCCCCTCTTCCCTCCTCCTGCGCCGTCAGGATTCCCACTACCTGGAACGGGCGATCTTCGACCGTTACCACATCGCCCACCTTGGCCCCAATAAGCTCAGCGGTCCGGGCCCCCAGGATCACCTGGCCTCGCTGACTAAGCCCTTCCCCAGCGGCAAGGTCCAGCCTGAGCTCGGCCACGAACTCCTCCATGGCCGGGTCGTAACCGGTGAGGGAGAGGAAGCCGCTCCTGGTCGGTCCCTGTACGAACGCAGTCTCGGTGCGCACCGCCACCACGGCTTCCACGCCGGGCACCTCGCGTAAAGCAGCAAGATCAAGCTCAATGCGCGCCTGTAGCCCAGGGCCGCGGGGCGTGATGAGCAGGGTGTTAAAACCCATGATCCGCTCCACCTCCTGGGTGATGGAGCGCTGTAGGCCCTGGCCGATCGAGATCAGGGCCACCACGGCAGCCGTGCCGATGAGGATGCCGATCACCGTCAGCCAAGACCGGAGTCTCCTGTGGAGCACGTTTCGTACGGCCAAGACAAACAGATCCCTGGTCATCAGGCCTCACCCTCTATGCGTCCGTCACGCATGCGCAGAATGTTACGCGCCACCTTCGCTGCCTCCACGTCATGGGTCACCAGGACCAGGGTCTTCCCCCGCTCGTTCAGGTCCCGCAACACTTCCAGGATCTCCCGGCCGGAGGCCGAATCCAGGTTGCCCGTTGGCTCGTCGGCCAAAATGAGCTGGGGATCTGAGGCCAAGGCACGGGCGATGGCCACCCGCTGGCGTTCCCCGCCGGACAGCTGCCCTGGCCGGTGTCTTTGCCGATCGGCCAGTCCCACCAGCGCGAGGAGCTGGGCCGCTCGCTGCCTTCGCTTGCGCGGCCTTTCCCCCTGGAAGACCAAAGGGAGCTCCACGTTCTCCAAAGCGCTCAGGGTGGGCATGAGGTTGAACGTCTGAAACACAAACCCGATGTGGCGGCCCCGAAGTTCTGCCAACCGGGCGGATCTGAGCGAGCTGACTTCATCGCCAGCCCACAGGACCCGGCCCGAGGTAGGGCGATCCAAGAGGCCAGCTATGTGAAGCAGGGTGGACTTCCCCGAGCCTGAGGGCCCCATGATCGCAAGAAACGCGCCTGGATCGATGGTCAGGTCCACTCCCCTCAGGGCGGGCACCTCCACCTGGCCCATCCGGTAGACCTTGGTGACCCCTTCCAGACGCAAAAGGGGCTGGGTCATGGGCGTGTGTATTCAGTGAGCACCATCTCGAAGACAACTTCCTCTCCCTCATACACCCTGAGCAGGGGTACGAAGTAGACCGGGTCGGAGAGGGCCAGCCCCAGCTCCACCCGGGAGCTAGACACGCCCGCCTGGGTATACTCGCCGACAAGACAGCTTACGCCTGCGATCTTAGTCTTCTCTTCCACGCGGAACATCCCCCCGGGCAGGCCATATTCCTCCCCCACCTTGAGGATCTCACGCCTCCGGATCAGGGTCATGAGGGCGCCGAGGTCCAAGTTAGCCCCTGCTGACTGGATGTAGACCGCCGAACCGAGGAAGCCAAGCATGCCAAGCTCACCCGGAAGCCCCTCCGCCTCCACCGAAAGCCGTACCCGATAGCGCCCCTCTGGGAGGCCCTCGACCGCCAGGCTCAAGGTCTGGGCTGCGGGGAGGTCTTTTCCCCGAAGCGTCCAGCTCATGGTGGTGGTGCCCTCTGGGAACTCCGAGAGCTCCGCCTGGGCCCAGCCAACCGCCCATATCCCCAGCCACAAGAGAAAAACAAGCAACCGTCGCCTACACATCCTGGTTCACCTCGTCTTCGGCCTTCATCTCCATTCGGCCCTGCTTCAGCCGAACCAGGCCGCGGTGAAGCATAAAGTAAATGCCCCCGCTCACAAATACAAGCTCAGCAAACCGGTAAAGCACGGAGAAGGCGAGGGCCCCGCTCGGGCGGATCCCCAAAAGGGAAAAGATCCCCATGCGTCCCCCCTCCGCCACCCCCATCCCCCCCGGTGTGATCCACAGAAAGGCGGTGAGGATGGCGTTCAGGGTGAAGTAGAGGGAAAGCTGAGGGGCGGTGAACAGCGTCTTTTGGGTAAAGTAAAAGAACACTTGAGGCCTGAGATAATTGAAGAACACGGTGAGGATCTGGAACAGGAATGCAAGCGACGTAAACCCCAGCCTGTGAGTGAAGGCATGGTAAATCTCCTGCTCCGTCTCCGCCACCTTGGCCGCAGCGCGGAGGAGCCTTCCCCTTCCCGGCATAAGCCGAGCCAAGAATCGGATGAGCCGTGAAATCCAATGGTAATTGCGGGCAAAAGAAAATATCGCCAGGAACTGGAGTCCAGCCATGAGCCCAATAGCGATGCCTACTGCCCTCTTGTCGGTGAGCGTGAGGTTTGGAGAAACGAGGGCGAAGAAGCCCCCAAGCGAAGCGAAAAGCAGGACGGCCACACCGGAGAGCAACCTTTCCACCACCACAGTGGCCATGACCTGGGCCATGGGGATTTGGGCCTGCTTGGACACGAGATAAGCCCGCACGGGCTCGCCCCCAAGGTACATCGATGGCGTGAGGTAGCTCACCGCATATCCTGCCAAAAACGCCATGGCGACGCTCCCCAGAGGGGCGTGGATCCCAGCTGCGTGGAGCAAGACCGTCCAGCTTGCAAGCCAGGCCAACAGGGCGCATAGCACGTTCCCTAACACGGTGATGAACCCCCAGGCCCCCACGGCCCTGATCTCCTGGAAGACAAGCCGCGGCCCGCTGATATAGATCAGCCCGCCAAGGAGGGCGCCCCCAACCCCAATGAGCCCGAGGGGCAACAGCACCCTATAGATCCTCATGGTTATAGGTACCCGTACCCTCGAAGCCTGTCCACAGTGTCCTCTCCATAACCTTGCCTTGATGTCACGGGTTCGGAAACGTACTCTGGCCGGAGGAATCCGGACTGGAAACCCTCAACTAGGGGACGGCCGTCCAGCTGCTTTGGGATGGGGACCCCAAGGAGGGAGAGGATTGTGGGGGCGATATCCCACAATTTCCCGTGGAGGCCCCTACCCGCCTCAACCCCTTCGCCAGAGAAAAGGAGCGTCCCTTCCATGCGGTGTCCGGCAGCCCTCGCAGGGGGGGAAAAGACCTCGTGATACAGAAATCCCCCCAGGCCCTTGCCCATCCACCTAAGGCCTGCCGAGAGAAAGACAAGGTCAGGGCCTAGGTGTGCTTGCTCGCCGCGGTAGATCTCCGTGCCGAACCACAGCTTCCCCAAGAAAGGCCGGCCATCCGGGAGGCGCAGCTCCTTGAGCCCTTGAGCCAGGTCCCGCAGGATGCGTGGAGCATCCGGCGGGCGCACGATGCCGCGCGGTTCGCGCCCTGCCCGGTTAAGGAAAATGCTTCCCACCTCCGCATGGGAATAAGCCCAGGTCCTCTTCCAGTCAACGTCGCGAAGCGTAAGGAAGAATGTCCTTGCCGCTCTGGCGAACGGTCCCCGTGCCCAAAGGTCGGCCGAGGAGCGGACGATCCCCAGCCGGCGGGCAAGGGGGTACAGCCGGTGTCCCACGTGTTCTAGCCCCCTGGGAGTAAGTCCGCATCGAAACAAGGTTCTCCGCATGGCCGGGCCGGGCCGGCGCTTAAGGTGCAGGAAACCCTCCTTAAGAAGCCAGGTGTTCACATGGAACTCCCCCTCCAGCGGCCCCATGCCGTGGTCGGAGAGGAGGATCAGCCACCTGGGCCTCAAGGCGGAAAGCAGCTCCGCCAGGGCCCGGTCCGCGGCCTGGAACACCGAGAGGACCTCGGGGCGTCCCCAAAGATAATGCTGGACCGTGTCAGTGGCCTGGAAGTGAATGGCCACTGCGGCCGGACGGTACCGGCCGGCAAGGCCGATGGCCACCCTGGCCTCGGCTTCGATCCCCTGGACGAGCTCCTGGGCCCACTGCTCGGGGGGGATGCTAGGGGTCCACTCTGAGGGAGAGGGCGAAAAGTCGGGGGCAATCAGGCGAGCCTCGGCCATGATCCCGGGCGGATGGCCATCGGCGTCATCCGGCGCCAGGAACCCCGGCACCCAGAACCCCCGCACCTCCCGCGGCGGGCAGCTCAGCGGAAAGCCCACTATCCCCACCCTTCGGTGGGGTGAGATGAGCTCCCAGACGGTTGGGACCGCCAAGGCCCTCGAATCCACCAATGTGGGGGTGTATCGCTTTGGGGCGCGGCCGGCCCAGCCGAACACTCCGTGCTTTCCGGGGCCACATCCGGTCTGAAAGCTGGCCCATGCCGGCGCCGTAATGGGGGGCAAGGTACTCTCCACCGTCCCCCAAGCAGCTCTCTCCAAGAGTTCCCCGAGGGTAGGGAGGAGCCCGGCCCCTGCCCACTCCCTGAGGAGCTCCGGAGGAGCCCCATCCCAGGCCACCACTAAAAGCTCACACGTTCCCATAGCGGAGCCA
>CAYUWL010000042.1:0-9325 GCA_964448595.1 uncultured Thermotogaceae bacterium
GGAGGGGGTGGGGAGGCGGGGCCGACCTCGCGGGTCCCGGAGCTTTTCCTTTCCGACTTCACCACCGGCGGGATCACCACCTTGGTGGGGTGCCTGGGGACCGACGACGTCACCCGCCATCCCGAAACCCTGCTCGCTAAAGTGCGGGCCCTCACCCAGGAGGGAATCACCGCATACATGTACACCGGCTCTTATCAACTTCCCCCCGTCACCCTCACCGGGTCCGTCCGCCGCGATCTTTTCTTGATCCCTGAAGTCCTGGGGGTGGGGGAGATCGCCATCTCCGACCACCGCTCTTCGCAACCCACCTTTGAGGAGCTGGCCCGGATCGCGGCCGAGGCCCGTGTTGGAGGTATGCTGGCGGGGAAAAAGGGACTTGTACACCTCCATGTTGGGGCTGGCCCAAATGGACTTTTGCCTTTGTTCCGCCTGGTGAGGGACACGGAAATCCCGATCTCTCAGTTTCACCCTACCCATGTAGGACGAACTGCGGATCTGCTGGAGCAGGCCGTTGAATGGGCAAAACAAGGCGGCACCTTCGACCTCACCGCCCCCAGCCCCACCCTCTCGTGGGACCGGCCCTTCCCGGAGATCGTGCGGCGGCTGGAGCGTGCGGGCGTGCCTTGGGATCGGATCACCCTGAGCTCCGACGGCGGAGGCTCCATGCCCAAATTCGATGGGACGGGGAATCTGGTGGGCTTCGCCACCGGCAGGCCGGCCTCCCTATGGGAGGCAGTCAGGACACTGGTAAAAGATGGCTATCCCTTGGAGCATGTGCTCCCCCTGGTTACCGAAAACCCGGCGCGGGTGCTCGGGATCCATGACCGAAAAGGGTGCATTGAGGTTGGAAAGGACGCTGACCTCTTGGTGCTGGGCGAGGATCTTTCTATCGAGCGCGTTTACGCAAACGGGCGGCTTTTGGTGGAGGGAGGGCAGCCTAAGGTGTTGGGCCGCTTCGAGAAATCCGATCAGTAGACCCAGCCGTGCTCCAGGCCGATCCTGGTGAGGATTTCCACCCGATGCAGGGCCTGATCACAGGTAGGTTGGGGGGAAGTAACCCCTAACAACGTAACCACCGCTCCAAGGCCCATGACTAGATCGCCAAAGGGGCCATGTCCTTGGCTTCCAAGCCAGTACCCACCTACGATGAAAATCAGTCCCCCTACGATGGTTCCCTGCTTGGCCCGGCGGCAATTTGTGAGCTTGAGCCTCGTCTTGGAGATGGCGGAGAGCCATTCATCATAGGACACCCTGGGCTCGGGGTTTGCCTCCCAGTCCAAGCTTATCGACCGCACCTGGGAAAGGAGCACCCCCTTTTCCCCGCCGCCCTCCGGGGCGAAGTAGAGGTGAAAAGCGTCGAGCCCTACAAGTTCCCCCTGAACCGTCGTTCCATCGGTCATAAGGAGTGTGTCAGCAAGGGCGATCCCGCCGGTCAGAAGCAGTGTGGAGAGGAGAAGAATATGTGCTCGCCTCATAATGGCTCCCTCCTTGGCCTGGCTTTCACACAACGACAGAGGATGTCCACCATGCCCAGTATGAGGACCGCCCACACCAGCCCCCATATCGCAAGCGTCCAGCGTCGCACCGCCATTTTATGGTCTAGCTTATGGGCGAGGGAGGAAGGTGCGTATCCCACCCACCCTCTGTAGAGCGGTCGCTTGTCCGATTTTTTAAGCCCACCGCGGACCCCTGTAACGGCTTACGAATCAGCCCCTTCAGCTGGCGACAGAGAGGCGAATTGAAGCTGCCACAGGGCCCAGAACAGGCCTTTTTTGGCAAGCAGTTCCTCC
Organism: uncultured Thermotogaceae bacterium; assembly: GCA_964448595.1. Lineage (GTDB taxonomy): Bacteria > Bipolaricaulota > Bipolaricaulia > Bipolaricaulales > Bipolaricaulaceae > 64-32. Next base: position 1,791 of record CAYUWL010000042.1, read on the forward strand.
ACCGTGCCCTCCTCCACCAGCCTCCCCTCGCTGAGCACCAGCACCCGGTCGACGTTTCGAATGGTGGACAGCCGGTGGGCGATGGCCAACGCGGTTCGGCCGGCCATCAGACGCTCCAACGCCTCCTGCACCTGTGCCTCGGTGTGGGAGTCCACATTAGCCGTGGCTTCGTCGAGAACGATGAGCTTGGGATCAGCCGCCACGGCCCGGGCAATGGAGAGTAGCTGCCTCTCCCCCACGGAAAGCCGTCCCCCGCGCTCCCTCACGTCAGTGGAATACCCCTCGGGGAGGCGCTTCACCACCCCATGCACCCCGGCTGCCTCCGCCGCCCTCCTCACGCCGTCCAAAGAGAGTTTTTCCTGCCATAGGCGGATGTTTTCTTCAACGTTCCCGGAAAAGAGGAACGCATCTTGGGGTACCACCGCGAGCTTGCGTCGCAATTGCGCCAGGTCCAGTTCGCTGATGTCGTGCCCATCCACCAGGATCTTGCCCCGTTGTGGCCGGTAGAACCCGAAAAGCAGGTTCACGATGGTGGATTTGCCCGAGCCGGTGGGGCCCACCAGTGCCACCCGTTCACCCGGGGCGATGTGGAAGGAGATCCCTTTCAGCACCCAGTCTTCGTCGCGGTAGGCGAACCACACGTCCTGGAATTCGATCTCCCCCTGTAAAGTCGGCAGGGGTCGGCTCCCGGTCGGCTCCTCCTTTTCGTCCAGGAGCTTGAAGATGCGTTCGGAGGCGGCCATGGCCGACTGGAGGATGTTGTACTTGTCGGAAAGGTCGGACAGGGGCTGGAAGAGCATCCTTACGTAGCTGGTGAACGCGACCAGTGCCCCCAGGGTGAATACGCCCGACAGCACCCCCCGTCCGCCGTACCAGATGAGCAAGGCCAGGGCGAGGTTGCGCATTACCGAGATGGTCGGACCGAAGATCCCGTACACGATCACCGATCGCATCTGGGCCCGGTAGTATCCCCGGTTGATCTCCTGGAAAGCGCGGAAGGACCTGAGCTCCTGGCGGAAAAGCTGAATGATGGGCATGCCTGAGATGGACTCGGCGAGGTAGGCGTTGAGGCGGGCCAGTTTTCTCCGTGCCTCCCGGTAGGCGTCCCGGGCGTGCCTACGGAACCAGAACGTGAGGACAAGGAGCGGTGGCCCAAATGCGAGGAGGAGCAAGGCCAGGCGTGCGTTCAGCCGGAACATGATCGCGAGCACCCCCGCCATCATCAGGGCATCCTGCACCAGATAAACCACCACCTGGGTGTACATCTCGTTGATGGCCGCCACATCGTTGGTGGCCCGGGTCACAAGCCGCCCCACAGGCTGCCGGTCAAGGAATCCCATGGGGAGGTGCAGCACATGTCGGAAGATGGTCCGCCGCATGTCAAACATGATCCGCTGGCCTGCGTACTGGAGGAGGTACACTTGCCCATAGGAGAGCAGGAACCTGACGAGGAGTAAAGCCAGGAGCCCCAGCACAAGGTAAAGGAGCGTCCGCACCGCCGGCGCCTGCAGGGTGAGGCGCTCGCCTGCCGACAGGCCCTCAAGGTCCGTCTCGGCCACTAGGTACCCCGCGGAGATCGTGCGGAAGAGATCCGGATGGCGGGCCACCACCACCGCCCCAGGGTCCTCGGGGGCGATGAGGAAGTACCTGCCCTCCACCTTCCCTTCCTCCTCCAGGGACTCCCGGATGGAGCGGGGAAGCGCCTGAGCCCTGACGAGGAACCGCCCCTCGTCGAGCTTGATCGCGTCGGAGGTCGGGGGGGACTCGGCCCTGACCACGATCCAGGGTGGGATAAGGACGTAGTCGATGGCCGTCTTGGTGATGTAGGGGAGGGAGAGCTCTACCAGGGTGATCCCCGCAGCGAGGAGGAAGGCGACCAAAAACAGTCCCCAATACGGCCGCACGTACCCAAGGAGCCGGCGGAGGAGCCGCACGTCCAGTGCCTTCCCCAGGCGTTCCTCTTCCAGGTAGTCCTGATGGGGCCGCATGTCAGCTCACCAAGGCCTGCTGGAGCTCGTTGAGGCGCGCGTAGAGCCCCCCCTGGGCGACCAGGCGCCGGTGGTCCCCCTGCTCCAGGATGCGCCCGTCCTTAAGTACGATGATCCAGTCCGCCTCCCGCACCGCGGAAATGCGGTGGGCCACCACGATGGCGGTGCGGCGGGCCAGCACCCCCCGTAGATTGTCCAGGATCTCCTCCTCCACCTTCGCGTCCACCGAGGACAAAGCGTCGTCCAGGATGAGGATGGGCGGGTCCAGGATCAGGGCACGGGCGATCCCCACCCGCTGGCGCTGACCTCCGGAAAGGGCGATCCCCCGCTCCCCCACCATGGTGTCAAGCCCGTCCGGGAAGGAGGCGATCTCCTCGGCCAGCCCCGCCAGGCGCGCCGCCTCCCATACCTCCTCGTCCGTGGCCTCAGGCTTCCCGAAGGCGATGTTTTCCCGGATGGTGGCCGAGAACAGGAACACGTCTTGCGGGACCATCCCTATCACGCTGCGGAGCTTGGGGAGGGAGAGCTCCCGCACGTCCACGCCGCCCAAAAAGAGCGTCCCAGGCGGCGGGTCGTAAAGCCGGGGGATGAGCCGCACCAGGGTGGACTTGCCTGAGCCGGTGAGCCCCACCACCCCTAGGGTCATCCCCTCCTCCACTATCACCTCCACGTCCCGTAGGGCGGGCCGGTCCTCTCCGGGGTAGGCGAAGGTGAGGCGCCGGAACTCTATGCGGCGGGAGGCAGGAAAGGGCTTTGGGGAAGAGGGGCTTTTGATCTCGGGCTTTGCCGCAAGGAGTTTCTGGATCCTGTCCATGGATGCGGCTCCCCGCTGGAGCAGGTTCACGACCCAGCCCAGGGCCATCATCGGCCAGATGAGCATCCCCAGGTAGCTGGTGAAGGCGACGAAGTCCCCCAGGGATAGACCCCCTGTGAGCACCCCCCGCCCGCCGAACCACAGTACGATGCCCGTACCTAGGCCGGCCAATAGCCCAATCAGGGGGCGAAACACCCCCCACACCCGTACCAGGGCCATGTTCAGTTGAACGAACTTGCGGTTGTCACCCTCGAAGGCCCGTCCCATCCCCTCTTCTCTGGCAAATGCCCGGAGGATTCGGATCCCTGACACGGCCTCCCTTACCCTCTCCGTCAGGTGCGCAAAGGATTCCTGTACCCGCTCAAACCTGCGGTGGATGAGACGCCCGAACCCCAGGACCACCAAGGTGATGAGCGGAAGGGGCACGAACGCCTGCAGGGTAAGCCGAGGTGAGATGCTCACCATGGCGAGGAGCGCGAAGGAAGTCATGATCACCGTGTCGGCACCCAACAACACCCCCATGCCGCAGGCGCGACGCACCGCCTCCAGGTCGTTGGTCGCATGGGCCATCAGATCCCCGGTAGGGTGAAGTGCATAAAACGAGGGAGAGAGCGTAAGCAGGTGTCCATATAAGCGGGCCCGCAGGTCACGCTCGATGCGGCGCCCCGCTCCGAACAGAAAAAGGCGCCACAGAAACCGGAACACAAGCACTGCCCCCGCGATGCCCACAAGATACAGGGCATAGCGGGGGAGATTTGCCTCAAGCCCGAGGACCAGATCGTCCACCGCTGCCCTGACGATCAGTGGACTTACAAGCTGAGCCGCATCCACGATGAACAGTGCCAGGACCCCCGCTAGGAGCCACAGCCGGTATCGCCAAAGCTGCCGGAGGATCCCCCGCATGACAGTGAAGCATTATAGCCTATGGATCGCTGATTCCCACGTGCTTTTCCTTGTCCAAACCTACGGCAAGGACTATCATGGCATCGGAGGTGGAACATGCCGGAACGAGAGATGCAGGTAGCGGCCGCTCCCGAAACCCGAAAAGGTGTATATGCTAATTTAGCGATTATTTCCCATCAGAAGGAAGAGTTCGTAGTGGATTTTCTATTTGTGGATCCTAGGACCCAGACACCCAAAGGGGCCCAAGCGCTTTTGGTATCGCGAGTGATCCTGTCCCCGGGCCACATGAAGAGGTTGTACCAGGCGATCGGGGAGAACATCGAGAAATACGAGCGCAACTTCGGGAAGATTGTCCTTCCGCCCAAGCTTAAATGAACCTAAGCCTTGCACTCACCACAGAGATTAGGACACGAGAAGATCATACTGTTTTTCCCTGTCCCCTCGGTGGACTCTGTGGTTCAGGTTTTTGTGCCTTGGCGGTCAAAAAACGCCCACGTTTCAAACCTTGTTTTACAGCCTGAGCTGACTTAACGTTGGGCTCGGAGGTGACACTCCAAATTTAGGTTGGAGGTGACACTCCGATGTATAGGTCTTTCACATTAAGTGCGCTTGTCCCTCTTTTTTTGGTCTTTGCGGCCGCTGCCTCGGAGCTGGTGGTCGCCGTGTCCACCGAACCCCCGTCCCTGGACCCCACCACCAACGCTGCGGCTGCGGTGGACCTCCTTCTCCACCATAACCTGTACGAGAACTTGGTCCAGGTGGATTCCAAAGGGGAGCTTCATGGGCAGCTTGCGGAAAGCTGGGATACCTCCCCAGATGGCCTGGCTTACACGTTCCACCTGCGGGCCGGCGTGTGCTTCCACGACGGGACGCCGTGCGACGCCAAGGCAGTACGAGAAAGCTTCCTCCGGCTCCTGGATCCGGCCACTGCGGTCCCCCACCCGGAGTACTTTGCCAACATCGCCCAGGTGGAGGCCCCGGACACCCTCACCGTGCGGTTCGTCCTTAAAGAGCCGGATCCGGCGTTCCTCCCCGCCCTGGCCTTGGGGGACGCGGTGGTGACCCCGGTGAGCGCGGACCTTTCCACCCGCCCGGTGGGCACCGGGCCGTTCAGGTTCTCGAGGTGGCGCCCGGGCGACCGCTTGGTCCTCGAGCGCAACCCCGACTACTACCTGCCGGGGATCCCCAAGCTGGACCGGGTGGAGTTCCGGTTCATCCCGGACCCCTCGGCGCAACTGGCGGCCCTCAAGGCCGGGGACGTGGACTTGGTGGCCGAGCTCACCCCGGAGATCGCCGCCGGGCTGGTCCATACCCCGAGCTACCGGGTGATCTCCGGTCCCCAAAACCTGGTGCAGATCCTGGCCATCAACAACGCCCGGGCCCCGTTTTCCGACCTCCGGGTGCGCCAGGCCCTGGCCTATGCCGTGGACCGGGAGGAGATCATCCGGCTGGTCTCGTTTGGTTTCGGAACCCCGATTGGAAGCCACATCCCCACCGCCACGCCCTTCTATGCGGACATGACCTGGGTCTACCCCCACGATCCCGGCCGGGCCCGTGAGCTCCTCCAACAGGCAGGCTATCCAAACGGGTTCAGCACCACCTTGACCTTGCCGGAGAACTACGCGTTCCACGTGCGCACCGGGGAGGTGATCGCTGCGCAGCTTTCCCGGGTTGGCATCGAGGCGTCCATCGAACTTGTGGACTGGGGGACGTGGCTTGAGCGGGTTTACGCCCAAGGTGACTACGACCTCACGGTGATCGGGCACCCCTGGAAGCTGGACCCGGCGCCGATGCTTGTGGGCTACGGCCCCAGCCGGCCGGACTACTACTTCCGTCGGGGCTGGGACGATCCGGAGCTGGACCACCTCCTGGCCCTGGGTGCCTCCCTCACGGATGAGGGGGCGAGGAAGGCCATCTACACTGTGTGCCAGTACCTAATCGCTCGGGACGTGGTGAACGTGTTCCTGCAGGACCCCCACCGGATCCTAGCCATGCGCCGGGGGGTCACTGGGGTGAAAGTGTATCCGCTGTACGTGTTGGACCTCACGGCCGCCTCCAAGGGCTGAGCCCCCGCAAGGAGGGGTCCAAAAGGTCCCGCAGGCCGTCGCCCACCAGGTTCAGGCCCAGCACGGTCAGGGCCAAGAAAAGCCCTGGGAACACCGCTGGCCATGGGGAGAGGGCGAAGTAGCTTTGGGCCTCCTTAAGCATCCTGCCCCATGAAGGGTATGGGGGTTGGACCCCAAGCCCCAGGTAACTGAGGGCTGCTTCGGAGAGCAGGGCCGCGCTCAGGCTTACTGTGGCTTGGACGAGGAGGGGGGAAGCTAGGTTGGGGAGAAGGTGTTTGAACAAGATGCGCCCGTCTCCTGCACCGAGGGCGCGGGCTGCAAGTACGTACTCCTGCTCCCTTAGGGTTAGCATGGCCCCCCTAACGATGCGGGCGAAGTACGGCACGTTGAACACCCCGATGGCAACCGTTATCCCGATCGGCCCTGGTCCGAGAACGGTGGCAAGGAGCAGGGCCAAGAGCAACGCGGGGAAGGCGATCAGAAAATCCGCCATACGCATCCCAAGCTCGTCCCAAAGTCCCCCATAGTAGCCGGCTAGGCCTCCCACCAGGACCCCCAGCGTCCCCCCCAATGCGCTGGCGGCCAGGGCTACTGCCAGGCTCATCCTCCCACCCACCAGTACCCGGGAGAACACATCCCGGCCGAACCAATCCGTCCCCATGGGGTGGGAAAGGCTGGGGGGAGAGAACCTCTCCCCACCGAACGTCAAGGGATCGGCTGGGAGCCATATGTAGCCGACCAACACCAATCCCACTACTATCACTAGCAGCCCACTTCCCACCGCGAGTCCCACGTGACGTCTCATCGGTAGCGGATTCGGGGATCCAAAACCCCATAGACGAGGTCCACCATAAAGCTCAGGGCCACGAGCAAGCCCGCCACCGTCACCCCCACCCCGGAGAGCAGGGGGAGGTCCCGGGCTCGCACCGCGGCTAAGGCCAACCTTCCCACGCCGGGGAGGTAAAACAGGTTTTCGATCACGATGGCCCCGGCCAGCAGACGTCCCAGGGTGAGCCCTGCGGTGGTTATGACCGGGATGAGGGCGTTCTTAAGGGCGTGGCGGCCCAACACCGAGAGTTCCGGAACCCCTTTACCCCTTGCGGTCTGGATGTAGCCGGCCGAGAGCACGTCGGCCATCGTCGCCCGGGCCATGCGGGCTAGATAAGCCGCTCGCGGCAAGGCCAAGGCGAAGGCGGGGAGGACCAGGTGATAGAGAGCCCCCCCTGGCACCTGCCAACCCGGGAATCCCCCAGCGGGAAACGCCCCCAGCCGCACGGCGAAAAACCCCACGAGAAGGATCCCCAGCCAGAACTCGGGCAGGGCTAGGCCGATTTGGGCGATGCCTACGGTGAGAAGGTCCAAAAGGCCCCCGGGACGGGTGGCAGCTATCATCCCGAGCGGAAGGCCGATGAGGATGGCCAGCGCCATGGCGAGAAGTGCCAGAGGCACGGTCACCGTCAGGGCACCTGCCAAGAGATCGGACACGGGAAGGTTCAGGGACAGCGATTGGCCGAAATCGCCCCGGGTGACGATCCCCCCGAGCCACTGTCCAAACCGTACCGGCCAGGGGAGGTCAAGGTTCAAGCGGGCACGGACTGCCTGGTAGGCTGCCTCGCTTGCCTCCGGTCCCACCACGAGCCTGGCGGGGTCCCCGGGCACCACGCTGAGCAGGGCGAACACGGCAAAGCAGGCCAGAAAGAGCGTGACCAGGAAACCCACTCCCCGGAGCACAAGATAACCCCACATGGCACCAGTATAGCCTTA
>CAYUWL010000043.1:0-9219 GCA_964448595.1 uncultured Thermotogaceae bacterium
AGGAAGGCCTTTCCCTTTCCAGTCCGGATGACGAGGTGCGGGCCCGGGCCATCCGAAGGATCCAGGATCACATGCGCCTGGCGCGGCCCTACGGGGCGGTGGTGATCGTGGGACTCCTGCGGGGCGCGGACGGCTCTCTGGAGCTCTTGGTGGAATCGCTGCGGGAATGTGCCCGGTTCGACCCGTCTGTGAGGCTCGCCCTGGAACCCCTGAACCGCTACGAGTCACGCCTCATAAACACCGTAGGAGAAGCGTTGGATGTCGTGGAGCAGCTGGGGGAGGAGAACCTAGGCGTTCTCTTCGATACCTTCCACGCCAACATCGAGGAACGAAGCTTAAGAGAAGCGATTTCCTTGGCAGAAGACAGGCTGTTTCACGTGCACCTTGCCGATTCCAACCGCTGGGTTCCCGGCTACGGACACTTCCCCTTCCCGGAGGTAATGGAAGCCCTCGTGGCCATCAACTACACGGGCGCCATGGTGATCGAGTCGTTTCCCAAGCCGTATCCCGAGGTCTTGCTACAGTTTCCCAAGAGTATGGAGAGGATTTTGGGCTCTTAAGTGGATGGTGCGGGCAAGCCCTGAGGGAGTTTTGATGTAGCTTCTAGGGAGAAGCGGGCTTTTTCCCCAAAAGGACGTCCAGGCTTTCGATCCCATCATCCACGCACCAGCCGGTGACTCCCCGATCGAACTTCACCTTCCACCAAGTGTAGCCGTCCGCTTGGACCGGCCCTTCCAGCACGTTCCCCAGGCTTCCCTCGGGCAGGTAGCCGGGGTAGACAGGGTCGGTGATCTCCGGCTGGTCCAGGCCTGGGCCCTCCCGCACGTTGAGGTTCTGCATCACCCGTACGCGTTCGCCCAAGGCAAACCTGGCGGAGGCCGGCGCCGGCTCGCCCGCGACCACGATCAGGCGCTGGGCGGTCTGAGGGGCTTGAGCTAGGGGAGTGTCCTCATCCTTCCACACGCTGAACTGGACAGAGTATTCCCCTTCCCGGTTCACCGTATGGGTCCAGCTCACCGTCCTCTCTTCACCAGGCTTAAGTGGCGGATCGAGGACCGTCTCGTACCTTTTTTCTAACGGCCCACCTTTGCTCCAGATGGCGGCCCGGACGATGAAGGCACGGGCCCTGTTCCCGGTGTTGGCCACGGTGACGCTCAAGGTGACCGTGTCGCCTGGCTCAACCTGGGCGGGGTTTTCCGGGTCATTAGGGGAGTAGCTGCGGATGGTAGCCTCGATGCGGGCACAGCCGGCGAGGAGGGGCACTATCCCAAGGAGGGCCAAGAGCACGACCATCGCTTTCCTTTTCCGCACCTTGCCCATTCCCATCACGACACCAGTAAACCGAACCCAGGGACGTGATGACCATTACATTGGTCCCCCGAGCAGGTGAGGTTTGTACAGGCCCGCACGCACCTTTGAAGAGAAGGACCATCAGGCCTTGTTTTCCGTGATCCTTTAGGGAAGTGGCATCTCGTAGATGCGCCAGGTCTTGTAGCGGACCCCGCCCATGGCCTCCGCCGCCCGCAGGATAAGGTGGTTGTCCTCAAGGAGCATCGACGCCTCACAGGCTCGGTAGCCCCGCTGCCAGCTGATCCTGAGCGCCTCATGGTAGAGCACCGCGTCCACCCCAAGCTTTCGGAACTTGGGCCGAATGCCAAAGAACATGAGCCTGAGCTTTTTGATCTTGCGCCGCCTGATGTACAGGCGCAGGACCCTGGCGAGATCGGTGTCAAAAGATCGATTCCAGCGGGGCTGCAAGGCCACGCCGGGATCAGGGATGATGCCGATCACCGCGGCCAGGTCCCCCTTCACGTACGCAAACCGCACCAGGGCTGGATCCGCTACCAGGGCAAGGCTCTCGGCCATGGCGTCGGCCTCAGCCTCCGTGAGGGGAAGGAACCCCCAGTTGTCCGCCCAGGCCTCGTTGTACACATCCACGATCAGCTGTACCTCCTCGCGCAGACGACGCATCTCGGCCGGCCTGGTCTCGATCCCCCGTCGGGTCTTGGCCTCCCTGGCAAGCCGAGATAGCCCTGGGTTATCCGGGCCTGTGGGGATGATCCAGTAGGCATGGTAATCCTTGACCTTCCGCAGGCCGTAGCGCTCCAGGAGTTCGGCGTAATAGGGCGGGTTGTGGGTGAGCTCCACCGTGGGGGGCGTGTCGAAGCCGTCGATGAGGACACCCTGGTAGGGCTCATGGGTAGCGGTGGAGTAGCCTCCAGGGCCGCGCATTGCCCGCATTCCCCGGGCGGAAAGCCAGTTGCGGGCACTGTCCAAAAGTGCCTTGGCAACGGAAAAATCATTCACCACATCGAAGAACCCGAAGAAGCCGATCTTGGTCCCGTGGTGGGCGTTGAACCGGTGGTTGATCGCGGCCGACACCCGCCCCAGAAGGCGCCCGCCTGATCTGGCCAGAAAGTGGGTCACCTCCGCGTTGCGGTGATAGGGATGGGCCGGAGTGAAAAGGCCGGTGAGGCCCAAAAGCCGGCTTCCCAAAAGCTCCCCCCGCAAGGGAGGCGTCCAGCAGGGGTCACCGCGATGGATATGCCAGGACACCTCCACGAACGCCCGCAAGTGCCGATCCCCAAGCGGTAGTTCCTGAACGGCGAATCGCATGTCGCTCCTTCCCTTGACCCATAGGGCCAAGGTTCCATTATGCCCCCCGGCCGGCGCATGTGGGCAGCGTTCCCGGACATCGGTCTCAATCGCGGGGTACAATGCATGCAGGGGCAGCCGACGGCGGATCATGGTACGGAGAACCGGAACCGCGGACCTTCCCCTGCATGGGGGGCATGCCCCGAGGTGGCTGTTTTTCAGGATGGTTACGCTCGGGCGCGAGGTGCTCCTGGCGCTCTCCGAGGAGTTCGGGACCCAAGGGGTGCTCCGGCGCCTTGCTGACCCATTTTGGTTCCAGGCCCTTGGGTGTTTTTTGGGGTTCGACTGGCACTCAAGTGGGCTTACCACCACCACCTGTGGGGCCCTCAAGGAGGCCCTGGCCCGCGTGGGGAAGGAGCTGGGGCTCTACGCCGCCGGAGGGAAGGGCGCGGTGTCCCGCCGGACCCCGGACGAGATCATCGCCCGGGGAGAGGAGCTTTCCGTGGAACCCCAATCCTTGGTCTATGCTTCCCGCATGGCGGCCAAGGTGGACTCCGCTGCCCTACAAGACGGGTTTCAGATCTATCACCACGTGTTCTTCTTCGATCGCGAGGGACACTGGTGCGTGGTTCAGCAGGGGATGAAAGATCAGGCCGGCATGGCAAGGCGCTACCACTGGCTGTCCGATGGCCTTGAGAGCTTTGTGTGCGAGCCCCATGTCGGCGTGGTGGGAAAACGAACGGGATCGGTTTTGAACCTGGTGGCAAAGGAGGCCGCCCCGGCAAGGGAGGCAATCCCGGAGTTGAGCCGCAAGGCCCCGGAGAAGCTGGTGGGCGAGCTCACCAAGCTCAGGCAGATGAAACTTCCCCGCCGCCATGCGGTGCTCATTTCGGACATCAACCCAGCGCGACTCAAGACGGTGTTCCTTAAAGCATATGAAAGCCAAGCCCGGGACTTCGAAAGTTTGCTTGGGGTTTCGGGCCTGGGGGCCAAGGGACTGCGGGCGCTGGCGCTCCTCTCTGAGCTCCTGTACGGGGCGCCGGCCTCTTTCCGTGACCCAGCCCGTTACTCTTACGCCCACGGGGGGAAGGATGGGACACCCTATCCGGTGGACCGGGAGGCCTATGACCGAACTATTCAGGTGCTGAGGCGGGCGGTCAGGCGGGCCCGGCTGGGGCAGCGTGAGGAGCTTGCCGCCCTCAAGCGGCTCGGTTCCGCCTTGGGTGCAAAGGAGGCTTAGTGGCATTTACGGCAATCGCAGCCTTCTTGTACGTGATGACGCTGGTTGGGGTTTGCATCTGGGTATTTCAGGACGCGGAGCGGCGGGGGAAGTCCGGCTGGCTTGCCGGCCTGATGGTCTTCTTCCTCGGTTTTCCCGGTGGGCTTTTGGCCTGGCTACTCTTCCGCCCTAAGCTTCCGGACCGAACTCAATCCCCATCAAAGGAGACCAAACCCTGGCCGCAAAGTTGAGCGGTCGTCAAGGGGAGTTTTTGGATAAGGTCTTGCCGCGTTCGGTGGCCGCCATGACGGCCTTGATCAGCGCCACCCTGAGTCCACCCTCCTCCAGGGCCATGAGGCCATCTATGGTCACCCCCGCCGGGGTGGTGACGTCGTCCTTGAGGAGCGCCGGGTGTTGGCCGGAATCCAAAACCAGCGCCGCCCCGCCCAGGATCGCCTGGGCGGCAAGCTCGGTGGCAAGCTTCCTCGGGAGGCCCATCTTCACCCCGCCCTCGGACAGCGCCTCGATGATGATGTAGGCATAAGCCGGCCCGGATCCTGATAGCGCGGTCACGGCATCCATCAGCTCCTCGTCCTCTACCTGCGCCACCCGGCCCACGGAGGAGAAGATCGCCCGGGCTACCTCCAGGTGCTCTGGACGAGCGTAGCGGCCAGGGCAGATGGCCGTCATCCCCAGACCGATCTGACATGGAGTGTTGGGCATGGCCCGTACCACCGGGATCGGTTTTCCCAGCCTTTCTTCCACGAACCGGGTGGTGGTGGCCGCAGCCACGGAGATAAGGAGCTGCCTTGGGGTGAGCACATCGCGGATCTCGGAAAGCACCTTGGGGATGGTCTTGGGCTTGACGGCCAGGATCACCGTGTCTTTGCCTTGGACCAAGGCGCGGTTGTCCGTGGTCACGGGGATGCCCAGCCGCTCCTCGGCCGCTTTCGCGGTCTCCGGGTGAGCAGTGCTTCCTGCAAGTCCTTCCCGGGGCGCAAGCTCGGCTTTGAGGATCCCCTTCACCAAGGCGGTCCCAATGGTGCCTAGACCCACTATCGCGATGTTTCTTTGGGACATGTTTTCTCCTTTTTAAGCTGAGCTTCTCCCGCGCACCGCTTCCAAGAGCAGCTCGTCGTCCGTCACGCCCACTCGCCGGAACAGGCTCACCAGATTGTCCACGGTGAGATTTCGCTTTTCCTTTTGGCCTAGGTCCAGGTGCACTCGCCCTTTGTGCATCATGATGAGTCGGCTTCCGGTGCGTAGGGCCTGGTCCATGCGGTGGGTGACCATCAGTGTGGTGATCCTGCTTTCCTCTACCAGGCGCTCGGTCACCTCAAGCACCTTGTCCGCATTGGCCGGGTCCAGGGCCGCGGTGTGCTCATCGAGGAGGAGGAGCTTGGGCTGGGCCAGTGTGGCCATGAGCACGGTCACCGCCTGACGCTCCCCACCGGAGAGGTGTGCCACCCTCTCCCTCAGCCGGCCTTCAAGGCCCATATCCAGATGGGCCAGGGCCTTTTCCAGGCGTTTCCGCTTGGCATGGGACAGGACCGGGCCCAGTCCCCGGGGGCCCTTGCGCAAGGCCAAGGCTAGGTTCTCGGCCAAGGTCATGTGGGCGGCGGTGCCTTTCAGGGGATCCTGAAACACCCGTCCGATCCAACGGGCTCGACTGTGAGCTGGCCAGCGGGTCACGTCTCTTCCGGCGATCTTCACCCGACCACGGGTGGGGCGACAGGTGCCGGCGATGATGTTGAGCAGTGTGCTCTTTCCGGCGCCGTTTGAGCCGATCACCGTGACGAACTCCCCTTCGGCCAAGGAAAGGTCTACGCCCCGCAGGGCCTCGATCTTTTCTGCTCCCAATGTGAAGGTCTTTGAGATGCCGGAAAGCTCCAGGATCATGCTTCCTCACCCTTGAGCCTGGCCCGAATCGCCGGGGCCATGAGTGCCCCCAGCACCACCAGGGCCGTGAGGAGCTTGAGGTCCGAGGCGGTAAACCCCAAGGCACCTCCATAGCGCAATGCCACCAGGATTGCCCCCCGGTAAAGACACGAGCCGACCAGGGCCGCAACCGTGGCCCAGATGACCGTGCGGGGGCGAAACAGCATTTCCCCGACGATCACCGAGGCAAGGCCGGCGACGATCGTCCCCACCCCCATGCCCACATCCGCAAACCCCGAGTACTGGGCCACCAGGGCCCCAGCCAGGGCCACCAAACCGTTGGATAGGGCCAGGCCCAGGATCACCATGGTCTCGGGGTTGACCCCGAATGCCCGAACCATTTCGGGATTATCCCCGGTGGCGCGCATGGCCGTACCCAGCTCCGTGTGGAAGAAGAGGTCCAGGAGGATCTTGAATCCGAAGGCCAGGATGGCAGCCACCAAGACCAGCCCCCAAGGGGGGGTAAGATGCAGGGCCTGCACTGTGACCGTGAGGGCGGAGGGGCGGCCGAGCAGGGGGAGGTTCGGTCTTCCCATGATGCGGAGGTTGAGGGAGTAGAGCATGATCATCGTCAGCACCCCGGCCAGAAGCCCCTGGATCCGGAATTTGGTGGCCAAGATCCCGGTGAAGGCCCCGGCCACTGCCCCGGCCCCCAGGGCGACCAGGGAGGCGAGGAAGGGGTCCCAGCCCCCGATGATCAGCGCGGCTGCCACCGCGGCTCCCAGGGGGAACGTCCCGTCCACGGAGAGGTCGGGGAACGCGAGTACCCGGAACGAGACGTATACCCCCAGGGCCATCAGGCCGTAAATCAACCCCTGCTCGACCGCATGGACGAAAAGCGTCACGGCGTTATCTCTAGTCCTTGATCACAAACCGCCTCCCCCCAAAAAGGAGCCCGGTTGCCTTTTCCTCAATCGCTTGTGGGAAAGAGAAGCCCATCTCCCCGGCCATATCCAGGTTCAGCCATACCTGGGTGCCCTTCTGGTACTCCACCGGAAGGTCGGCAGGCGAAGCGCCCTGGAGGATTTTGAGCACCAGCTCGCCCGTCATGCGGCCATGGTCGTAGTAGTCAAAGCCCGTACACACCAGCGCCCCACGCTCCAGGCTGGAGGGATCGGCCACCAAAAGCGGTATCCCTTGGGATTTGGCTACGTCCACCACCGACTCCAAGGCGGAGACGACCGTATTGTCGGTGGTCACGTAGATGGCCTGGACGCGGCCGATGAGGGATTGAGCGGCCAAGGGCACTGCGGCCGTGTTCTCCGCCGCCGCAGCCACGATCTCAAGGCCCAGATCTCCACCGGCATCCTTGGCCATGTCCGTGAGGATGGCGGAGTTGGCCTCGCCGGGGTTGTAGACCATGCCCACCTTCGTCAGGCCGGGAACGAGCTCCTTGAGCAATGCCAGGTCCGAGGTCACATCGATCATGTCCGAGGTGCCGGTCACGTGGGGGTAGCCCGTGAGCCCGGCCCCCACCGGATCCGTCACCGCGGAGAACACCACCGGGACGCTTGTGTCCTTGAACACCTGCACCGCAGCCTGGGAGGTAGGGGTGGCTATGGAAACCACCAGGTCCACCCCTTGGGCTAGGAAGTTCTGAGCTATTGACATGGCCACAGAAAAGTCCCCTTGAGCATTGCCCAGTACGTACTCTACGTTCTCTCCCTCAACATAGCCCGCTTCGGCGAGGACGTCGATTACGCCCTGCCTAACTGCGTTTAGGGCCGGGTGATCAACGATTTGAGTGATCCCAATCTTGAGCGGGGTGGCAAGGGCCGCAAGCCCGAACAACACCGCTGCCAATAGCGCCGATAATTTCACCTTTCACCTCCTTGAAAAATAAAAACCGCAAGGCTTCCCTTGCGGCGCACGGGCGTACCTCCTCCGGTGGAGGTCACGCCCCTACACGAACCAGTAATATACGGAACAGGACGCTAGCCCAACTATCACCTCCTTTTGCTGCACGGTTGCTTGTCCCCTCATCATCAATACTTATATAGCACGAAAAGGCCCCTTGCGTCAAGGGGTGAGGGCGGAAACCCTCTCCGGTTCGATGACCTTCCGCTTCCAGGTCCCCCGGAGGAGCCAGCCGTGGAGAAGAAGGCCTGCCAGGACGTTGCTCAGGGCCATCCCGCCCCATAGCCCCAGGGGCCCCAGGCCGAGCCGGTAGCCCAAAAGCCAGGAGAGGAACACCCGAAATCCCCACAGCCGCACCAAGGAGAGCACCATGGGGGGCACGGTGTGTCCAGCCCCACGGAACACGGAACTTGCTGCGGCGAACAGCCCGAAGAACGGCACCGACAGGCCGAAGATTGCGAGGAACAGGCTCCCCTCGGCAATCACCGCGGGATCGGCGATGAACATGAGGTAAAGAGGGCGCCGGACAGAGACCGTGACCAAGGCCAGGGTCACGAGGACGACGAACGTGGCCCGGATGCCTCGGCGGGCGATCTGCTCGGCGCGGTCGGCCTGGTCCGCCCCCAGGTTTTGGCCCACCATGGTGAGGAGGGCAGAGGTGGCCCCCCAGATAGCGGTATTGAACAGGTTGATGATGCGCTGACCTACTCCGTAGGCGGCCACCACCGTAGTGCCGAAGCCCGCCACCAACCCCATGACCACTACAAAGCCCAGGGAAGTGCCCACGTGGTCCACCGCGTTTGGGGTCCCCACCTGGAGGATTTTGCGCACGTAGGTCCAGCGGGGGAGGAGCCAGGCAGGGCGCAGCCGCAGCCCCAGCCGGCCCATCCCCAGAAGCCCCACCCCGGCCAAGCCGGCCAGGCCCCGCGAGAGCACCGTGGCGACGGCGGCCCCGGCCACCCCGAGCTCAGGAGCAGGCCCCCAGCCGAAGATGAGGAACGGGTCGAGTACCGCGTTCAGAAGGACCGAGGCACCGTTCAGGTACATTGGGGTGCGGGTGTCTCCCACTCCCAAAAGGAGCCCGGTGAAAGCAAACGCCCCGTACATGAGCGGGAATCCCAGGGACACAATGCGCAGGTAGGAAAGGGACAGAGGGTACACCTCCTCCGGGGTGTGGAGGAGCCAGAGCACCGTGGGGGCGAGGCCATAGCCCAAGGCCGCCACCGCCAGGGAGAGGAGGAACAAGAAGGAAAACACCTGGGTCCCGGCCCGGTCGGCCCCGGCACGATCCCCTGCCCCGGTGTACTGGGCCACAAGCGTAGAGCCGGCCCACTGGTAACCGATCCCAAGCGACATGAACGTGAAGATCACTGGCCAGGCCACCGTGGGGGCGGACAGGGCCTCGGTGGACACCTTCCCCAGCCAAAAGGCGTCGATCAGGTTGTATAGGGCCTGAAGTCCATTGGACACCATCACCGGCCAGGCAATAAGGAGCATGGTCTTGAGGATTGGCCCTTTCAGGATACGCTTCCGCAACTGGCTCTCCTTTCGGTTTGGAGCTCCAGTTTATCGGAAGCAGTTTCTCTGCTCATCCCAGAGTGTTATCTTCC
>CAYUWL010000044.1:0-9055 GCA_964448595.1 uncultured Thermotogaceae bacterium
CCCTCAACGGGTGAGGGCGACCACGGCGCGTTCCAGGGCCATCCCCCGGGAGCCCTTGACCAGGAGCAGTGTGGGCAGGCGACCCGCCTCCTCCCGCACCTTGGCAAGCAAGGCCATAAGGTCTTCGGGCTCAGCCGATCCCGGGCCATCCCAAGCCGTGAATGCCTTCGCCATGCGGGGACCGAAGGCGAACAGGACATCCACTCCCTGCCAGCGGGCCTCCTCCACCACTGCCCGGTGGTAGCGGGCTTCGTCAGGGCCTAGGTCCAGCATGTCGCCAAGGAGGGCTGCCCGCTGCTTCACGGGCAGGTTTAAGGTGACCAGCGTTTTCAATGCCGCTCGCACGGAAAGTGGGTTGGCGTTATAGCAATCGTCCAGGATCCAACCGAAGGGGGCGGGGCACAGCTCTAAGCGATGCGGCAAGGGATGCACCTCGCTCAGGGCTTGGGCGGCCGCCTCCTCGGGCACCCCCATGCTCCATGCCAAGGCCAAGGCTCCACAGGCCAACGTAGCCACGTGTTCTCCCAGGAGTTTTAGCCTAACAGGGATCTCGCTCCGGGGGGTTACAGCGACGAAGCGCACGCCGTCTGGGGAGTCCGCCACCACCTGCTGGGGGTAGAAGTCCGCTTGGGGAGTGCTTCCGAACCTTATGCATACGCCCGCACAAGCGTCAGCCCGGGCCCGCAGCTCCGGGAAGTCCCAGTTCAGGGCGAGCACCCCCTCCTCCGGGAGGGCCTCGGCAAGCTCCCACTTGGCCTGGACCACCCCCTCCCGGTCCTTTAGGCCGGCGAGATGCGCTTCCCCCACCCCGGTGATGATCCCAGCCCATGGCCGTACAAGCTGGGCGAGCCTTCTGATCTCCCCGGGCCCGGCCGCCCCCAGCTCCAACACCGCCACCTCCGCATCGTTCGGAACGCTTAAGATCTCAAGGGGCACCCCAAGTTCGGTGTTGTAAGATTCCCGGGCCCTGAACGCGCGGTAGCGGACCGCAAGCGAAGCGGTGATGAGCTCCTTAGCAGTGGTCTTTCCGAACGAACCTGTCACCCCCACGAACGGGATGGCAAGTTGGTCCCGGCGCCAGGCAGCGAGGTCCCATAGGGCGGCCTCCACGTCGTCCACCAAAAGCAGGTTGTGGCCCTGTCCCGGATCTTGGGAGACCAAGGCCCCGATCGCTCCCTTAGAGAAGGCCTCGGCGAGGAAATCGTGTCCGTCGTGCCGTTTTCCCTGGAGGGCGACGAACACGTGCCCAGGTTCCACCTTGCGGGAGTCGCAGGCCGCCCCGGACGCGATAAACGGGGCGCGTGGCCGGATGAGGGTCACCCCGAGGATCTCCGCTGCCTCACGCAAGTCCCACATGTCTATTCCTCCGCTCTAAGGGGAAGTATCAATGATACTTGGTCATACACCACCGCACGCCCCACCGAAACCGAGACGTCGTTCACCCCGTACAGCCAAGGCTCCCCGAGGAGTTCCGAGATGGGATCCAGGGCAAATAGCTCCACGGTGAGGGTGTCGTAGGAGGGGATCCCCTCGATGTAGTCCACGAGGGCCGCGATGGAG
Source organism: uncultured Thermotogaceae bacterium (assembly GCA_964448595.1). Taxonomy (GTDB): domain Bacteria; phylum Bipolaricaulota; class Bipolaricaulia; order Bipolaricaulales; family Bipolaricaulaceae; genus 64-32. The sequence goes on from CAYUWL010000044.1 coordinate 1,561, forward strand.
TCGATCAAGGGTGCCCGCTCACCTTTCTCAATAGCCCTGGGACCACCGTAGGCCCTAAGCTCGACATATGGGGTATCCAAGCCGTCCGGAATGGGAAATTCCCCTGACCAGAAGGTCTCCTCTCCCCGCCAGTCCTGGAGGTACACGGTGAAGTGAATGGTATCCCCCGGTGCGTAACTGTCCTTATCTGCCTGTAGATCTCGTATAAAAATGGCGGAGAGCTCATCCGTGATCGTGGCGTCGAGGTCGATCTGAAGAAGGCCCGGATCTATAAATTCGTTGTACTCCAGGATTTCGGTGACGATGGCAGCTTCCCAAGGCACGTACAAGGCGATATCCTCTGTGGACAGGAACACATTGTGCCGCTCCAAGGGCTTGGGCAACCCCTCCCCCTCGATGCGGTAGCGGACGCTTACCGTGCCAGGACCGATGCGGTCCAAAGCGCGGTCTGTGGCTTCAAGCCCAGTGATGTAGCAAAGGAGCCCTGAGTAGCGCGGTTCCCGCACCATACTGGCGGAAAGCTCGCTCCCCTGGCCGCGGGTTTCGTCCCACACCGAAAACTCTAGATCCACCGCGCTCGGCGACCTTCCCGCTAGACCCCCGATCCCGGCCCAGCGGTCGGCGACCACAGCCCCCCGTACATCCCCCAGGCTCCCCAACTTGTAGGGGGCGTCGAGGGCCGCCACGGTGTCAAACACATAAGCCGAACTGAGGAAGTAATCAGTGCGGCCGGAAAACAGAAACGGGTGCCCGAAGGCAAGCACCGCATCCCCGTCGACTAAGGTAACTGTGCCCAGCGCGCCCAATGAGACGTCGCCGGAGAGGAGCCCTACCCCCACCGGTGCCCCTGGCGAAAAGGGAAGGCCCTCTGAGCCAGGGGTGGTAGGCGGGGCTTGGATTATCCGGCCTATCCCAGGGCCGGTGAGCCCTGGGAGGCGGGTCCGCCACGGGGAAAGGAGCGAAAGCAGCGGATGGTCCTCCCGGCGAATGTCCAGCCCTTGCCTTACGATCTCAAGCGCCCGCGGGGAGAGGCCGGCTGCCACGACGGGAGCGGAAAGCGGCCAGGAGTATAAGGTCCTAGACTCAAGGGATTCTGGCGGGGTGGCACAGAATTTCAGGTGCAAGATGCCCATCTTCTTAAGCTCTTTGGGGATAGGGAGCTCCTCCTGGGGTGGCCCTTCCGGGGCCTGTTGTTTGACCTCGGCCAGCACCTTGAGCATGGCCTCAATTGGGGTAACCAGTCCCAACGGGCGCTCGGGCTCCGCTGACCACATGGCAGCCCGGGAAAGCGCCCCGGCCAGTTTCCCTTCGAGGTATATCGGGCTTCCAGACATCCCTTGGGCGATCCCCCCGGAACGCTCAACGGCATCCCCAAAGGCACGGATCACGATGAAGTCGTTTTGTTCGCCCGGCTCGTCGATCACCCCGATTACTTCCACCTCGAACCGGGAAACTTCCGTCCCGGCCACTACCGTAAGCCCCCAGCCCCGCATCCCCGCTTGTACCTGGGAAAGCGGGATGATCTCCGCCGGGGCACTAGCTGCCATCTGTCCCAAAACTCCGACCAGAACCAGCGCAGCAAGCGCTCTCATTTCCCCCCCTTGGCCAGGGCCACCGCTCGGACGGCCCCCTCCTCCATGGTCTCCACCGGAACCAGCCCTGCCCGAGCGAGGATCTCTCGGCCCTGGCGCTCGTTCGTGCCGGTGAGCCTCACCACCACCGGAAGGGGAAGCCCCTCCGTCGCCTGGGTGATCCCCCGGGCCACCTCATCGCAACGGGTGATGCCGCCGAACACGTTCACAAACAATACCCGCACCCCCGGTGCCCGGGTCACGATCTCCACTGCCCTCTTCACCCGCTCCGCTCGCGCCCCCCCGCCGATGTCCAGGAAGTTCGCAGGCCTACCCCCCGCCTGGGAAACGAGGTCTAGCGTGGCCATGACCAACCCCGCTCCATTTCCGATGATCCCCACCTCTCCCGCTAGCCCTACATAGGAAAGCCCGGCGGCCTTGGCCTCCGCCTCCAGGGGATCCTCAGCCGCTTCCCGAAGCCCTGCGAACCGCTCGCTGGGCCGGTGATCGTCGTCGATGATCAATTTTGCATCCAGGGCGAGGAGCCCTTCCGGGGTCTCGGCCAGGGGGTTGATCTCAACGAGGCTCGCCTCGTAAGAAAGAAAAACCTGGAATAGCTTTTGGGCCACATTCATCAGTTCCTTGCGCACATGCGTCGGGGCGATGGAAAACAGGCGGCGGAGCCTAAACGGGCACAGGCCCTCCAGCGGCGGGACGGGCTCCCTGACCACCGTATCCGGCCTGGTCTTCGCCACCTCCTCGATGTCCATCCCTCCGGAGGGCGAGTAGATGAACACCCCTGACCGCCGGCTTCGGTCCACCGTGATACCAAGGTAATGTTCGGAGAGGATGTCCGCCGCCCGGACCACGAGCAGGGAGTTCACCTTCACGCCCCCAAGCTCGGCACCCAGCAACCGGCGTGCGATGTCTTCGGCTTCCTCAGGCCGGGCTGCTTTTTTGATGCCGCCCGCTTTACCCCGCCCACCTATCGGTACCTGGGCCTTGAGCACCACCGGGCCGCCCAGGCGCTCGGCCGCCTCTCGGGCCCCCTCTGGGGTGTGGACGAGCTCCCCCGGGGGAACGGGGACCCCGCTTCGCTCAAAGATCTCCCTTCCTTGCCATTCCAAAAGCCGCACCGACCCTCCTTTCTCGCGAGGAGCTTAACCGCTCACCCCCCTTCTGGCCAGGCGGACAAACGGGACGGCGAGAGGTAGCAAATTCCGATGCGTTGCTGGTTTTTTCTCGATCGAATATACTTCAAAGCGAGGTGGTGCATTTGACGAGGGGGCATGAATACGACGCAAGCAAGATCCAGGTCCTGGAGGACATAGAGGCGGTGAGGAAGCGCCCGGGGATGTACATCGGTTCCACCGGGCCGGATGGGCTACTTCACCTTATCTACGAGGTGGTGGACAACGCCGTGGACGAGGCCCTAGCGGGCTACTGCACCGAGATCCGGGTCATCATCCATGAGGACAAGCGGGTCACCGTGATCGACAACGGCCGGGGGATCCCGGTGGGGATCCATCCCGAGACCGGGATAAACACGGTGGAGCTTGTGCTCACCACCCTGCACGCCGGCGGAAAATTCTCCGCCGAAAGCTACAAGGTGTCCGGAGGGCTTCACGGCGTGGGCGTCTCGGTGGTGAACGCCCTGTCGGAGTTCCTGACCGTGGAGGTGGGGTGGCGGGACGGAAAGCTCTACCGACAGGAGTTCCGCCGGGGGCGCAAGATCACGGAGCTTGAGGCAGTGGGGAAGGCCGATTCCACCGGTACCACCATTACCTTCCTGCCGGATCGGGAGATCTTTGGGGAAATCCGGTACAACTTTTCCAAGCTGTCTCACCGCCTAAAGGAGCTGGCCTATCTCAACCCGGGACTCCACATCCGTCTGGAAAACCGGATCGCGGGGGTGAAGCGGGAGTTCCATTTCCGGGGTGGGGTGGTGGCGTTCGTCAAGGACCTGGCCACGGGCAAGGATCCCCTCCATTCGGAGCCCATTTACATCGTCGATGACAGGGGCGACCGTACCATGGAGGCGGCGCTTCTGTTCACCGACGCCATGGATGAAGAGATCTTCACATTTGCCAACAACATCAACACCCGGGAGGGGGGGACCCACCTCACCGGGTTCAGGGCGGCCCTGACGCGGGCCTTCAACGATTATGCCAAGGAGAAGCGGCTCCTAAGGCAGAAGGACGGGGGCATTCCCGGGGAGGCGATCCGCGAGGGTTTGGTCGCGATCCTGTCGGTAAAACTGGGGCAGCCCGAGTTCGAGGGACAGACCAAAACGAAGCTTGGGAATCCAGAGATGCGGACCTATGTGGAAGAGGTGGTGCGGGAGCAGCTCGCACAGTATCTGGCCAAAAACCCGGGGGTGGCCCGGGCGATCATCGAGAAATCCCTCACTGCATATCGGGCGCGCCTCGCCGCTGCCAAGGCCAGGAAGCTGGTGCGCCGCAAAGGGGCCCTCCTTTCAAACGGCCTGCCGGGCAAACTCGCCGACTGCACGAGCGAGGATCCCAAAAAGTCCGAGCTGTTCATCGTGGAGGGGGATTCCGCCGGCGGCTCGGCCAAGCAGGGCCGGGACCGCACCTTCCAGGCCATCCTCCCCTTGCGGGGAAAGGTCCTCAACGTGGAGAAGGCCAGGCTGTCAAAGCTCCTCGATAACCAGGAGCTCAGGGCAATCATCACCGCTTTGGGTACGGGAATCCGGGAGGAGTTCGACCTAGGGAAGCTCCGATATCACAAGATCATCCTCATGGCGGACGCGGACATCGACGGTGCCCATATCCGCACGCTTCTTCTCACCTTCTTCTTCCGTTATCTCAAACCCCTGATCGAAAACGGGTACGTCTATATAGCCCAGGCGCCCCTTTATCTTGCGCAAAAGGGAAAGCAGCGTCTTTACTTTTACTCCGACGAGGAACTCCAGGAGTTCAGTTCCAAAGAGAATGGAAAATTCTCGGTGCGACGGTTCAAGGGATTGGGGGAGATGAACCCCGAGGAACTATGGGAAACCACCATGAACCCGGAAACCCGGATCTTAAAGAAGGTAACGATCCGGGATGCCCTGGAGGCGGACGAGATCTTCACTATCCTGATGGGGCAGGACGTGGGGGCGCGGCGGGACTTCATCCGGGAGAACGCCCACCGCGTGGCCGTACTCGATATCTAAGTGTGCCATGCTGGAGAGGTATGCGCTTTCGCCGATGCGGGACCTCTGGACCCTTGCCGCTCAGTACGGGCGCTGGCTTGAGGTGGAGCTAGCTTGTCTTTCGGCCCTAGAGGAGCTTGGGCACATCCCCCAAGGGACCGCCGATTCCGTCCGGAAGAAGGCCAGGATTGACGTGGAGAGGATCCTTTCAGTCGAGCGCGAGGTGGGCCACGACCTCATCGCGTTCCTCTTGGTTCTGGAGGAAGAAGTGGGGCCGGAGGGCCGCTGGCTTCACTACGGGCTCACCTCCTCCGACGTCAAGGACACCGCCCTCGCCTTGGCCCTGCGGGAGGCCCTGGGGCTTCTCTTGGAAAAGGCGAAAAACCTCTCCCAGGTCCTATGGGAGCTTGCCTTGCGCTACCGGGATGCCCCCATGGTGGGCAGGACACATGGCCAGTATGCCGAGCCCATAACGTTCGGGCTCAAGGTCCTCGTCTGGTACGATGGGCTTTCGCGCGTGAGAAAGCGGCTCCTTGGGGCCAGGGAGGCGATCTCCGTGGGCAAGCTTTCTGGGGCGGTGGGGACCTATGCCCACTTCCCTCCGGAGGCAGAAAGGCGCGCCCTGGCGAAGCTTGAGCTTGCGCCTTGCCCGACTGCCACCCAGGTCATCCCCCGGGACCGACACGCGGAGGTCCTGTTCGCCCTGGCCGCGGCCGCCTCTTTGGTGGAGACCATCGCTCTGGAAGTGCGCCACCTTTCCCGGTCCGAAGTGGGGGAACTCGCAGAGGGCCGTCCCGAAGGCTCCTCTGCCATGCCCCACAAGAGAAACCCCATCCTTTCAGAGAGGCTTTGCGGTCTTGCCCGCCTTGTACGCACCACCGTGGTTCCGGCCTTGGAGAACAGCGTCCTGTGGCATGAACGCGACATGTCCCACTCTTCCGTGGAGCGGATCCTCCTGCCCCAGGCGTTCATCCTGGTAGATTACATGCTCGATCGGGCCGTGGACTTAACCAGAAACCTTAGAGTCTACCCGGAACGGATGCTCTCAAGGCTCATCGCGGCACGGGGTCTACCCTTCTCGGAAGGGTTGCTTCTGTCCTTGGTGAAGAAGGGGATGTCAAGGAAAGAGGCCTACGCACTGGTGCGACGCCTGGCAGCGGAAGCCGAGCGCAATGAGGTCGAATTAAAGGAGGTCGCTGCTACCAATCCCGAAGTGCTGAAACTTCTTGCCCCCAAGGAGCTCGAGGCCATCTTCGACCTGAAGGCAGCCTTAAGCCGGGTGCCGGAGATCTTCCAGCGCTTTTCGCCTCCCGAGTAGGCAAACCCAACAAGCCCCTTCAATTTTGTCGGTCCCTTTTGGAGAATTACTTAACACGTTATAATCCCTTGCGGGATCCACGATGAAAAGACACGTGATCGCCTTCGCCCACCGCATCATCCTGCCCCGCTAGGGGCAGGGAGAGGATTCGCAAATCAAGTTTTCGATCAAAGATGCGGAGGGCGTTTTTCGTTTGGACTTTAGGCAAGGAGGGGTTCGTGGGCTTCCAGAGACTAGAGAGCGATCCGCGCCGTCGTGAGGAGGCGGTGCTAGCCTTTTGGCAGGAAAAGCACGTGTTTGAACGCTCCCTTGAGCGCACTAAATGCGGCCCCAGATATGTGTTTTACGAGGGACCACCCACAGCGAACGGCCGTCCACACTTCGGACACCTGCTCCCACGCATTTACAAGGACCTGTTCCCTCGCTACAAGACCATGCGCGGGTACTTCGTGCGCCGGAAGGCGGGTTGGGACTGCCATGGGCTGCCGGTGGAGCTCGAGGTGGAAAGGGAACTCGGCATCAAGACCAAGGCCGAGATCGAGCGCTACGGACTGGAGAAGTTTGTAGAAAAATGCAAGGCCTCCGTGCACAAGTACATCAAAGCCTGGGAGGACATGATCAGGCGCATGGGGTTTTGGATCGATCTTACGCAGCCCTACATCACCTACACGGACGACTACATCGAGTCCGTCTGGTGGGGGCTGAAGAAGATCCATGAGCAGGGGCTTCTCTATCAGGGGCACAAGATCCTGCCCTACTGCCCCAGGTGCGGGACGCCTCTCTCCTCCCACGAGGTAGCGCAGGGGTACCGAAACGTGGAGGACCCGTCGGTGTTCGTGCTCATGCCCCTGGTCGACGAACCGGACAAGGCGTTTCTCGTTTGGACCACCACCCCCTGGACGCTCCCGGCAAACGTGGCCCTGGCTGTGGACCCTGCCGCCACCTACGTGGAGGTGGAGCATGAGGGGAAGCGGCTCATCCTGGCCCGGCCGCGCCTTGCCGCCGTGCTTGGGGAAGGGGCAAGGGTGGTGGCCGAGCACTCCGGAGCGGAACTCGTGGGGCTCCGCTACCAGCCGCTCTATCCCCTGGTCGAAAAGGAGGGCGCCTACCGGGTGGTGGGGGCTGACTTCGTGACCATGGATGAGGGGACCGGGATCGTGCACATCGCTCCTGCCTTTGGTGAAGAAGACTACGAGCTTGGGAAGAAGGAGGGGCTCCCGTTCGTGCAGCCCGTGGACAAAAGCGGCCGTTTCACCGAGGACTTCCCCCTGGCGGCAGGGAAGTTCGTAAAGGACGCCGATCCCCTCATCATAGAGGATCTAAAGGCCAAGGGAAGGTTGTTTTCAGCCGAGCTCTATGCCCACGATTACCCGTTCTGCTGGCGCTGTGATACACCCCTTCTTTATTACGCCATCGATTCCTGGTTCATCGCCACCACCGCGAGGAAGG
>CAYUWL010000045.1:0-8885 GCA_964448595.1 uncultured Thermotogaceae bacterium
TGCGAGATTACGAGGAGCTCTCTCGGGAGGCAGCGAGGTGGGTGGCCCGCAGGCTACTTGAGAGGCCCGACCTCGTCCTCGCCCTCCCCACCGGGGACACTCCCATCGGGATGTATCGAGAGCTGGTGCGCCTCCATCGCGAGGGGCTGGTGGACTTCTCCCAGGTCACGGCCTTTAACCTCGACGAGTACTTGGGAATTCCTCCCGATCACCCCCAGAGCTTCGCAAGCTTCATGCACCGGCACCTGTGGGACCAGGTGAACCTGAAGAAGGAACGCGTCCATATCCCGGCCAGCCTCCCGGAGGATCCGGATGGGGAATGCACCCGTTATGAAAGCCTGATCCAGGAGGCAGGGGGGCTCGACCTCGCCGTCCTGGGGCTAGGGGAGAACGGACACATCGCGTTCAACGAGCCTGGGACTCCACTTGAGTCCCGCACCCATGTGGCCCAGCTTTCAGAGGAGACGCGTAGGGCCGAGGCTGCCAGCTTTGGGGGCTTAGAAAGGACACCAAAGAGGGCGATTACCATGGGCATCCGGACTATCATGAACGCTTGGGAAGTTCTGCTTTTGGTTTCAGGAGTGGAGAAGGCGGGAGTGCTTTCCCGCACGCTTTCGGGCCCGATTACTCCGGAGGTCCCGGCCTCGGTGCTCCAGCTCCACCCCGCCCTCACCGTGCTCTGCGACCGGGCGGCGGCTTCACTTTTGAAGTAGCGCTAGGATCTTCGGCAGGCATCCCCGGGCGGCGGCCCGGCCAGCCTCCACCGCCTCGGGAAGCCTTTCGAAGTCCAGCACCCCGATCCCTGGAAGCTCAGGCCGCACCAGGACAAGCCGCTCCCCCAATCTTTCTCTATTCCACCTCAGCTTCACCCGCCCCAGCTCCTGAGAGGTGATGGCATAGGACTGGAGCAGCACTTCCACCGTGGTCTTGGGGTCGGAGTCGAGCCGGGAGGAGAGATCCACGGCGATCACGACCTCGGCGCCCTTCCTTGCCACCACGTCCACCGGGAGGTTGTTCACCACCCCGCCGTCTATCAGCCAGCGGCCGTTCCAGCTTAAGGGATGGAAAACCCCAGGCAGGGCGGCCGAGGCCGCCATCCCCAAATAAAGCGGCCCCGAGTCGATGTCCACCTCCTCCCCGGTGTGGAGGTCCGCCGCCACACAGGCGAAGCTCACAGGCAGTTCTTCGAAGGTGAGCCCCTTGGAAAAAAGGCGCAGGAACTCCAACAGCCGGGCGGTGCGGGGGGAGGGTTCCTGCCTCCAGCTGGGACCACGGAACCGCTCCACCAGCGCCTCCCCCACCCCCCGTTCCAAGGCCTGCCGGTAGGATTCCGGCATCCCAAAGATCTGGTGGAGATCGAGGTTTTCCATCACCTGAAGGAGCCTTTCCAGGTCTTGTCCGGCGGCGTAAAGGCCCCCCACGATGGCCCCCATGCTGGTCCCGGCCACGATCTGGGGCCGGAGGCCGGCCTTCGAAAGCTCCGAAAGGACACCGGCGTGGGCCAACCCCCGCGCCCCTCCACCCCCTAGTGCGATCCCTAGCCCCTTTTCCATCTCCTGTCAAGATAGAGCTTCCTGGGCAGGTATACAAGCCAGAAGATCCCAGTGAAAAGGAGGGCGATCGCTACCGCCGGGACCCAGCGGGCCAAAAACAGCCAATACTTAAGACGCCTCATACTTGGGCCTTCGGCTTGGGGGAAGGGATAGCTCAAGGTACCGAGCCCTTAGGGCGGAGAGCTCCTCCGGGGAGAGATCCCCTTCCCTACCCAGGTATCGCCTCCGGGCCCGGGCGCAGTGGTAAAGCGCTATCGCCGCCGCCACCGACACGTTGAGCGACTGGGAAAAACCCCACATGGGGATGCGGAAGGTCCCTGCACAGGCAGAGAGGAGTTTTTCGGAAACCCCGCTTGCTTCGGCCCCGAAGGCCAGGGCCAAGGGTCGGTCATAGGGCAGCTCCTCCAGGTCCAAGCTCCCCTCCCCGGGGACGGCGGCATAGATCACATAGCCGGCGTCCTTGAGGGCAGCGATTGCCCGCTCCGCCCGGCGGAACCGGTGCAAAAGGAGCCATTTTTCCGCCCCCTGGGTGACCCCTTTGGCGGGCTCAAAGGGGACGTCCTCCTCGATGATGTAGACGTTGAGGATCCCCAAGGCCTCGCAGGTCCTGAGGATGGCAGCGGCGTTGTGGGGTTTTTCAAAATTCTCACAAACACAGGCCAGGCCGTTAAGGCGACTGGCCACCACCCGCTCGATCTTCGCTCGACGCTCCTCAGTCACCATGGACACTATGGTACCTCACGGTCCTTTCTGCGAAAAATCGGTTGCCAAAGGGAGAAGGTGTGGATATCCTGATTCGCATGGTGACCTACATCTGGCTCCTTTTGGCCGGGCTCGGGATCGGCACAATAGCATCCATGATCGGGGTGGGGGGTGGGGTGTTCATGGTGCCGCTCCTTGCGCTGTCTGGCCTGGTTGCTACCACGCAAGAGGCGGTGGGGACGAGCATCGCCGGGGTGATCTTCACTAGCCTTTCAAGCTCGGTCGCTTACTGGCGCAGGGGGAAGATTCAAAAGGGGCTGGGGCTTGCCATCATGCCTGGGGCCCTGGCCGGGGCATGGCTGGGAGCCTGGGCCAGCCGGTACATCTCCTCCGGCTGGCTCGCCGTGGCGTTCGGGCTGTTCCTCCTCTATCCAGCAGGGACGATGATCCTGGGAAAACAGCCCAAGGAGCTTTTCCGCGCCGCCCGGGGGGCTTCCCTATACCCGGCTCGGGCGACCCTGGTGGGCCTCGCCGCTGGGGCCACGAGCGGCCTTTTGGGGTTGGGCGGGGGGACGGTGATGGTGCCGGCCCTGATCCTGCTTCTCGGCCTTGACATCCGGGAGGCCGTGGCCACGAGCTTGTTCGTCATGATCCCCTCGGCCGCCTTGGCCACCAGCCAACACGCCCTTTCCGGTAACACCCACTGGGAACTGGCCATCCCCTTGATCGTTGGGATCGTGATCGGGGCTCAGCTAGGTCCTGCCTTGGGGAGCAGGCTCCCCAAGAAAAGGTTGCGGCAGCTTTTCGCCTTGGTGCTCCTTTACGCGGCGGTGAACATGGTGCTCAAGGGCCTGGGCGTAAGGTAAGGGCTAGACGCCCAGGGCCTCGAGGATTATCCGCACCACCATCAGGACCCACCCAACCCCTACCACAAGCCAGATCACCTTGCGGGCTGCCTCCAGCACCCCAAACAGGAACAGAACCACCGTGAGCAGCCCCAGGTAGCCCAAGGGGATCGCCAGGCCAGCCGAGATCTCGTGGCCTGAGGGAAGGATGAGGTTGACCAGGTTCACAAGTCCCTGCCCCAAAAGTTCCGCAGCGGATTGGATGAAGGAGAGGAACCTGTCCCCTATGTCTTCGCCTCCGGCCACCTGGCCCCCTGTTTGAGCCAGCGCCGTCCAGCCCGTGAGCACCACCAAAAGCGCCATCGTCCAGCGCATCGGTTCCTCCTTTACCGCCCCTTAGATAGGCCTATAATAGCATGAAGGGTTCGTGGTACCCATCGCGTTGAACCTCTCTCAAGGTGGTCCGTACTGCAGCTTCCCTCCCGTCAACTTCTTACCGGCCAATAGCTCGGGCGCCTTCAGGAGGTGATGAAACGTGTGGCGCCCATTGGTGATCCTGGCCTTACTGGCCTTCTTGCCCGTCTATGGTTCGCTGGGGGCTCCGGACAAATCCGTGACACCCCACTTCCAGGTGCTTTCGCAGTCAGGCTCGGAGCCGGGTGGACTGGATACCGCGACCTACGTGCCCACGTGGAGGATCGTGCTTCATCGCCTGTTCAGAAAAGGGCTGCGGCGCCTTCTCCTTTGGGGGACAGGTAAGCTCCGGCATATCAGGCAGGGCGATGGGTTTCTTTCGGCGGCACTCTACTTTGCGACCACACTCGTTGCAGGTCTGCTTGGGCCTTGCGGGCGGCTTTGGCGCTGGCTTGTGGGTTAAAGAAGCGGAGGGCGCCGGGCTCGGCAGCGATCTCTCCCGCTTCCTGCCCGGCGCCGCAGCCCCCTTCTTTTCTCAATCCTCCTCCGCCTCCTCGATTGCCTCCTCTATCTTATCCAAAGTGGAGGAGATCTCGTCGAGCAGCGACTCGAGCTCTTCCCGCAGCCGCGTAAGATCGGTGACAAGCGGCTTCACCTTATCAATCAGCTCCTTCTTCGTGACGTACGCCATAGACCACCTCCTTAAATCTAATTTTATCCCACCTATTGCATCCACGGCCACCGCGAAGTCGCCACGGCAGGGAAAACCTCGCCACCGAGCCCACGAGGACATCATGAGCCTGAGACACGAAGGCGCAAAGAAATCGAGATTTATAATTCTAAAACAATTTTCTTGAGTCTTAGCGTCTTTGTGGTTGATTTATGATCTTCTCTGTGGTCTCGGTACTCTCTGTGGCGAGTGCAAGATCTAGGTTCATGGCGTCAGTGCTCGTGGGTAAACAGGTCCCTCCTTCCCTTGGACTAGCTCGAACAGGAATCGCCTGCCGCGGTAGCAGATCCGGAATGTGACGCGCTCCCAGTGTTCGGGAAGCCTTGGCCATGCCTTCGGCCCCTCTGGAGTGAGCTTGAGCCCTCCAAATCCGAACACCAACGCCTGCCATAGTCCGCCTGCAGATGCAGCATGGACCCCATCGCCTGTGTTCCCCCGCAGATCATCAAGGTCGACCCAAGCAGCTCGCACGAAATGCTCGTATGCCTTCTTAGTCAACCCTAGTTCGGCTCCCAGGGCGGCGTGGATGGGAGGCCCCAATGAGGAGCCGAAGTCGTGGTCCATGCGCGGCTCGTAGTAGTCCCAGTTCGCCCGCTTTACCCGTCCGTCATAGCGGTCCCGCAGGAGGTATAGCAGCATCAGTACATCAGGCTGCTTTATGACCTGGGTCCTTTGAACCTCCCCTCTTCCCAAAAGCGCTTGGAGGGATTGATCCCGTGGCTCCAAGGAGGAAAGACCTACGTCCTGGAGCTGGAAGAACCCGTCGAACTGCTCGATGAACCCGGTGGACGAATCGCAGGGGATATACATGCGTTGGGCCACGTCCTGCCAGCGGGTGAGCGTCTCTTCACCCAGACCCAGGCATTGCGCGAGTTCCCTTGCTTTTTGGGAATAGCTCCCCTTCAGTCACTCCCATAGCTCCAGGGCGAATTGAATGTTCCATTGGGCCATAGCGTTGGTGAAGGCGTTGTTGTCCACCTGCTCGTGGTACTCATCGGGGCCCATGACGTTTCGGATTTCGTAACGGCCTTGTTTGGGATTGTACTCGACCCGGCTGGCCCAGAAGGCCGCTGTGGAGAGGACGATCTCCGCCCCATAGTCCCGTATGAACACATCGTCGCCGGTCGCCTTCCAGTAAAGCCACACCGCGTAGGTCACGTCCGCGGAGATGTGCGGTTCCAGGTCTCCACACCGGATATGGACGGGCCCACCTGTTTCCGAGGGCACCCATTTGGGCGTCACTTCGCGGCCGTCGTCCGCCGACTCCCAGGCGTACATGGCCCCCTCGCACCCCACCTGCACGGCCCTTTCCCGGGCCGCGGGGAGGGTGTGATACCGGTAGAGGAGTAGACTTCTTGCCACCTCCGGAAGGGTGAACGCGAAGAAGGGGAGGATGAAGACATCGGTGTCCCAAAACACATGCCCCCGATAGCCGAAGCCGGAAAGGGCCTTGGCCGGGATGCTTACTCGGTCAGTGTGGTAGGGGGCGGCGATCAGGAGGTGATAGAGGTTGAAACGTACGGCCCGCTGGGCGACCTCGTCGCCTTCGATCTCCACGTCGCAGCGCTCCCAAAGCTCATCCCACCTCGCTCGGTGCTTGGAGAGCAGCGCAGAGTATCCCGCCTCGCTTGAGGTGTAAAGGCTGGCCAGCTTTGTGATCACCGCTGTCTCCCCCCTCCGCAGCGCAAAGCGGGCCACCACCCCCGGCTGCCAAGGGCACGTGCAGGGAACGTATCGCACCGAGGCACGGCCCTCCACAGCAAGGTGGGTCGCGACGCAGAGGTCGACCTCGCTCTTCCTAGTCTGCAAATGCAGAAAGGCACGCTGGGGGCTGGGATGACCCTGGCCTGCCCAGGCCCAGTGGCAGAGCCCCACTTCCGTAGGGGAGGTGACCCCCGGCGTTTCCACCATCCCGTCTATCTCTGCCCGCAGCTCCACCTCCCCCTCGAAGTCCAGGGGGGTGACGAGGAGGCGAAGAACGCAGAGGTGGGGCTCGGCCATCGAGGCCCACCGCTCGATCAGAAGCTCGGCCGTGTGTCCCTTTGGGCTGCGCCAGCGCACGTGGCGCCTCAAGATCCCCTCGCGCAGGTCGAGGTTGCGCTCGCAGGCTAAGACCTCTCCCCGGTCCAGCGCAAAGCGTTCCCCTTCCACCATGAGGTAGCAAGGGGTCCAATTCGGGGTGTTTACGAGCTCTGTGTGGACCAAAGGGGCGTCGTCGCAGAGGCCGCTGATCAAGGTGGCCGAAAGATCCCCTGGATAGCGTTCTTCCAAGGTCCCGCGCGTGCCGAGATACCCGTTCCCCACGGTGAAGATGGTTTCCATCTGCCGCTGCTTTTTAGGATCGAAGGGAGCCTCGCGCACCGTCCAGGTCTCCCGGCTGGCCATCCGGGCCGCAAGGGTCGAGAGGAGCTTCTCGGGTGTGATCCCGGTGAGGGAGGGAATGACGAGGTCTGGCCGCACGGCGCGGAAACGCTCCTTTGGGCCCAAGCCCACCGCCCACATGCCGGCCGCCTTTGCCCCCTCGATCCCGGCGGCGGCATCCTCGATGACCAGGCACTCCGAGCCGGGCCGCGGCGTATAGGAAGAGATCGGGGGCGGGCTTGCTCCTTGCGCCGGAGTGACCGTCCACGATGGCGTCGAACTCGTCCAAGATCCCGAGGCGCGAGAGGACAGTCCTGGCATTGCGGAACACCGTGGCCACAGCAACTTTTATCCTGTGGCTTTTCAGTTCCTCTAGCAGCTCCCGCACCCCGGGGAGCAGGTCCTGAGGGCTCAGGCCCTCGATGAGCTCCCGGTAGTAGGCATCCTTGCGGGCCATGAGCTCTTGGACTTCGCCCTCATGTTCCTCCCAACGCTCGGCGAGGACGATCTTGAGGGCCTCGGCCCGGGAGATGCCGCGCACTTGATCCTTGCGCTCAGGGGGACAGGGGAGCCCCAGCTCCTCCGCGAGTTGCTTCCAGGCGAGGTAGTGGTGTTCGCCTCTGGGCTGGTGATTGCCGGTGGACGTTGGTACCTATACTATGGGGGAGCCGACAACTACGTAGGGTTCGCCGTGTACCCGGCGGAATGGGCCACATTTGCCCCGAAGGTAGGGGGCGAACCGCTGCTCCAGAGGCTTCAGCTGTTTCCTAGGGTATCAGGTCGGCGTCGTCCTTAAGGCGGGCGCAGGCATGGGCGATGAGCTTGGCTGCGTTCTCCAGGTCCGAGAAGGCCACGATCTCGCACGGGGAGTGCATGTAGCGGTTGGGGATCGAGACGAGGGCGGTGGCTACCCCAGCCCGGGTGAGCTGAATGGCGTTGGCATCCGTGCCGGTTCCCCGCGGGGCGGGTTCCACCTGGTAGGGGATCTTTTCCTGCTGGGCGATCTCCACCAGGAGCTCAAACAGCTTGGGGTTTACATTTGCTCCCCGGGCAAGGACCGGCCCCTCTCCCAGTTTGGCTTCCCCCACCCGCTTCTTCTCGCCTTCCATTCCAGGGGTGTCCGTGGTGAAGGTCACATCCACCGCGATCCCCACCTTGGGCTCAAGGCCAAACGCGCTGGTCCTGGCACCCCTGAGCCCGATCTCCTCCTGGACCGTGGCCACGGCGAAGGCAGCGCATTTGGGTGAGAGCTCTTTCAATAGTCGCAGCGCATCGAGCACCACGAACGCGCCGATGCGGTCGTCGATCCCACGGGCTACCAAAAGCTCGTCCGTAAGCTTCTCAGGCCCGTAAGCAAGGACAACAGGGTCGCCGATTGACACCCGCTCTTCCGCCTCTTCCTTGGAGCGGGCGCCGATGTCGACCCACAGGTCCTCGAGCTTCACCACCTTCTTTCGCTCTTCGTCTTCAAGGAGATGGATCGGCTTCCGACCGATGACTCCCAACACCTGGCCGGACTTGCCCTTTATCCACACCCGCTGTCCTGGAAGCACCTGGGGATCCCAGCCGCCAATTCCCTGGACGTAAAGGAACCCTTTGTCGTCGATATAGGAAACCATGAGCCCGATCTCATCCATGTGGCCGGCGAGCATCACCCGGGGAGCCCCTTTTTCGTTTACGGCGGCAAAGGCGTTCCCGTGGAGGTCCTTCCAGGTGCGGTCGGCAAACGTGCCCGCCTCCTTAAGCCAAACGCCGGCAGCGTCCTGCTCAAATCCAGACGGGCTGATCGTGGAAAGGAATTCTTTTAGGAACTGGAATCTCCTGTCGTCCATGTTTGACAACCTCCCAATGGTGATTTGCAAATTCTAGCTGCTGAAGCACCCAATTGCACGCCGAATTCGGAGAGATGACGGCGCTTTACCCCCCCTTCAGCAAGTGAGGTGCAAAAGGGCACATGTCTTTCTCCTACGGGCGAGCTCATTGTAGGCTTCCACAGCCTCGGCGGTCTTCGCCGCCAAAAGCTCGATGCCGCGCCGCTTCACGCCCTCCTCAGCTTCCGGGGTGAGTTTGAGGAGGCCTGAGAACCCAGTTCCCACGATGATAAGCTCGGGCCCCTCGGCCAGGGCGGCCTCCAAATCTTCGGGGTGAACGCGGTGGCCTTCCCTTCGCTGCCAGGGGCATACTTGGCTTAAGAGGACCATGACGTCTTGGGTCCACACTTCATCGTCCACCTCGATCCGGCCGAACCTGTATCCCGAAAGCCGCATCGACATCACCTCC
>CAYUWL010000046.1:0-8874 GCA_964448595.1 uncultured Thermotogaceae bacterium
TGGGCCGCATCCACCACCACCACTGCCCCCACCCGATGGGCCAGCTCGGCGATCTTCGGAATGGGATTGATGGTTCCCAACACGTTCGATACGTGGGCCACCGCCACCACCCTGGTGTGGCCAGTGATCCTGCGTTCCAGCTCCCCGAGGTCCAGTTTCCCCTCCGGAGTTATCCCTATGGGGACCAGCTCCGCCCCCTTCCGCCGGGCGATCTCCTGCCAGGGGACCAGGTTGGCGTGGTGTTCCATCACTGTGACTACGATCTCGTCTCCACCCTTAACGCGGGTTTCACCTAGCGAGAAGGCGGCCAGGTTCAAGGCCTCGGTGGTACCGCCGGTGAACACGATCTCTTCCGGGACCGCCCCGATGAACCGGGCCACCTTGGCCCGCGCCTCCTCATACAGGTCGGTGGCCTCGGCGGCCAGTTGATACAGACCTCGGTGCACGTTGGCGTTGTGCTCCCGCTCGAAGGCTGCCACCGCCTCGATTACCTGAACCGGCCGCTGGCTGGTGGCGCCGGAATCCAAGTAGATCAAAGGCTTTTCGTTCACTGCCCGCCCCAGGATGGGGAAGTCGGCCCGCACCTTCTCCACGTCGATCATCCTTGCGCCTCCTCGAAGGACATTTCCAGGAGCCGTTTGAGCTCCAGCGCGTATTCTAGCGGGATTTCCCTTATGATGGGGGAGACGAAACCGTTCACGATCAGGCTCATGGCCTCCGCTTCCGACAGGCCCCGGGACATCAAGTAAAACAGGTGTTCCTGGGAGATCCTTCCCACGGTGGCCTCATGGGCCAGTTCCACCTCGTCGTTCTCCGCGTCCAAGGTGGGGATGGTCTCGGTCTTGGCCTCCGGGGAAAGGAGCAGGGTGGAGCACTCCACGTGCCCCTTAGCCCCCCGTGCTTCCTTCGCTACGTACACCTTGCCCCGAAATGTGGCCTTGGCGTCCCCTTGCACGACGGACCGGGACACGAGCCGGGAGCTCGTGTTGGGAGCCAGGTGCAGTGCCCGTGCCCCCACGTCCAGGTGTTGGCCGTCCCGGGCGAAGGTGAACCCCAGGTTCTCCGTCTTGGCCCCCGGCCCCAGGAGCACCGTGGTGGGGTAGAGCATGGTGACCTTGCTGCCTAAAGACCCGGACACCCAGTCCACCTTGGCCCCGGCGTATGCCAGGGCCCGCTTGTTGTTGAGGTTATAGACGTTCCTCGACCAGTTCTGGATGGTAGTGAAACGCACGTGGGCGTTCTCCTTTGCGAACACCTCCACCATGCCGGAGTGGAGGGCGGCCTTGGCATAGCGGGGGGCGGAGCAACCTTCGATGTAGTGCACGGAGCTGCCTGGCTCGGCGATGATGAGGGTATGCTCGAACTGGCCCACCCCCAAAGCCTGCATGCGGAAGTAGCCCTGAAGGGGGATTTTTACCTCCACGCCTTCGGGGACCCACACGAAGGTACCCCCGGACCACACCGCCCCATGCAGGGCGGCGAACTTGTTGTCCTCCGGGGGGATGGCCCGCATGAAGTATTCCTTAACCAGGTCTCCATGGCTTTTGACCGCCTCCTCCATGGGGAGGAAGATCACGCCCTGGGCACGCACTTCCTCTAGGATCGAGCGGTAGACCATCTCGGAGTCCACCTGGGCGCCGAGGCCGGCCAGGGCTTCTTTCTCCGCCTCAGGCAGCCCCAGGGCGTCAAACGTCTTTCTGATCTCCTCTGGGAGTTCGTCCCAGCTTGAAACCGGCTCCACCGTGCGGGCATAGTACGCCACCTCGTCGAGATCGACCTCTGAGAGGTCCGGACCGAAGCGCGGCATGGGGAGTTCCTGAAACACACGCAGCGCCTTAAGGCGCAGTTTCAGCATCCAGCTCGGTTCCTCCTTCTTCCGGGAGATCTCCTCTACTACTTCCCGCGTAAGCCCCTTTTTAAGCGCTGCTTTTCCCTTCATCGTCTCACCGCCCTGAAGCCCCTAGCCTCGATGGCCTGGGCGAGCTCCGGGCCTCCGACTTGGCTAATCCGGCCGTTCTCAAGGACGAACACGCGGGTCGGGGGCACGTGCTCCAGGATCCTGGGGTAATGCGTGATGATGAGGACGGCAGTACCGTTTTTCGCAAGCTCGCGGATGACGTCCGCGATGAGCTTCACTGCGTCCACGTCCACCCCGGAGTCCGGCTCGTCGAGCAAGGCCACCTTGGGGTGCAGTATGTAGGCTTGAAGGAGTTCGGACCGCTTCTTCTCACCCCCGGAGAAGCCCACGTTGAGTTCCCGGTCTGCGAGTTCCTCCATGGCCAGCCTCTTTGCTGCTTGTGGGTAGGCGTCTTTGAACTCGCAAAACCCCGTGCCCTGACCATCACAGGCAATGCGCATGAATTCCCGCAGCCTTACCCCCTCCACCTCCGGGGGATACTGAAAGGCGAGGAACAAACCCTTCTTCGCTCGCTCGTTTGGTGGAAGGCGAGTGATGTCCACGCCGGAAAGCAGGATCTTGCCCCGCTCGATTCGGTAAGCCGGGTGACCGGCCACGGCGAAGGCTAGCGTGGATTTACCGGATCCGTTTGGTCCCATGAGGGCGTGGACCTTGCCCTCTTCCAAGGCCAGATCCACCCCTTTTAGGATCGGCGTTCCGCCAACACTTACGTAGAGGTCGCGTGTTTCCAAGATGGCCATGGCAAAAAAGACTACCGTTTCGGTCCACTTTTTCAAGGGTTGGTCGTCTTTCTCGATTTGCTCAAACCTTTGGAAGAAAATAGAATCTGCTTAAGCCATGAACGTGGTCATCGGGCTTGAAGTCCACGTACAGCTTGCCACCCGCACCAAGCTCTTCTGCAGCTGTCGGGCGGATTACTTCGCTGCTCCTCCTAACACCCTCACCTGCCCCGTGTGCCTGGGAATGCCCGGGGCATTGCCCGTGCCCAACCGGAAGGCGGTGGAATACGCCTTGCGGGTGGCCTTAGCACTGGGGGCGAAGGTCCAGAAGAACTCGCATTTCGACCGCAAGAACTACTTCTACCCCGACCTTCCCAAGGGCTACCAGATCACCCAGCGGGAGGTCCCGCTGGGCGTGGGGGGAAGCCTCACCTTCCACAGTTGCGGTGAAGAGCACACCGTGCGCATCCGGGAGCTTCACATCGAGGAGGACGCAGGAAAGCTCATCCACACGCCGGATGGGGCTTTCGTGGACATGAACCGGTGTGGGGTCCCGCTTGTCGAGATTGTGACCGAGCCCGACCTCCGTTCCCCCCGCGAGGCCCGGGATTTCCTCCGGGCCCTGCGTACCCTCCTGCGGCACTTGCGCGTCTCGGGCGGAGACATGGAGAAGGGCGAACTCCGCTGCGACGCCAACATCTCCATCTCCCAGGACAGGGGCCTGGGCACCAAGGCCGAGATCAAGAACCTGAACTCCTTCCGGGCGGTGGAGCGGGCCTTGTCCGCGGCCGCAGCCCGGCAAGCTGCGCTGATCGCCCGTGGGGAGCGGGTGGTCCAGGTCACCTACGGTTGGGATGAGAGGCGGGGAGAGCTCATCCTGCAAAGGGAAAAGGAGGAATCCCACGACTACCGGTATTTCCCCGAGCCGGACTTGGTCCCGCTGGATTTGTCCCCGGATTTCTTGGCCCGGGTAACGGAAGAGATGCCTGAGCTCCCATGGGCCCGGCGAGATAGGCTAGTGCGGGAGCACGGAATCACCCCTCGGGATGCGGATACCCTGCTTTCCGAGCCGGAGCTCGCCGACTACTTCGAGGAGGTGGCCGCCGGGGTGGGGGACGGCCGGGAGGCGGCGAGCTGGGTCCTGTCGGAACTGTTGCACTTCTGGCACGGAAAGAGTCCCCCGGTCCCCGCTACCGAGCTTTCCGAGCTTATCCGCCGGGTGCGGGCCGGCAAGGTATCCCGCACCAACGCCAAGGAGCTCCTGGAGGAAGCGATAGGGTCCGGAAAGCCCTTGTTGGCGTTGCTTGAGAGAAAGGACCTAGCCCAGATATCAGATGAGGAGAAGCTCAGGCGACTGGCCCAAGATGCCATTTCCGACCATCCCCAAGCAGCCGCCGACTTCCGTGCTGGCAAGGCCCAGGCCTTGGGCTTTTTGGTGGGCCAAGTGATGCGGAAGACCAAGGGGCGCGCCGATGCCAAAAAACTCTCTCAAATTCTGCGGGAGTTGCTTACCGAATCCGAGGGTTGAACCGTTCTTCAAAGCGGATGGTTCTTTGGCGCCCCTGCCAGGCAGCTTTGGCTCAACTTGGGGGCACAAAGCATTCCCGACAGCGCGCCTCGTAGCTTTCCAGGCCCCCGATCAGGATCTCCGGCCCCTCCCGGGCGGGCTTTCCGTTCACCAGACGTTGAGAGCGGGTGGCCGGCCGGCCGCACACCACGCATACTGCTTGGAGCTTGGTCACCTCGTCCGCCAGGGCCAAAAGCTCTGGCATGGGCCCGAAGGGCTCCCCGCGGAAGTTCAGGTCCAGCCCCGAGACGATCACCCGTTTGCCCCCTTCTGCCAGGGCCTCACATAGAGTGGGGAAGCCTTTCCCGAAAAAGTGGGCTTCGTCGAATGCCACCACGTGAGCATTTTTCAGTTCTTCACCGAGGAGTTCTGCAAGCCCTTGAAACGTGATGTCCTGGGGAAGCCGTCGACAGGGAAAAGCGCGGCCGTAGTGGGTGACCACCTCTTCCTTGGAGTATCTCGTGTCCAGGACTGGCTTTAGGACCACCACCTTTCTTTTTGCGATACGGGCCCGTTCCACCCGGCGAAGTAGCTCTTCGGTTTTCCCGGCGAACATGCACCCGGTGATCACCTCTAACTTCCCCGCCATGGCCCACATCCTAGTCTAGCCAGTAGGGTTGTGCAAGGAAGTTGCAAGGGGGCCAGGGGCGAAGTACAGTCGTTTGCCTATGGCGACGGAAGCGGTGCGGGGGTCCCTAAGGGGCGCGGGACTACGTGGGGGATACCATGTTCGCCGCCTCCTGTGGTACTTTTTTCTTTACCTTTCCCTCACCGTTGGGGCAGCTTTGATGCTGCTTCCGTTCGCGTGGATGCTTTCCACCTCCCTTAAGACCCTCTCTGAGGCTTTGCGGATACCCCCGATCTGGATCCCCAAAGTGCCACACTGGGAAAATTACGCGCTTGCCTGGAATGCCGCCCCGTTTGGCAGGTACTTTTTTAACTCGTTCTTCATCGCCATAACGACCACGGTGGGCGAGGTGATAGCCACCGTCTTCGCAGCCTATGCGTTTGCCAAGATGAATTTCTTGGGGAAGAACGTCCTGTTCACGCTCCTTTTGGGTACACTGATGATCCCCGGGCAGATGCTGCTTGTCCCCAACTATGTGACTATAAAACGGCTTGGCTGGTACAACACCTATTGGGCACTCATCATCCCCTGGGTGGTTTCGGTGTTCGGCATATTCCTCTTGAGGCAGTTCTTCCGAACGATTCCGGACGAGCTTTGGGACGCCGCTCGAATCGATGGCTGCTCTCGGTTTCGGTTTATCTGGCGAATCGTGGTGCCCCTAGCCCGCCCGGGCATCGCCACCGTTGCCCTATTCAAGTTTGTGGGGTCCTGGAACGCATTTTTGTGGGTGCTCATCATGACCGATAAGGTGGAGCTCCGGACGGTGCCCGTGGGGTTGCGGTACTTCATGTCCGATATGGGGACCGAATATCCCTTGCTGATGGCAGCGGCCACCATGGCCATCGTGCCCGTCTTGATCCTGTTCTTCTTCACGCAGCGTCAATTCATCCAGGGCATTGCACGCACTGGGCTCAAGTGAAGGGAGGTGATACAGGGAAAAGTGTTTTGCCGCGTTAAGTAGTGAGGACGACACAACACGGAGGTGGTATAGGTGCTCAAAAGGTATGGTTTTGCGGCTTTAGTGGCATTGCTCCTGCTTGGGGTGTTGGCGTTTTCCCAGGTCACCATCGACTTCTGGCACGCCATGTCCAAGCAACATGGTCCGGCCCTTGAAGCGCTGGTGCAGAAGTTCATGGATGAGAACCCCGGGATCATCGTTAACCTGGTGTATCAGGGTGGTTACGGTTCCCTTTCCCAGAAGCTGATTGGGGCCGTGGCGGCAGGCGAGCCCCCCACCATCGCTCAGCAGTACGAGAACTGGACCACCCAGTGGCTGGACGCCCTGGTGCCGCTCGAGGACTATCTTTCCCCTGACGTCTTAGCCGACATCCACCCCAGGTTCCTGGAGATGAACAGATTCAATGGAAAACTCCTTACTGTGCCGTTCAATAAGTCCATCATCGTGCTCTACTACCGCCCGGACCTGGTGCCTGAGCCTCCTACCACCTGGGAGGAGTTCCTCGACCTGGCTTGTGCACTGACGGTGGATAAGGACGGCGACGGGGTTATCGATCAGTACGGGACTGGCCTCAGACCACCGAACCCGGAGATCTTCCTAACTTTCCTCGCCCAGAATGAGGGCTCCATCCTGTCCGATGACTGGAGCAAGGTGACGATCAACGATGAGCGGGGCCTTGAGACCATGCAGTTTATGGCGAGTCTTGCCAAGTGTGCCCTCGTGCAGGGTGGGTATCTCTCTGACCCCTTCGGGCAGGGCTTGATCGCCATGTTCGTCGATACTTCAGCCGGTTACCCCTACAACCTGGCAGCGGCCCAGCAGGGGGGATTTGAGATGCGCGTGGCCAAGGTTCCTTGCCACAAGAATTGCGCTTCCATGGTACAGGGGACCAACCTCGGCGTGTTTGCCATGAACCAGACGCCGGAACAGATCGACGCCGCCATCAAGCTCATCGAGTTCCTGCTGCGCCCGGAGAACACCGTGTATTGGGCCGAGCAGACCGGGTACCTCCCCGTCACCATGAGCGGGTTCAACTCCGAGGAGTGGAAGGCCTTCACGGAGGCCAACCCGGAGCGGGCGGTGATGACCGAACAGTTCCTGGAAGGCGGTTTCGGACAGCTCCACCATCCTGTCTACTGGGACATCCGCAGTGTCCTCATCACATACTACGAGCAGGTGCTGCGGGGCGAGACGGACCCGAAGACCGCCTTGGATAACATGGCCGCTGAGATCGAGGTCTTGATCTCCGAGTGAAGAAGGGAAGGGCGGGGGAGGGCTTCCTCCCCCGCCCCTCATGATGCGGATACCGGCACACTGGCGCAGCAAGCAGTACTGGTGGGACACCGGGCAGGCATACCTCTACCTGCTCCCGGCCATGCTGGTGCTGGGAGTGTTTGTCTTTTATCCTTTCTTCAATGCTTTCAATTTAAGTTTCCATAAAGTCTACTTAGTGAAGAGAGTAGGGGGCCAACTAATCCCCCTTTACATGGAATACGTCGGGCTGAGCAACTTCACCAGGTTATTCCACGACTCTATTTTTATCAAAGCGATTAAACAAACTTCTATTTACGTTGGGGTGTCGGTTCCGGTCACCATCGGCCTGGCGTTGATACTGGCCACCTTCTTGAACGAGGGGCTGAGGCTGCGGCCGTTCTATCGACTGGCCTATTTCATGCCCTATATCACCCCGGTGGTGGCCATCTCCCTGGTCTGGCAGTGGATCTATAACTGGAAGTTCGGCCTGCTCAACTACCTCCTGGGCTTTTTCGGCGTGGACCTCATCAACTGGCTCAACGACCCCCGCTTCGCCCTCCCGGCCGTGATCATCATGAACGTATGGCGGTTCGTGGGCTACCAGTCCATCATCCTGCTAGCTGGGATGCAGGGGATCGACAAGATGTACTACGACGCCGCCAAGGTGGATGGTGCTTCCGGAATTCAGGCCTGGTGGAAGATTACCGTTCCCCTGCTCACGCCACAGTTATTCTTCGTGTTTATCATTTCCCTCATCGGTTCGTTCAAAATTTTCGAGGAGATATACATCCTGTTCGGCACCACCCCCGGCCCGCTCAATTCAGCGATGACCATGGTTTACTACATCTTCGACCAAGGGTTCCAACGCTTCCACTTCGGCCGGGCCGCCGCCGCCTCGGTGGTCCTGTTCGCCATTATTTTCACCCTGACCCTGTTCCAGATGACGGTCACTCAAAGGAGGGTACATTATGAGCGGTAAAGCGCTCCTCGCGGCCTTCTTGCTGGGCGGCCTGCTGGCCGTGGCCGCCGTGGGACAACCGCCCCCGGATGCCCAGCTGGTCAGGGTGGCCAGGGTGATCGACGGCGACACGGTGACCTTACTTGGAAGCCACGACTACGTGCGGTATTTAGGCATAAACACCCCGGAGGCGGGGGAACCGTATTACTACGTGGCCACCAAGGTGAACCGGGAGCTGGTGCTGCGTCGGGACGTCTACCTGGAGTTCGGCCCCCAGCACCGCGATGGCTACGGACGGCTGCTCGCCTACCTTTGGGTTCAAGTGGACGGGGATTGGATTCTGGTGAACGAAGAGCTCCTGCGCCGGGGCGTGGCCAAACTGTTCGTGCTGTGGCCCAAGGAGGAAAAATACTACGAGCGCTTCCTGCGGGCTGTGACCTTGGCCCAGGTGGAAAAACGCGCCCTATGGAGCAAGTTTAAGGACCCCCTCCCCCTGGCCACCGTGGAGGCCGATCCCGTCCCCTACCTCACCGAGGCGGTCACCGTTGAGTTTTCGGCCGGACGGGTTGAGCCCTCCGAAACAGGCTGGACCATTTGGGCCGAGGGAAGCCGCTATGGGTTCCACGTCGATGTGTCCCAACAGGTTTGGGCCCAGCTAGGGCTTTCCCCGGAGAAACTTGTGGGGAAGAGGCTTTCCGTAACAGGTGAGCTCAGATGGGATCGCCTGTTTCACGGACCTTTTATCAGCGTCATCATCCCTGAGCAGTGGGGGCGATCTGAAGAACAACAAGCTGGTCGGAGCGACCGGATTTGAACCGGTGACCTCTGGCCCCCCATGCCAGCGCGCTGCCAGGCTGCGCTACGCTCCGAAC
>CAYUWL010000047.1:0-8793 GCA_964448595.1 uncultured Thermotogaceae bacterium
GGTGACCTCTGGCCCCCCATGCCAGCGCGCTGCCAGGCTGCGCTACGCTCCGAACCGCAATGATATTATCCCTGGCCAGGGCCCTTGCCAACCCTTGCCCAGGCCCTTAAGCCCGGCTAGGATATCCTCAGAATGGATCTAGAAAAGATCGAGGCCGGTGTGCGTCTTATCCTGGAGGGACTTGGGCGGGGAAAGCTTTCCGAGGAGATGTGGGCTCATACCCCTAGGCGGGTGGCGGAGGCGCTGGCAGAGCTCTGCTATGGGCTTGACAGAAACCCCGAGGACGAGATCGAGGTCACCTTCCAGGAGCCCTATGACGAGATGGTGGTGCTCAGGGACATCCCTTTTCACTCCCTGTGCGAGCACCACCTGCTTCCGTTCATCGGCCGGGCCAGTCTGGTTTATCTTCCCAAGGGGGGGAGGATCGTGGGGGTGAGCAAGCTGGCGCGGGTGCTGCAGGTCGCCGCCGCCCGGCCGCAGCTGCAGGAACGTCTTACCTCACAGGTGGCCGATGCGCTCATGGAAAAGCTCCGCCCCCATGGGGTGCTCGTCCATGTGGAGGCCGAGCACCTGTGCATGACCATCCGGGGCATCAAGAAGCCCGGCTCGGTGCTGGTGACCTCGGCCATCAGGGGGCTATTTCGTACCGACCCTGCGGCGCGCGCCGAGGCCCTGGCGCTTCTCAGCCGATCCGCAGCTCGCTGAGCCGGGGGTCATCCGGCGAGAGGGGTTTGACGCGAAGTTCCCGGGCCTCCCCATCCTGGAATGCGACGACGCGCACCTCCTCTGCGGGTTGGGCATCGGCATAGCGGGCAGCGATACGAGCGGCAAATAGCAGCTCTTCCTCTGAAACCTCCCCTTCCAGGAGGGCGGTGGGGCCCGGTACGTCCGGGAAGTCGAGCTTGATCCGCCCCAGGGCAAACCCGGAAAGCACGGCGTTTTCCGTCTCGTCGCGCCCCACGATCACCTTAGCCTTTGGGGAGATGCGGAAATGACGCCCCAAGCGAAGCAGGGCGAAATCGTCCTTGTTCATGTTGTCCGGCCCCATATGGGCGAACGCGTCGCGAAGTCGGGCGGCATAGGTCTTCTCAAGCAGGATGCAGCAGCCCCCGGCGGGCTGGGTGAAGGAGCCGATGCGCAACTTCCGGGCCAGGGCGAGCTGCCTGCGTCTTGACCGTCCCTGGATGTCGAGCCAATCTTCCCGTTTCACCCATCCTTTCTTCTCCGGGTACGTGGCGGGGAGGAGCCTCCCGGAAAGTGGCCGCACCAGCCTGTCACCCAGCTCAGATTCCTCGGCCACCAGCTCAAGTGCCCGATAGTGCTGTGACATGGGCCGCTGTCCCAGGACCTCCCCGGTGACCACGAACTCCGCCCCCTCCTCCTCCATAAGGGCCCTCGCCTTCTTCAGCATGAAGATGCGGCAATCGAGACAAGGGTTCATCCCCGATCCGTAGCCGAACTTCGGGCGCTTTACCACCTCCAGGTACTCGTCGGATACGTCCAAAAGGCGTACCGGGATGTTCAGGTCCCGGCCGGCGGCGAGTACGGTATCGCATCGCCCCTGTCCGGTACAGAAACCGGTGGCGAAGTTCACGCCCACCACCCCGAACCCCAGCTGTTTGGTCAAGGCAGCTGCCAGGGTGGAATCGAGCCCACCTGAGAGCAGGGCGATCGCCCTCGCCTTTCCATCCCTCATGCTCGGGGTATCATACCATAGGTGGCTGGGGTTTCCTCCATAGGAGTTTCACAAAAGCTCCAGCACACTTGCACATGTAGCGAGGACAATTTTTTAGATACTGTAGGAGGTGATCTGGTATGCGCAGGGCGGTTTCACTGTTTTTGGGGTTGGCGTTTTTATCCATGCTGGTATTGGCGCAGGGGACTGGGGATCAGATCGCACAGTCCGGACAGGCCGCGATCAAGGCGGCCATCGCTCGGGTGGCACCCGCGGTGGTGCGCATCGAGGCCACCAAGAGCGTGGCCGGTTGGTGGGAGAAGTTCTTGGACGATCCCTTCCTACGTCGGTTCTTCGGGGAGCCCCCGTTTGGCGACCGGGAGGTCACCTCGCTGGGCTCGGGGTTCATCGTGGACTACCTAGGGCAGAAATACGTCCTTACCAACAACCATGTGGTGGATGGAGCAGAGGCGATTCGGGTGACCGCCCAGGATGGCCGGGTCTTGGAGGCAAAGGTAGTGGGTACCGACTCTTGGCTGGACCTGGCGGTGCTGTCCTTGGAGGACGCAGATAATCTCCCCACCGTCCCCTTGGGCGACTCCAGCACGCTTGAGGTGGGGGACTGGGTGATCGCCATCGGAAACCCCCTGGGCTTTGACTACACCGTCACTCTGGGGATTGTCTCAGCTTTAAATAGAAGCGTTCCCCGGCCGGACGGGTCCGGCTACTTCAGGCGCATGATCCAGACCGATGCTGCCATCAACCCGGGGAACTCCGGCGGCCCCTTGGTGAACGCTCACGGCGAGGTGGTGGGGATGAACACCATCATCGCCCGGCAAACGAGCGAGGGCGTCGCGGTGGAGGGGATCAACTTCGCCGTGCCCATAAACGAGATCAAGTACGCCCTTGGTCAGCTTGTCACCCAAGGCAAGGTGACCAGGGCGTGGCTCGGCGTCTATATCCAGGACATCACCCCGGGGATGGAGCGCCAGTTCGGTGTAGCCCCGGGACAGGGGGTGCTCGTAGCCGATGTGGTCAAGGGTTCCCCGGCCGATGAGGCGGGGATCCAGGCTGGTGACGTGATCGTATCCGTGGACGAGCTGCCCGTACGGAACTCCGACGACCTCCAGACCGAGATCATGTATCGCAAGGTGGGTGAACAGGTTCAGGTCGGCATCGTGCGGGATGGACAGAACCTCACCATCCCGGTGGTCCTCGGCGAGCGCCCCGGCGAAGAGGAGCTGGCTGGGATGGCCCCGGGCGAGGCCAAAGAAGGGGTGGAGAAGTTCGGGCTTACCGTGCAGGCCATCACCCCGGAGCTCGCCCAGCGCTACGGCCTTGATCAAGTCCAGGGCGTGGTCGTCGTGAAGGTGGAACCCGGGTCAAAGGCCTACTGGGGCGGGGTGGAAGAGGGGGATGTGATCCTCGAGGTAAACCGTGAGCCCATCCGATCCATCGATGATTGGAACAGGATTGTCGCCCAGATCCCTGAGGGAGAGGACGTCCTCCTCACCGTACTTCGGGAGGGAAGGACGCGGTTCCTCCTCCTCAGGTAGTTCGGGTAAAATAGCCCGGGTCGGAGAGTAGCGCAGCCTGGTTAGCGCGCAGCGTTCGGGACGCTGAGGTCGGCGGTTCGAATCCGCCCTCTCCGACCAGGAGAGAGGGGGTCCCGCGAAATCGTACGATTTCGCGGGGTACAAGCGGGTATAGCTCAATGGTAGAGCACTGGCCTTCCAAGCCAGTGACGCGGGTTCGATTCCCGCTACCCGCTCCAGTGTTCGTGAACCGTGATCCGTAAGCCGTGATCGGGATTAGCGGTTTCAGGTTACGGATCACCGGTCACGGATTACGGACATGGCGCCCGTAGCTCAGCTGGATCAGAGCAGCGGCCTTCTAAGCCGCAGGTCGGGGGTTCGAGTCCTCCCGGGCGCGCCAGGGGAGCGTAGCTCAAAGGCAGAGCACTGCGCTGTGGCCGCAGGGGTTGCGGGTTCGAGTCCCGTCGCTCCTCCCAGCTCCGTGAACCGTTACCCGTGATGGGTAATCCGTTGTTTGTGAAATCACTGGTCACGGTTCACGGATAACGGATCACGAGCTAGCGCCCGTAGCTCAATTGGAACAGAGCATCGGCCTTCGGAGCCGAGGGTTGGGGGTTCGAGTCCTCCCGGGCGCGCCAGCTTGTCTTTAAATGCCCTTCTGAAAGGGGTGGCGGTTTAGGGTCACCGGTTCACGACGTCCAGTCTTCCGAGTGGTGGAGTACATTTTTCTGCACTTCTTCGCCCCAGGGCTCAGTCCAGGGGGTTCAGCGACTTTCAAGTAGGCTCTTTCACCCCACGACGTGCTATAGTGATAGATCACCCCCCTTTCTGACGAGGGGATGAGGAGGTGTGTGTGGTGGGTAGATTGTCGCAAGTGGTGTTGCTGGTTGTAGCACTGGCGATGGGGCTTTTCGCCCCGGCTTTCGCCCAGCAAGAGCACGAGCCGTTCCTGCCGGACATCGTGTCCATGGCGCAGGCCGCAGCGCAGGCCGCGGCCCAAGCGGCGGCACAGGCACAGGCAACCGCGGATGAGGCGCAGGAACTCCTGGCTGGGCTGGATGTAAGCGCGTTTCTTTCTCAGGCCCAGCAGGCAAGCGCGGAGGCCCAAGCCTACGCTCAGGCCATCGCTGAAGCCGAGGCCGAAGCCCAGGCCCAGGTAGAGGCGCTGGCGCAGGCCTGTGCCAGGGCAGTGGCGGATGCCCGGGCGTACGCCCAGGCCTGTGTCCAGGCCGCGGCCCGTGCGGAGGCAGCGGCTCAGGCGTTTGCCAGCGCTTGTGCTGAGGCCCAGGCGGATGCCAGTGCCTCGGCAGATGCCTGTGCCGGTGCACAGGCCAAGGCCCAGGCCAAGGTCGAGGCGGTGCTCGAGGCTATAGCTCAAGCCCAGGCCGAGGCCCAGGCAAGCGCCCAGGCATGCGCTGCTGCCCAGGCGGACGTGAAGGCGTACGCGGAGGCGGTGGCGGAGGCCATCGCCGAGGCGGAGGCCGAGGCCCAGGCCCAGGCAAGCGCCGCAGCCGGAGCGGTGTCCACAGCGAAGGCGGCAGCTCAGGCGACAGCCGAGGCGGCGGCTCAAGCTTCTAGCTACGCCCGAGCGGTTGCCAGTGCCCGGGCGTACGCGGAGGCTCAGGCGAGCTCCTCGGCCCAGGCCTTCTCCCAGGCCCAGGACGAGGTCGAGCTGGTAAAGCAGATGGTGCAGACGGCGGTCCCCTGCGGCACTGTGGTGACGCAGGTGGGCGGGGTGGTGGAGGCCATCGCTACCGCGGTGGCCAAGGCGAGCGCCGCGGCAGAGGCGGCGGCACAGGCAACCGCCTTGGCTGAGGCGGGTGCAAGTGCGCGGGCGGAGGCGGCAGCGTCCGCACAGGCGCGGGCAGAGGCGGCGGCGCAGGCAGCTGCGGCAGCCTATGCCAAGGCCTATGCCGCGGCCCAGGCGATCGCGGAGGCCCACGCCGAGGCCCAGGCCGAGGCTGAAGCCGCGGCCCAGGCCATCGCCCAAGCGTATGCCCAGGCTCAGGCTCACGCTGAAGCCTGTGCCCAAGCCTATGCCAAGGCGAAGGCGGCTGCTGAAGCGGCAGCCCGAGCGATTGGGAGTGCCCACGCCAGCGCTCAAGCTCAAGCCACCGCCATCGCCCAGGCGTGTGCAAGGGCCAGCGCTGATGCCAGGGCTTACGCGGATGCGATAGCTCAGGCCCAGGCAAAGGCCGAGGCCCAGGCCCAGGCCGCAGCTCAGGCATGTGCCAAGGCACAGGCTTCGGCCCAGGCCATGGCCAGTGCCCTCGCCGAGGCAGAGGCGCAGGCCCAGGCAAGCGCCCAGGCAGCGGCGGCGGCCTATGCCCAGGCCCAGAGCGCAGCCGAGTCCCTGGCCGATGCAGTGGCCCAGGCAGTGGCCCAGGTGCGAGCTCACGCTCAGGCATGTGCGGCCGCGGCAGCCCAAGCTCAGGCTGAGGCCCAGGCATGCGCGGCTGCGGCGGCCCAGGTGCAAGCCCAGGCAGAGGCGCAAGCCTCGGCTGCCGGCACAGGTGAGGCCTACGCACAGGCGTATGCGACGGCGGAGGCCATGGGAGCGGCCCAGGCCATCGTCCACGCTCAGGCAGCAGCTCAGGCAGCGGCCCAGGCCCAGGCTGAAGCAGCCGCGGCTGCCCAAGCCCTGGCCGGAGCTCAGGCCGAGGTGGCCTCGGGCGTGGAGGCAGTGGCCGAGGCGGCGGCTCAAGCCGAAGCCGCGGCGCGAGCATGTGCTGCGGCCCGGGCTCGAGCCGAAGCCCAGGTAGCCGCGGTGGCCCAGGCAATTGCGGAGGCCAACGCCCAGGCCGAGGCTGCGGCCCGAGCCTGTGCCGAGGCGGCGGTGGCGGCGGGGGCCAACGCTGAGGCCCAGGCAAATGCATTTGCCGAGGCCCAGGCCCAGGCGCTGGCAGCAGCCCACGCAGCGGCCCTGGCCGAAGCGCAGGCCGAGGCCCAGGTAGCGGTGGCGGTGGAGGCAGCAGCGGCGGCGTTCGCCGATGCGGCAGCAGCGGCTTATGCGGCAGCCGGGGCTGAAGCAGCGGCGGAAGCGCGGGCCTATGCGGTGGCGCAAGCGTTTGCCCAGGCCTATGCATCCGCGTTCGCCTCGGCGCAGGCATGTGCGGTAGCCGCTGCGCACGCCGAGGCGTCGGCCACGGCGTGTGCGGAGGCGGAGGCACGGGCTAGCGCACTTGCAGAGGCGTGTGCATCTGCGCTTGCCCAGGCCCAGGCCATGGCCAATGCGGCGGCGCAGTCGGCGGCCACGGCCTCCACCTCGGTGGAGGTGGTGCCCGATATCCAGACCTCCGTACAGTCGTTCATCGACCCCGAGTGTCTGAGGCCGACCTGTGAACAGTACGTGCCGGAGACGGTGGGGCCGGGCCCGACGCCGACCCCGGAGTGCCCCGAGCCCCAGGGCTTCAAGTGGGACTTCGGACAGGTGGCCCCCGGGATGCGGGTCAGCATCACCCGCCCCATGCCCCGAGAGCTCCTGCAGGCGATCGAGGAGCTGGGCGTTGTGTCCTCGACCCTTATCTCTTCGAACCTCCCACCGGGGCTTTCGTTTGAACTTCTTCTCGACTACGGTCAGGGCCGCCTTGCCGGTCAGGTGCCGTCCGAGTCTGCCATGTACGAGCTTTCGTTCACCTTGTTTGACAGGCGGCAGTGTCCGGTGGGACAGCTCTACGTGCTGATTCGGGTGGGGCAACCGACCAGGCCAACTGAACCCACCGGGCCCGAATGTCCGGAGCCGCAGGCGCTCAGGTGGGACTACGGCGAGGTCAAAGGGGGCACGCTCCACTTCCTCACCTTGAGGCAGATGCCGAGCGAGCTTCTCTCCCAGATTCGGTCGGCAGGAGCGAAGGAAGCTGAACTCCTCTCGAGCGGGCTTCCCCAAGGCGTTGAGTTCGCTCTGGACCTAGCGCGAGGGGTGGGTCGACTGGCCGGTTACATGCCACCTCAAGCCGCAAACTACGAGGTGGTCTTTGCCTTGTACAACGCTGAAGAATGCGAGGTCGTGCATCTTTCGGTGCTCATCCGCGTGGGCCGTGGCGAAGCCCAGGCCCAGCCCTTGAGCGTAGAGATCTTGCGAGCCGCGGCGGATCAAGTGTGCGGGGATAAGTACTCCCATGCCGTGACCGTGTACTGGCAGGCGACCGGGGGCACTCCGCCCCTCAGCGTGGGGCCGGTGGGAATCCGATACCCAGATGGTCATGTAGAGACGCGCATTGACCACTTCGCGGCTTCGGGCTCCATGACCTTCCAGGTGAACCTTCGCGAGGGCGGCACCGTCACCGTGCTCGTCCAAGTCCGCGATGCCCAAGGCCGTTCCCAAACCGCTCAAAGACAGGTAGAACTTGAGCCATGCGTCACCATCGGCGTCCTTCCGCCCCTTCGGGTATACCCCGCTCAGGTACAACTTGAGGTCAGAGCACATCACATCATCTACGCCACGCCGGGGTACGAGGACATCGAAGTCCCGGTCAGGCTCTCGGACGAGGAGGAAGAGCGCTACACCCCGTTTACGGTGCAGCAGGCCAGGGGCACTCAAGTGACGTTAATCGTTCCCGCTCGGAGCGACGCGGCCGGCCCCTACGGGGTGGCCTTTCGGGGGTTCAAGGTATGGATCGGCAACGCTGAGACCCCGGTGGAGTATCCGGGCACCTTCGACCGTCGCACAAACACCTATCGGCTGACCTTGACCTTGAACGCGAGCACCCGGGTGATCGCCGAATATCAGGATATCATCGGCTGATCGGGACAAGAGGGGTCAGAAAGGGGGCGGGTTTCCTGCCCCCTTTCTCTTCCATGCGGGTGGCCGTTAAAATAGAGGTCGGCGCGAAGGTGGCGGAATTGGCAGACGCGCTGGCCTTAGGAGCCAGTGCCGCAAGGCGTGCGGGTTCGAATCCCGCCCTTCGCACCAGGCTTGAAGCGGGGGAGGTTCCTTCCGTATAATGCGGTTGCTAGCGGGAATAGCTCAGTTGGTAGAGCGCCACCTTGCCGAGGTGGAGGTCGCGGGTTCGAATCCCGTTTCCCGCTCGTTGGGGTGCCGGGGTGGCGGAACCGGTAGACGCAGGGGACTTAAAATCCTCTGAGCCATAGAGCTCGTGCGGGTTCGATCCCCGCCCCCGGCAGAACTTGAGAGTTCCCTGCGAAATTGGTAGATTTCGTGGGGTGCGTAGCGGGGTGGAGCAATTAGGAAGCTCGCCGGGCTCATAACCCGGAGGTTGCTGGTTCGAGTCCAGCCCCCGCAACCAGACGGTTGAGCAGTTCACCAGTTGGGCAGTCTTGGGGAACCTCCCAGACGGATACACTGTTTTTTGGCGGAGTAGCTCAACCGGTGAGAGCGCGCGGCCCATAACCGCGAGGTTCAGGGTTCGACTCCCTGCTCCGCCACCAAGGCGGTTGGTCGGTCCATCAGTTTCCAGTTCACCGGAGAACTGAATAACCGGTCAACCTCCGCCTGGGTGGGGATGTAGCTCAGCTGGGAGAGCGCCGCGTTCGCAACGCGGAGGTCGGCGGTTCGAATCCGCTCATCTCCACCAGCGGGATTGTTCCGGTAGCCAGGCGGTGCCCCTGGAGGGTCCCAAAGGT
>CAYUWL010000048.1:0-6862 GCA_964448595.1 uncultured Thermotogaceae bacterium
ACCGCTTCCTGGCCCATCCACACCGAGATGGGAAGTCGGCTGCGTGCCCAAGAGTCGGCGGCGCTCGCCTCCAGCATCTACATGGTTTGCCGCAAGCGCACCTCAGGGGAGGTAGGGGAGTATAGCCGGGTGAAGGAGGAGCTCAAAGCCCGGGTGGAAGAACGCCTGGCGGAGTTCTGGCGGGCCGGGGTGCATGGAGCGGACTTCTTCATGGCGGCCATCGGCCCTGCGGTAGAGGTGTTCGGCCGCTACGAGAGGGTGGAACGACTTTCAGGCGAGCCCGTCTCCGTGCGGGATCTCCTTGGGATCGCCAGACAGCTCACGGCGGAATTCGCCCTGCGGAGGATCCTCAAGGACGGGCATCTCTCTGGGGTGGACAGGGTGACCCAGTTTTACCTCCTGTGGCGATGGAGCTATGGCCGGGGCCTTGTGCCGTACGATGAGGCGCGCAAGCTTTCCCAGTCCGTAGGCGTTGACCTGGAACACCTCGTACGGGAAGGATTGATCAAAAAGAACGGTTCCTACATGCGCCTTTTGGGACCTAAAGAGCGGGCTTTAGCAGGCAAAGCCCCTGCGAGCATGATCGACACATTGCATCAAGCGGTGCTATATTGGGAACAAGGGGAGGAAAGGGAACTCGAGGAGGTGTTAGCTGGCGCCGCGGAGCCCTTTTGGCAGGTGGCTCAGGCGATAGCGGAGACCCTTCCGGACGGGGACAAGGAAAGGAAATTGCTCCATGGCCTGCTAAGCCGCCGCGACTGGAGAACTGAGGGGCGAGGTTTGTTCAATGCATGAAACCATGGGGGTTGGAATATGGTCCAAGAAACCGCGAAATTGTGATATGTTGTTTGCAGAAGGAGGGTAGGAAATGGACTTTGTGGCTAAACTCAGGGAGGCCGAGATATCTTTGGAACAAGGTTCCGTTGCCCAAGCGGCCCTAAGTGGGGGGCAGCTACTGGAGGCCTTGCTCCGCTCCCTGTACAAGGAACTCCTCCCCAAGCTTTCCCCTGCTGAGATGGCTCAGGCCACGGAGGGCCTGGAGCGGGCGGGCAAGGGGAAAGGCGTGGACGACCTCACCCTTGGCCAGCTCATGGGACTGTTCCGCACCGGAAGGCTGCTCTCCCTTGCCAAGCGCCATTTGGACCGTAACCTTTCCCTCCTCACAAATGATCAGCTCGTCAGCGAGTGGATAGAGCTCCGCAATCGCGCCGCCCATGGTGGAGCTGAACTAGACGAAGAGGAAGTCCGAGCTTTCTTGGTGAATCTGAGGCAACTCCTTCGTCAAGCACGTTACCTCCAGCCTTTGGAAGAAATTAAGGGGGAGCTTCCGCCCTGGTGGGAGGCGGCTCGGCCTCACCGCGATGTGCGTGAGGGCAGACTCGATCCGGAGAAATTCGCTGCCAAATTGGACGAAGTCGTCCTGGGCCGGGGGGCAGACGAATACAAGAACCCGGAGCTTTTCTTCGCTAGGACATTTCCAACAAAGGGCATTACTACGCTACTTTCCTCAGTATTGAAGCGACTAGCTGGGGAGGGAGGCGAGGCAGTGGTGCACCTACAAACACCTTTTGGAGGTGGGAAGACCCATTGTCTCATCGCCCTCTACCACTTCTTCAGGCACCCTAAAGAAGCGTTGGCATCCACTTTAGGGGAGCAGGTCATCTCCGAGGCAGGGGTGGAGATGCCGGATGGGGTGAGGGTGCTCACCTTCGTGGGGGTAAGTGAAGATCCCCTGCACGGGCGCACCCCTTGGGGGAGGCTCGCCGAGCAACTGGGGCGCTACGATGACATGCGTGCCTCAGATGAGGCGCGCATGAGCCCGGGGAAGGAGAAGCTGCGCCAGCTCTTTTCCGATGGCCCCACGCTCATCCTCATGGACGAGATCGCCCAGTACGCGGCCAAGGCGGTAAGTCCTGCGGAGTTCTCGGAGGCCGGGGAACTGACGGCCAGGGCGTATCAAAGCCAGTTATTCGCCTTCTTTCACGATCTTACCGAGGCGGTTTCTTCTCTGCCCAACTGCGCTCTCGTTGTGACTCTCACCACCAGCTCTCCGTATGGGGAAGAGGGGGTCAGGGCCCAGTACCAGCTCGGCCAGATCTTTGGCCGCATGCGAAAGATCCTGGAACCGGTCCAAGGAGAAGAGATCTACGAGATCGTAAGGCGGCGGCTGTTTGAGGACTTGGGAGACGAACGGAAAAGGAGGCAGGTCGCCGAGGCCCTGTGGAGGGCATACCGGGACCTGGGAGACCAGGTCCCGGAGGTGGTTAGAAGTGGTGACTACAAGGAGAAGCTTTTCAGGGCGTATCCATTCCATCCGGAACTCATCGACGTTCTCCACGAAAGGTGGGGCTCATTTAGCGGGTTTCAGCGCACCCGCGGGGTGCTCAGGTTCCTGGCGGAGGTAGTAGCGTGGCATTGGAAGAAACGCGCGCCTATTTCACTACTCCGTTCCGCTGATGTACCCCTGGAAGTGGGGGACGTTCGTCAGGAGCTTGTGGAGCACATAGGACGGGAATATGAGAGCGTGATCTCGTCCGATATCGCAAGTGGCACTGCTCTCGCCAAGCGAATAGATGGGCGGATGGAAGAGGAGGTAAAGCGATACCGGCTTGCTGAGCGCTTGGCCACGGCCATTTTCATGTACTCCTTCACCGGGGCGGAGAAGGAAGAGCGGGGCGTCTCGCCGGCTTGGCTCAGGGCGGTGGTGCATGAGCCCGGGATGCCAGTTGCCCTTGTTGGGGACAGTCTGCAAAAGCTCGAATCCGAGCTTCTTTTCTTGCACAAGCGGGACGGCCGCTATCTCTTCTCCACCGAGCCCAATTTGAACAACCTCATCGTAAAGGCTGAGGAAGAAGTCGAGGACGGGGGGATCGAGGCCGAGCTAAAAAGGTGGGTGGAAAAGTACGCAGGCGAGGAGCTGAAGGTGAAACCTTGGCCTCGCCGCCCTGAGGAAGTGCCGGATAGGCGCGAACCCCAGCTTGTTTTGCTCGCCCCGCCCCTTGCCTACGGAGCACCCGATACGCAAAGTTTTGTTCAGGCTGCGTTCGATCGGGCGGGGGAGGGGAAGCGTAAATATCCAAATGCGCTTTTGGTTCTGGCCCCCGATTCTGATGAGTTGGGTCGAGCGCGGGAGGAGGTCAAGCATCTTTTGGCCCTACGCACCGTCAAGGCCACCCACTGGGAGCGTTTGGATGAAAACGACCAAGCCGATCTGGAGAGGCGCATCCAAAGGGCAGAGCAAGTCGTTGAAGAGAGGGTGCTGGGAACTTGGAGGCATCTAAGCTGGCTCGATTCCCAAGGGCCGAGGTGGGCGGATCTAGGAACGCCTCATATGGGGCCGGCCCGTTCCCTGTGTGGGCGCGTCGTGGAATATCTTAAAGATAGCGACCGCTGGACCGAGGACATCGCCCCGCAAAAGCTGGTGCAGCTCGCCTTTTCGCCCGAAGAGGAGGAGAAGCAGTATCGGGAGGTACGGGATGCGTTCTACTGCGTTCCCGGAAACCCCGTTGTGCCGGAGCGGGCGTTGCGCAAGGCCATCCGTGATGGGGTACGGGAGGGGATCTTGGGGATCAGGTTCGCCGGCTCACTCCACTTCAGGCGTGAGGTGCCGGACTCCTTGATCGATCCTGAGGTATTGATCGTTCGAGGAGAGGTGGCCGAGGCGGAGGTAGGCAAACCAAAAGGGAGCCAGGAAGCACACAAGGAAGTTCCGGCAGCGGAAGGAGAGGGTCGCCCGGCCGGTCCCCTGACCGCGCCGATGAGAAAGCGCTCGCCTAAGAGCTTGCGATTGCACCTTCACATCCCCTGGGACAGGCTCGCTGACATCCAGCGAGGGGTGATCCTCCCACTCAAGGGCGAGAGCAAGCGGCTGGATCTCACAATCACCATTGAGGCAGAAGCCGTGGAGGAGTTCAGCCAGACCACTTTGGAGGAGAAGGTTCGTGAGACCCTAAGGCAGCTTGGGGTAGAGTGGTCCGAAGAGCTTAGATAGCCTCCTCATCAGTAAACATAGGGAAGAACGTACAGGGCCAAAGCGGGATATGGCAGGCCCTGACGCTGAAGTAACACACTCGCTTTCAGGGATGGTCTTCTCAGGCCACCCAGTCAATTAGCACCGAAGCGATCCACCCCAGGGAGAACAGGATCGGGAGGAAGGCCACGGCCAGCCGCGATGTCGCGCGTCCCGGCCAGGGAAGGCGCAGTACCTTGGGATGCCACTCGCCGCACTGCCAGTCGCTCGCCGGGATGCATACCTCTTTCCCTCGCAGGAATTTGTATGCGCTGCGGTGGAACTCTGCCCCTGCGAATTCTCCTTCCAGGCCCCGCAAAAGACCGGTCCAATGGGCGACTTCCCGCTCCAAGCGCCACTGGGAGCTCCACCACCCCAAGCTCATACAGAGCCCGATCCCCGCGAGCACAGTCCTCAGGATGCGCGCGGCTGCGAGGTCGTGTGCTAGGTTCAGAAACGCTACGGCAAGGAAAAGTAGACAGCTTGCGATGAGAAAGCCCAAAAGCGTGGTCCAGTAACCTCTCTCCTTCGTCCCGGCTGTGAGGCTGATCGCCTGGTAAACCTCCAGCCACCCCTCTAGTTCCAAGGCCACCTCCTTAGCGGCATGCGCAAGTTCAAACTATGGCGCTTTTCGAGAGGGCGAAAGGCAGCGCTGCCCCATCTTTGAAGACACTTGTCCGCCGAGGGCTTCCTTGACGTCACGAAGTCCACCGTGCTACAGTAATTTAGCGTACAATTGGAGGGAGGCCGAGGAACCTCGGGCGGAGATTTGTCCATGCTCAAGGCGCAAGGGGTGGAACAGGTACAGCAAGTACAGGGGGTGCTGGATCAGCTTGTACAGCGGGTAGTTGAGCAGACCCCCTTCCAGCGCGCGGTGGCTTCCCTTTACGCTGAACCACTAACGCCTGCGCCCCATTCGGAGGCCCGCGTGATCACCTATTCCGCCCACGGCCTTACTTGGGAAGACGAGCGCGAACTCCGGTTCTTCGTGGACCACGGTGGCACAGTTCGGGGAGCCAAGTTCGCTCCCGAGTTTCGCCTTGGGAATTCCTACTACATTCCAGGAGCTAAGGTTCCCCCCGGCCTTTATCCACGGATCCGCAGTCGGAGGAGGTTCGTCCAACCCGATGGTTGGCGGGCGGAGGACCTTCTCCTTGTCCCGCTCCGGGTAAGGGGGCAAATCATAGGTCAACTCTCCGTGGACGATCCAACCGACGGGGCGCGACCAACCCCGGCAAGCCTCCGCGGCTTGGAGAGCCTGGCCACTATGGCTGCCCTCGCTTTGAGGAAGGCCCGGGTGTTGGAGGTCCTGCAAGAGCGCTATCAGTTGTTCCACTTCCTTGCCGAGAGGGCCATCGCTGGGCTGCTTGTGGTGCAAGGCGGCCGGATTCGCTATGCCAATGCCCAAGCTGCCGAGCTCCTCGGCTATCGGCGGGAGGAACTCCTGGATATGGTCCCCTGGTGGCAGTTTTTCCATCCCTCGGAAAGGGCACACTTTTCTGGCGAGAAGTTGCTGACAGGAAGGGAGCTTGAGGCACAGGCCATCCGACGCAATGGGGACACGGTGTGGCTGAAGGTCCGAATTCAGGCCATGGATTATCAGGGCAAGCCGGCCTTTGCCGTCCAGCTCCTCGACATAAGCGAACGGGTTCAAACCGAGGCACTGCTCAAGGAAAGGGCGATCCGCGATCCCTTGACGGGCCTGTTCAACCGCTACTACTTCGAAGAAACGGTCATCACCGAGCTACGTCGTTCTCAACGTTACAAACGGCCGTTCACCATCCTGATGGCCGACTTGGCTGGGTTTAAACAGGTGAACGATCGGCTGGGACACCAGGAGGGCGACCGAGTACTGCGAGAGGTGGCTCAGCTTATCAGGGCTCAGGTACGGCAAAGCGACTGGGTGGTCCGCTACGGGGGCGATGAGTTCCTTATCGTCCTTCCGGAGACGGGATCGAATGTGGAGGCACTTGTTCAGCGCCTCAAAAGGGCCATTGAAGAGTGGGCCGGGGAAAATCTGCATGGCATTTCGTTGGGGGTCGACGTAGGTTGGGCCACTTGGACCCCGGAGGCAAACCCTCCCATCACCAGCCTGCTAGAGGAAGCCGATGCCCATATGTACGAAGGCAAGCGCGGCCGGGAAGCGGTATGACGCCTTGCCCCTGTTAAGTGCTATTAGGAAGCACGTATAGTAGGACCGCAAAGTAGTGGCAAGAACTGCCGGCCAGGACGAACACGTGCCAGATAGTGTGCATGAACGGGATGGTGCGCCCCAGGGCGAAGAACAACACCCCTACGGTGTAAAAAAG
Organism: uncultured Thermotogaceae bacterium; assembly: GCA_964448595.1. Taxonomy (GTDB): domain Bacteria; phylum Bipolaricaulota; class Bipolaricaulia; order Bipolaricaulales; family Bipolaricaulaceae; genus 64-32. The sequence goes on from CAYUWL010000048.1 coordinate 6,319, forward strand.
ACCACCCGCCACCACCAGCCAAAACCCGAGGGTCGGAAGGAGCAGGTAAAGCTCCCGCAGTGCTACTACCGCCAGCCACCCCATCCCCAGGTACATGAGCACCCACGTCACCTTGAACCGCTCCCCAAAAACGATCTTGAAGACGATGCCCAGCCCGGCCAGGGCCCAGATGGCCGAAAGCAGCCCCAAGCCAAGTGGCCCCCATAGGGAAAGGAGACAAAACGGGGTATAGGTCCCGGCGATGAGAAGGTAGATGGCGATGTGGTCAAGGAGTCTTAAAGAGGGCCTTGCAGAAACGGCCTTGGCCGCATGGTACAGGGTGGAGGCTGTATAGAGAAGCACAAGGCTCGTCCCGTAGATCGCCGCTGAGGCCAAGGCCCGGGGCTCCCCGACCCTCATCCCCATCGTAAGCAGGCCTCCTAGTCCTGCAAGACTCAACACGGCCCCCACCCCGTGAAGCCCGGAATTCGCCACCTCTTCCCAGAAGCTTCTCTTCACAGTCACCCCAGAAGTCTAGGCCCATCCGATTTGCGGCACAATAAAA
>CAYUWL010000048.1:6962-8396 GCA_964448595.1 uncultured Thermotogaceae bacterium
TTTGTTTCTCACGCTTCCTTGTTCCCTTTTGGCCCAAGGGATCCAAACGCCGTCGGAGACGCTGGAAACAGTGCTCTCGCTGGTTCAAGACAACCCTTATGTGTCAGCAAAGCACGCCCAAGTCCTGTCCGCCTTCCTCGCCACGGCGGTGGATCAAGCGGCCATCACCCCTGACGAGGCCCTAAAGCTTTTTGAGGCTGTGGGATGGACGGAGCTCACAAGTGAAGATGCAGTAGGGTTCGCAGTGCGCGCCTTGGAGCTGGCTCTGATCGCGGTGACCGCGGAGGGAACCCCATACGATGAAGTTCTGGCGAAACTCTCGGAGATGGCCGAATCCGGTGAGCTGGACCCGCTTGCCTCCGAGACAGGCTCGGCTAACGCACTTCCCGGCCTAGCAACAGCCCTCCTCCACAGCACGGAGAACTTGACTCCGGAGCTGCTAGCGGAGATCGAGGGCGCTGTGGTGTCCGGAGTACCTCCCGGCCAGGTAATCCGAACGGTTAAATCCCTCAGCGGCGCAAGCGAGGAGGAAGCCTCGGCCGCCCTGGATGACTTACAGAAGGAGATTTCCGAGGGCACCCCCCCTGGGCAAGCCCTGGGACAAGGCCACAGCCAAAACGAAGAGCAAAATGAAGAGCAAGCAGCGCTTGGCTCCGCCGACCACGGAAAGCCAGGCGACGAAGAAAAAATACGACGCGGACCTCCGCCTGGCCGCGGGAAGCCCGAAGACGAGGAGGACGAAGGACACGGCAAAGGAAGGGGAAAGAAAGGCTAGCAGTTGGAGCATTTGCAGACCATCTAATGGCGGCCTGAAAAGGGCCGCCATCTTTTTGGGCGAAAGGTGTGTTCCTGGTACCATCCTCCCAAGGAGGAAGCGATGATAAAAGGGAGAGCTTGGAAGTACGGGGACGACGTGAATACGGATGTCATCTTCCCCGGCCGCTACACCTACGCCCGCATGGAGCCAGAGGAGATGGCAAAACACGCCCTGGAGGATCTCGACCCAAACTTCGCCAAGGAAGTCCGGCCCGGGGATGTGATCGTGGCCGGGAAGAACTTCGGCTGCGGCTCCTCCCGGGAGCAGGCGGCCACCTGCCTTGTGGCCTGCGGGATTGGGGCGATCGTGGCCAAGTCCTTCGCCCGCATCTTCTTCAGAAACGCCATCAATTCAGGCCTGCCGGCCCTGGAGATCCCCCAGGCGGTGGAGGCCATCCAGCCCGGGGACGAAGTGGCGATCGACCTAAAACGAGGCGTCCTCATCCATAAGGGGGTGGAATACCCGTTCCCGCCCCTTCCCAAGACAGTACTGGAGATCCTGGAGGACGGGGGACTCATCCCCCACCTCAAAAAAGCTCTTGCCAAGGAGGGATAGATGGCTAAGTACAGGATCGCGTATCTCCCGGGCGACGGGGTGGGGCCGGAGGTGCTCCAGGC
>CAYUWL010000049.1:0-8381 GCA_964448595.1 uncultured Thermotogaceae bacterium
AGGGAGGGAGGGCCAGGCTCGAGGGAGGTGACCTAGTTTCAATCCTCACCGGGCCCGAAGGCCCGGTGCAACTCTGGACGCCGCGTCGATCTCGTACCATGGTGATTTAGTTTCAATCCTCACCGGGCCCGAAGGCCCGGTGCAACCGGTGGGGCCCGTATTCCCCTGCTAGTGGAGCTTCTGCAACCACTGTGCGCGAATCCAGCCCTTCGGCAGCTTTAACACCATCCCTTCGAAACCCCTCCGGAGACCATTCCCCAATATGGGAGAAAAATTTCCCATATCGCGGACCCCCTTGGGATCCACTGTTAACTTAGGGTTCGCGCTCTCATACAACCAGCGGCTCATCGAAATCTCGATATCGGTCGTTACCATAAGCACGCAGGCACTTCTCGCGACCACCATAGAGGATGTAGATCCGCAGACTATCTGTACTCGGATTAATAACTTGGAGCAATTTTGCTTCCAGTTCCTCCAGCTGAGCCCGGGTTACCCGGCACTCGAAGATGGAGAATTGCACCCGTTGGCCAAAGTTCTTGCAAACGGTGGCCACACGGCGCAACCGGGCTTGTCCATCCTCACTCACCGTGTCCACATCATAGGCCACTAGGATGTCAAATTTGTTTCTCACTCCTCCTCCTTAAGGTTTTCACTTTCCAAGGAACGGTAAATACTCCCGCAGATCGTCCCGCAAATAGCGGGCCAATAAGCGCGCCTGGAGATGAGGGAGGAGACCAATGGGGATACGATCCTCGATGAGCGGATGGCGGATCATTTCTTGTTTGCGCCGCTGATACGCTTCGATCACAATCCGACGCCCTGATTCATTGAGATACACAGATCCACCAGGGCGAGTCTCAAAATGTTTTCGTGAAAGCTGTCTGCGGTTAAGGAGAGCCAACGCAAGCCGATCAGCCCACCAGGCGCGGAACTCTTCCAATAGATCGAGGGCTAAGGCAGGCCTTCCGGGGCGCAGGGCATGCAAGTACCCTACTTGAGGATCAAGCCCTACCCCTTCCAACGCAGCAACGCAGTCGTTAAGCAAGAGAGCGTACAAGAAGGAAATGAGCGCGTTCACGGGGTCACGCGGCGGCCGCTTCGTGCGGCCTTCGAAACTGAACTCATCCGTGACAAAGAGCTCATTGAACACCCCGAAGTATCTCGCTGCAGCTTGTCCCTCAAGACCGCGAACCTCATCGAGGGAAGAAGCACCTTCCAACCGTTTGAGGATCGTCCGGTGTTCCTCCACTGCTTCAAGCAACCGAGAGGTCGGAGATCGCTCCCGCACCGCTCGTTGAAGCACCGTTCGAGCGTTTTTCACCTTGGCCTCTACGAATCGGCGGGCAAGGTAGACCGCCTTTTCCAGGTCATCCAATGCCCGATGTTGGGCCCGTCGCAGAAGCACGTTGCCTGAAGTTGGCCCAACGAGCCGCGCCCGGAACTCTCCCTGAGCGGTAAACCAAAGGACCTGGCGGCCATCTTCCGCGCACCGATGAAGCAAAAAAGGACTGATCAACACGTTCCCGTACAGCGCCAATCCCCCCAGGTGATGGAGCGGCACCTGGAGCCTTGTTTCCCCTTGGACCTCAATCACGAGGGTATCGTGGTCTAAACGTAGGTAAGCGCCTTGGGATTGGACGAAAAGAGTGTTAAGAAGCTGCTTGATCATCCTTGGCCTCTTTCGGTAAGGGCAGACAGAGCTTGAGGTACAAAGGGCAGACATGAATCTACAAGAGAGCAGCTACGGCAACGGGCATCTGCCACTGGCGGCGGGAGCTTCCTTCGCCGAAGCAGTTCTCGCACCTCGTGAACAACCCGCTCGACCTCCGTGCGTAGCACGGGTGTAAAAACCACTTCCCTGCGCCGCCGTGAAGCGCGATAGAACAAAGCCCCCTCTGGCACTTCGACACCCAGCATCTCTTCTAGGCAAAGGGCCTGGGCACAAAGTTGGATCTCATCGGCATGTCGGACCCGTCTAGGACCCACTTTATGTTCGACAGGGTACGGTACACCTTGGACAAACTCTACCACGTCCGCCCGACCTACGAGTCCCAACCGCGTCGACCAAAGTGAAAGTGCATATTCGACACGTACGCCCGCGCGAGTTATTCCCTCCGGCAACTCCAAGCGTTCGTGCGCCCTTCTTCCCCGCAGGGTGTAGAGATTCTCTTCCCAAATCTGTTCGACATGGATCAACGCGCACTGTCGCGGGCAATAAACATAGTGCTGCAGGGCGCTGATAGGAATGAGGTCATCTTCGTCATGTAGACCCTCCGCAAACTCGGCAAGCTCCATTTCTACACCAGTCGGGTTAAGACAACTCCAGAAGGTAACGCATCTTGCGGCGGATCGAGAACCTCATAATCTGTGAAACTGCGTGGGCTTTCGATGCCATCTCGCTTTTTTACGCGAATTAATTCGAAAAGCTTGTGGGCCGGGGCATTCCCCTTGGCGTTCTCGTGCGTGAATACCCACAACCCGCGCACGGTCATTTCACCCCGAGCGGCAGAGCGGTCAAACTCGAACATCTGCATTAAGGCTTCCCAGAACAGCTCTAGATCTTCTTGGGATACACCAGTGTCTTTGGCTAAGAAGGGGTTGTAAAAACCATGGGCACGGTAAAGCCCATAGGGAACGATGGGTTTCCGGCCCATTTCCGTCTCGCCGGTCTCAAGGCGTTCCTCGGTGGTGCGGGCTTGGCGGGTAATCGAGAGATCCAAGGGCACGATGGGGTCTAGGGAGCGGGCGAAAGTGAGCTGTACGGGGCCGCGTACCTGGCCTGCGTTCAGGCGTCCCGTGGATAGCACCGCCCCGAACATCCGGACGTCATAGTAACGACGGCAGAGCTCCTGGCGGACCTTTTCGTGGGGCCGATGGGTCAGTTCTCGTTTCTCACGGTCCTGGAGTTCATCGTATTTCTCGAGCTTTTCTTTAATATCGGGATCTACGTCCACCCCCGCTTGTTCAATCAAAGTGTTTAGGGCCATCCGACTCTGGATAAAAATCGGCACGTTGCGGACCAGTTGGAGATAGTCGCGCACCTTGCGTTTGAGGCACACGTCGGTGACTAGGCCATGCATTGTCTCCGGATCCACACGGGGAAGGTTCCCTGCGTCCGGGTCGCCATTTGGATTTCCGTTTGCCACCTCAAACAGCAAAACGAAATCATGCCTCTTTTCCGGATCTGCATAGATCGCGCTCATGTTGATCAACCCTCCTCGGTAGTTTCTTGCTCCGGTGTTCGTTCACCGGATTCTGCCCTGCCTTTGCCCCGTTGGGCGCGGAAATACGCCCGCTGGTGATAAAAGCCGAGGGCGAACTCCGCCTGCCCTTTTTGAGTGAGGATCTTTGGGAAACCTCCGACTTCGTCCAACATGGAAAGCACTTCTTCTACGAGTTCCCGAACCTCCTGACCTACTTTGCGATCTGGAAGATGTGCTGTGGTTGCTAATCTAATTAGCCCTCCAAAAATGGAAGCCGGGGCCGTGGAGGCCGCTCCATAAAAGCGGTCCACGATCGTCCTGTTCAGGCTGAAGCCGGATGCCCTCAGTTGGGCTTCCTCCAGCACGGCCAGCAGTCGCCCACATAGATAAGCTGGGTTCTTCCGCCCAGGATCTAACCGCTCCATCGTTCTCACCTCCTCCTTTCCGTAAAAGAGCTTGAGCTTGATCGCCGCCGCCAACGCATGAAGCCGCCAAGTGTTTTGGCGGTCCTGAACCACGCTGGGGATACGAAAGCGCCGCAGGGCAGCCTCCAATAGTTCCGATGGGGGGGCATATCCGAGGTAAGCCGTGCGCAAGAGCCCCCGGATCAGGTTGGGACTTGCGCCTTCGCAGGCACCCGCAAGCGCACGGATTGATAGTGGCCGGGGTTCATCACCCCAAGGAGAGGTGATCCGGGTGGCCTCCAAGAAACGCTTAAGGCGCCCCTTGAGGTCTGTCAGCGAAACGGCGACCCACTCCCGCACGGCGATCCTACCGACGTTGGGAGAGAGTACGGCAAGACAAAACCCATAATCATCGAGTCGCAGATGGGCCTCCCTGGGCTTCCAAGGAAGATCGAGGAGCGCGGTCAGCTGGGAAAGTGTAGGTTGAGGCCCTTGCGTCGTCTCATTTTGTAACCGGTCTTCTACAAGAACTGTGCTCAACTGTATCAATATCTCTTCCACGTCAAACTCAACCTCCCCAATTCGAATGGGGCACTCCTCTTTTTCCTTGATCCAAAAAAGAGCTATCTGGTTAGTCAGGCTATCCCTATTCGTGAGATCGCGAAGGAGATTCTTTCGATGCCACTCGCTATTCGAGAGATAATTAAAGGTTCGCGCCGCCAAATCACCACATTCAAAGCACAGTCCCAGGTGAGCTCGTTTGAACACCTCTCGCCCGGCTAGGTAAGAGACGAAAGCATCAGCATTGAGCGAATGCAATGGGACGGTGCTCGTGAGTTTTACTTTAGGGATCTTACCCACAAGCAATCGCCTTTGGCCACATATTGCGCATTCCCCGTGGAGAGCCGCCGCTGAGGCCTCGGGCAAACTCCGCTCCGCCAGCTCATCAATCCAAAACGCCTTTAAGTCAGAATGCTCGAAGAGGTGTTGTCCCTTAAGAGCCCCTTCTTCCGGCACGAAGGAAACCCATTCTTTTGATTCAACCTCCTCAAAGCGCGGGTCACGTCTCGCCCACTCGTCTTCCAAGGCCCGCAGCAGCCATTCAACGGCCTGACGAAGCGCTGGATCCTTAAGATGTGGTGAGGCTAGAAACTTTTTCACGAGCTCTTTAAATTTTCTATGTTTTTCCTTCGCTCGACGATCCTCACCTTTTTTCTTTTTCGAAACGCCTAATGCATAAGCCGCTTCATCTACTAATGGATGGGCGCGGATTGCCGATGTCCTCCCGTCAAAAGGGCGCGGGCGGTCAATCTCCGTTTTCTCCAAATAAGCATGATCCCGGTACAGGTGCACAACCCATCGGATAGGGTCCCGATAGTTGTAAAAACCCGGCGGGAGTAACGTTGCTTTGTTCTCCAATTTCTTGCCCAATTCTACTAATTCACGAAACATGACTCTCCTCCAAGCGGTAGAGTTCCTGATATTTTTCCTTAGGAACGCGGAGCCAGCCATTTTCCACCTTCCCGTGGAAGAAAAGAGGCTGCGCGTAGCCCTTGACCAGTTTGGGACCCTCGGGCCCGTGGCGGATGAACTCCAGCTCGGCTCGTTCCTCACTGGGCACGAACGCGATGTCAAAGAGCATCAACCCCAGGTCGAGATCGATGGGTTCAGGAGCGTCTTCCTCCGAGGGTGGCTCGAAATAGGCCACGAACTCCCGAGTGCCCAAATAAGGGGTGCGGTGATATTGGCCCCGTTTGACCCGACGCCTGAACTGATCGAGGTATTTGTATACGGGATCAGCAGCATAGGACCTGAGCACGATCTCGGCCCGGATGAGGTAGGCCACATCCTTGAGCACCAGGCTCGTGCGTTGCTGGCGCTGTTCCTCGACGAAAATGGGCTCTTTTCCTTGACGATCGGATAGTTCGTTACGCAAGATGCTCACAGTAGTGCCCAGTTTCAGAACCCCGATTTCACGGATCTCATAGCGAAATTCAGGCTTCCAGAAGATAGCCTCTAACACTCCCCGGGCGGCGCTGGGCGTGATCACCGGGTAGCTCACCCGCTCCACCTTGAACTCTGGACGCGAGAAACACGCGTAATCTCCCCAGATCTTCACGGCAATTTGCCCATTATGACTGCTCACTCTTTCACCCCCCAGGATCTATAAGATCAAATCGCTTGGGTCGTACAGGGCTTCTGCAATCCCTTTGAGCGGGTCATATTTTCCCCGCCACAGGTAAAGCCCTTCCATTATAGGTTTCAGCCACTCTCCTTGTTCAAAGCGCCGAGCTTCTCGCTCATAAAGGTTTACTATATACGGTTGGAGTCGTTGCCATGTAGTCCAGCTCGGTGCTTTTCGCCACTCCTCAAGTCGTTGCCGGGCGTCTTTATAGGACACAACGACGGGCACGGTTATTTCCTCGATGAGTTTATAGCGTGCGGCCACTTCAGGATAATTCATCTCCGCTCGGTATTCCTGGACTTTTCCTTTGTCAAGCGTGACGTCGGCGTACAACCTACGGAAGTACTCACGGTATAGCTCCGGGTCGTTGAGCCTTTCCGCGGAATATTCCTGAAGCAAGAGCTTGGCCTTCTCTAGCCCAACGAGATACGGTCCCCTAGGAGCTCCTCCCTTCTTGGGCTCGAAAAGAATTACCCTGCCCCCTTTTGGTCCTAATGTCCCCTCCCGATTGCACCGTCCCGCGACTTGAACGATGCGATCTAACGGGCCGATGGCACGGTAGACAACAGGAAAGTCGAGATCCACACCGGCTTCAACCACTTGGGTACTGATGAGTTTAACGGGTTCTCCGGCGTCCAACCGACGGCGGATTTCTTCCAACATCGCTCGGCGGTGAGCTCCGCACAAAAGCGTCGAGAGATGGAAAACGCTCTCATCGTCGCCGAGCTCCCCTAACAGTGCCAATGCGTCCCGGCGGGTGTTCAGGATGACCATAACCTGTGGGTGCTCCCGGAGCTCCTCGGCTAGCTCGGCCCAAGATAATGACTTGGTGCGGAACTCGTAAGATACGCGCTGCAATAGCTCGAAATGTTCCGAGTAATTCGGCACGATTTCACCACGTAGTTTTTCTGTCGAAAGAATTTGAGAAAATAGATCTCCTTCGAACGCAGGCTGGGTAGCTGTTGAAAGGACAACCGTTACACCGTAGTCCTCCACCAAAGTGGAAAGGACATCAAGGGTGGGCTCGAGGACGTGAGGAGGAAGTGTTTGAGCTTCGTCGAGGATGATCACGCTTTTCACAATATTGTGGAGCTTCCGGCACTTCGATGGTTTATTACTAAAGATGCTTTCGAAAAGCTGGACGGTGGTCGTCACGATGAGCGGCGCCGCCCAATTCTCGCTGGCGAGCCGCAACCGAATAGCTTCCAATCCCTGCCCCTCTTCTCCGTTTTCCGGGAGCTCAAAGGCACTGTGATGTTCCAACACCGCGTCCTCGCCCAATACTTCGCGGTAAACCTGGGCCGTTTGATCGATTATGCTGGTGTAGGGGAGAGCGACTATCACACGTTGAAGGCCGTACATACAAGCATGCTTAAGAGCAAAGGCCAATCCACTAAGGGTCTTCCCTCCCCCGGTGGGAACAGTCAAGCGGAAGAGTCCCGGCGGCTTTTCCGCAGCTTTGAGACAGGCTTCATACACCTCCTGACGCACCTGCAGGACGACTGGATCCGTCTGTGGGCCTTTCGCTTCACGCTTTTTAAGGAAGGCCACTCGTCCAGGCTCGAAGCGCTTCCAAAGTTCCCCAATAGGTGGCCAGCAACTTCGCAGCCGGGCTCTTTCCGGTTCGAAGTGGGCTTCGGTGTCGAGATAATCTGCATCTACAAGGGCAGAGAAGAGCATCCTTATGAAAAATTCACGACGCGTGGGCATCCTCCCTGTGTCCGGCAGAGCGACTCGCAACGGGGTTACTTTTGTTTTTACACTACTAAAGAATTCAAACATGACCTTGAAAGCTTGAGGATGTTCTTGCAGAAATTGCAAGAGTTCTTGTTCCAAATTCCCAGGATCCAAAAGGCCACCGTGGTGCCCGTAAATCGGCAAGACAATTTCTTGCCATCGCTTGTTTGAATGTGATGACATTAATTTATATGCAAAGCTAGCTCCCCAGATAGAATGAGGAACCGGTCGAAAGTTCATCCCCTTAAACCTTGCTTCGAGATACTTTCGGAAGTCCGGGTTGCACTTGCCTAGATCATGCAGGAGCCCGAGCAGGCGTGCCAGAGAATCGGCGTTAAATGGACGTGCAAATTCCGCCGCTTTTTCGGCCACAGAGACGAGATGCTGTACTAAATCATGCCACGTCCCTTCTCTATTCGGAGTATGCGCGACACATAAGTTTCCCCCCAACACGATCCTTTATAGCCAGAATTTTTCCATCCATCAACTTCCTTCATGTAATAGTGCCGATACCTCCCATGCGGAACTTAAGCTCCCTCGTAAGTTCACCGGTAAAGCAGGTCTTGTCAGTGGTCACCAGTCAGTTGAGACAGGTGCCTTCAAATGAACTCGTGGCCGCGGGAGACAGGGTGCACCAACCAGGTACGGCCCTCTATCTCGCGGTCCAAGAGCTCATCCAGTGCCCGTTCGGCATCTTCTTCATCCGTGAAGGCCGCGAACAGGGCGGAACCGGAACCGGACATCCCCACCCCCAGGCCGCCCAGCCCGGCCAACGCCCGTCGCAGCTCGGCGAGCCGGGGCCTCAGCCGCACGGCTGCTGGCCACAGGTCGTTCTCCCACCCCGGAGGCTCG
>CAYUWL010000050.1:0-8107 GCA_964448595.1 uncultured Thermotogaceae bacterium
AGCGGCGGACTCCAAATCCGCAGGTTGGGGGTTCGAGTCCTCCCGGGCCTGCCAGAGACGGCCCTTCAGGCCCAAGGCCTGGGGGACAAAAGCCAGGAAGTTGGAGGCATGATCGAAAGGATCCGTAGATATTTGGCGTCCGTTCGGGCGGAGGTCCAGCGGGTGAGCTGGCCCTCTCGGCGCGAGGTCATCACCTTCACCGTGCTCATCGTCCTCATGGTGGTGGTGCTTGGCCTGTACTTGGGCCTGGTGGACGCCGTTCTTCAGCAGATCCTGCGCCTCCTCATCGGGTAGGGTTGGACTTCCATGCAGCGTAAGAAGTGGTATGCCATCCAGACCTATGCGGGTTCCGAGCTTCGCGTGAAGCGCCAGCTTGAGGAGCGGGTGCGCAAGCTCGGGTGGGAGGGGTATTTTGAGCCCATCAGAACCGACGGGGAGGTGGAGTACTTCTTCGTGCCGGTAGAGGAAGTGATCACCTCCCGGTCCCGCAGGGGGCGCTCGAGCGAGTACCGGATCCCCTACGACTACGAGCTGTTTGTGAAGACCAACGAGCGGGTCAGTCGAGGTGACCTCATCGCCCGGCGGGCCCCACGGCACCTTTCGCAGCCCGCCACGGTGGAGAAGGTTGAGCCGCTGTGGCGGATCATAGTCGAACTCACCAACCGGGCCGAGGTGGAGTATCTGCTGCCACAGGAAAAGGGGTTACGCAGGGACATCCGGGTGGGAGAACGGGTGCGACCCGGGATCCCGATCACCCCTGATGCGGACGAGCGCTACCTGATCGATGTCAAGGGGCAGATCGTTGCCCGGGAGCGGGTGAGGAGGGTAACCATCCGCTATGAGGATGGGAGCGAAGAAAGGCGCATCGTCCCCGAGGCCTATCTTCCGACCCGACTCAGAGAGGGACAACAGCTGCCCGAGGGCGCGGAGATCGAGCGCGAACATAAGATCTACTCCCGAGCCACCGGCCTGGTGAAGGTGAAGGAGTACAAGGACAAGCGGGTGGTCACGGTCCAGAGGATCGAGAAAAGGCGGCTCATCCCAGGATACGTATTTGCCAAGATGGGCCTTGACGAGGAACAGATGTTCGAGCTTCTGCGTGGGCTTGAGGGGTCCGTGAGGTTCGTCGGATCCAAGTTCCGGCCGATCCCCATCGAGGGACGGGAGATGCTCTTCATCCAGCGCAAGGCCGGCCTGGAGGAGGTGCCTTCCGAGCCTAAGGCCAAGGCGCCGAAGGTGGAGGTGGAGTTCGAGGTCGGCGAGGTAGTGCAGATCGTGGAAGGGCCGTTCGCCGACTTCACCGGGGAGATCAAGGAGATCGACAAGGAGGCCGAAGAGGTGGTGGTGTCCGTCAAGATCTTCGGTCGGGAGACGCCGGTACGCCTGGGTTTTGACGCCGTCGAGAGGATCTGAGGAGGGAAGATGGCAAAGAACGTGGTAGCGAAAATAAAGCTCCAGATCCCGGCCGGTCAGGCCAACCCCGCACCGCCCGTGGGCCCGGCCCTGGGCGAGCATAAGGTGAACATCATGGAGTTCTGCAAGCGGTTCAACGAGGCTACCAAAAGCGAGGAGCCAGGCCTAATCATCCCAGTGGAGATCACAGTCTATCAGGACCGCTCCTTCGACTTCGTGCTGAAGGCACCTCCGGTGGCGGTGCTCCTGAAGAAGGCAGCGGGGATCGATAAGGGGTCTCCCGAACCCAACCGCCTCAAGGTGGGACGGGTGACCATGGAGCAGGTGCGTCGCATAGCGGAACGAAAGCTCTCCGACCTCAACACCGAGGACCTGGAGGCGGCGATCCGCACGGTGTTGGGTACGGCCAAGAACATGGGGATCGAGGTGGTAAAGTGATAAGGAGCCGCAGGTACCGCGAGACGGTGGCTACGCTCGACCGCGAGCGTGTCTATCCTGTGCGAGAGGCCGTGGAGCTGCTGAAGAAGCTTGCCACCGCCCGGTTCCCCGAGACGGCGGAGGCGGCGTTCAATCTGGGGATAAATCCGTCCCAGCACATGGTGCGGGGGGCGTGTTCCCTGCCCCACGGGACCGGAAAGACGGTGCGGGTCTTGGTGTTCGCCCGGGGGGAGAAGATCCGGGAGGCGGAGGAGGCCGGTGCCGACTATGTGGGGGGCGAGGAGCTCGCTGAGCGGATCCGGGAAGGGTGGCTGGAGTTCGATCGGGTGGCGGCCACGCCGGACATGATGCCCCTGGTGGGGAAGCTCGGGCGGATCCTGGGCCCTCGGGGCCTCATGCCCTCCCCCAAAACGGGGACGGTGACCCAGGACATCGGCAGGCTCGTCCGGGAGCTCAAGGCGGGAATGATCGAGTTCCGGGCTGACCGCTACGGGATCGTGCACGCCCCGTTCGGACGGGTCGACTTTGAGGTGGATCAGCTAGTGGAAAACCTCGCCTCGCTCACGCGGGCCATCCTGGACCGTAAGCCCGAGGGGACGAAAGGCAAGTACATCCAACGGGTGACCATCTCCTCCACCATGGGGCCCGGGATCCACGTGGACGAGGGCGAGCTCGTCAAATTGGCCCAGGGCGTGTAAGGGGGAAGGATGCCGAGGCCGGAGAAGGTTGCGCAAGTAGAGGAGCTGAAGGAGAAATTGGCCCAGGCCCGGTCCGTGGTGCTGGTGGACTATCTGGGGCTTACCGCAAGTGAGTGTGTGGAGCTCCGCCGGCTGATGCGGAAGGAGGGGGTGGAGTTTCGCGTTATCAAGAATACCCTGGCCCGCATCGCGGCCCGCCAGGCCGGGGCAGAGTTCTTGCTGGACTACTTGCGGGGACCGAACGCCATCGTCGTGGGTCGGGATGACCCAACGGTTCCATACAGGGTGTCCCGGGAGTGCGCTAAAAAATACGGTCATTTCCGCATCAAGGCGGGCCTGTTTGAGGGTGAGCCGGTCCCTCCGGAACAGGTGGAATGGTACGCTACGTTACCCTCACGGGAAGAGCTCCTGGGGCGGCTGGCGGGGGGGCTGGCCGGGCCGATCCGGGGGCTCGCCGTGGCCCTGTCGGGGATCATCCGGGGACTTGCCGTGGCCCTGTCGGAAGTCAAAAAGCAAAAAGAAGAGAAGGGGTGAGCTATGACGAAAGAGGAGATCCTACAGGCCATCGAGGAGATGTCGGTCAAGGAACTGGCCGAGCTCGTGTCGGCCATCGAGGAACGGTTCGGGGTTTCTGCCCAGGCGGCGGTGCCCGTGGCGGTAGCGGCCCAACCGGGTGCCGGCGCTGAGGCCGGGGCCGAGGAGAAATCCACGGTGGACGTCGTGGTAACGAACGCCGGCCAGCAAAAGATCCAGCTCATCAAGGCGGTAAAGGAGATCACCGGAAAAGGGCTGAAGGAGTGTAAGGAGCTTGTGGACAAGCTCCCAGCCGTCATCAAGGAGGGCGTAAGCCCCGATGAGGCCGAGGAGCTGAAGAAGAAGCTTGAGGCCGCTGGCGCGGAAGTCGAACTCAGGTAGCAAATAAAGGAGGTGACGGGCCACCTTTACGGTGGCCCCAATTGTCCATGGCGAGGCGCCGTTACGGACGTGCACGGGAGTGGATGGATCCTCCCGACCTGACCGCCGATCAGCGGCGGTCGTACAAGCGTTTTCTCACCCAAGGGATTGCCGAGGTATTTGCCGAGGTGTCCCCGATCAAGTCCCCTGGGCGGGAAGACCTGGTATTGGAACTCGTGGACCCTCACCTCGGGGATCCGAGACACGACGAGTGGGAATGTCGGCTCATGGACTTGACCTACGCGGCCCCGCTCCGGGTCATCGGGCGCCTCAAGTCCGCAGGTCGCCTGATCAAAGAGGCAGAGCTGTACCTGGCCGACATCCCCCTCATGACCTCCCGGGCCACGTTCATCATCAACGGCACGGAGAACGCACTTGTCAACGAGCTAACCCGTTCCCCTGGCCTTTACATCACCCAAGAAGAACCCCACCTTTTCCGGGCACACTTTCTGCCAGAGCTCGGGGCGTGGCTGGAGATCGACCTCGATATCCGCCGCTTCTCGCTGCGGGCCAACTTGGATCGTCGGGGCAAGGTGCCGGTTACCTGTTTCCTACGGGCTCTCGGGATGGAGACCGGGGAAATGCTCACCCGGTATTCCATCGAGGTACCTGTGGCCGAGCTCCCCGATCGCTTAGGCACTTGGAAGACTGCATTTTTGGCCGAATCCCTGGAGGTGGACGGCGAGCGTTGGGAGGTTGGGGAAGAGCTTTCCCAGGCCCGGCTTAAGAAGCTCGCTTCCCTGGGGCGGGGCAGCGTTCGCATCGTCCACCCAGCGGTGGCCAAGGCCCTGCAGGAGGACAAGACCGCAACCCAAGAGGAGGCGGTCCGCTATATCTACCACCGGTTCCGTTCCAGCGATCGGCCTGCGTTTGGGCAGATGTTGGAGTATTTAAGGAGCCTGTACTTCGAACCGGAGACGTATCGGCTCACCCCGATCGGGCGGTTTAAGCTGAACCGAAAGCTGGGGGTCGATCGGAGCGAGACGTACCTGACCCCGGAGGACATCTTCCGGGCGCTTGACCTGCTCCTTTTGGCCCCGGAGGATCCGAAGCTGTTGGATGAAAAGGATCACCTGGCCAACAAAAGGGTGCGGCTTCCCGGGGAGCAAGCCCAGGCCGCGTTAAGGGCAGGTCTTGTGCGCATGGCCCGGATTGCCCAGGACAAGCTGTCCCGGGTGGACCTTGATGATCGGGACGTGATCCGCAAGATCGTTTCCGCCCGCACCGTTCAGGCAGCGGTCAACATGCTGTTTTATACGGGACGGCTCTCTCAGTTCCTGGAGCAGACAAACCCCCTATCGGAGCTCACCCACAAGCGGAGGCTTTCGGCCCTCGGGGGGGTGTCCGCGCGCCGGGCCAAGATCGAGGTCAGGGACGTCCACCCCTCCCACTACGGCCGCATCTGTCCCATCGAGACCCCGGAGGGGCAGAACATCGGCCTTATCACCTCCATGGCCGTCTACGCTCGGGTGAACGACTACGGGTTCCTGGAAGCCCCCTATGTGCGGGTCGAGCGCGGGGTGGTCACCGGCAAGATCGAATACCTGATGGCCGATGAGGAGCAAAACTACCGAATTGCCCCGGCCACGATAAAAGTGGACGAGGATGGCCGCATCCTTGAACAGCGTGTCCCTATCCGCACCGGCCGGGAGGAGATCAAGTTCGTGTCCCCTGAGGAGGTGGACTTCATCGAGGTCTCCCCCCGCACGATCGTGGGCGTGTCCGCGTCACTGATCCCGTTCCTCGAGCACGACGACGCCAACCGGGCCCTCATGGGGGCCAACATGCAGCGGCAGGCGGTGCCCCTCCTGCGGCCCCAGGCGCCCATCGTGGGGACGGGCATGGAGGGGAAAGCCGCCCGGGACTCCGGTGCGGTGGTGTTATGTGCGCAGGATGGTGTGGTGGAGAAGGTGGACGCCCAGAAGATCGTGGTCCGCTCCGGGGCGATCCGGAGGACTTACCGGCTCCTCAATTTTGAGCGCTCAAACCAGGACACATTGCTCCACCACCGCCCCTTAGTGAGGCCTGGGGACAAGGTCAAGCGGGGGGAGGTGCTCGCCGACTCCCAATCCACCCAGGATGGAGAGCTCGCCTTAGGCACGAACCTGCTCGTGGGATTTCTCCCCTTCGAGGGCTACAACTACGAGGATGCTATCGTGATCTCAGAGCGCCTGGTACGGGACAACGTGCTCGACTCCATCCACATCCAGGAGTTCGAGGTCCGGGCAGAGGAGACGAAGCTCGGCCCCGAGGAGATCACCGCCGACATCCCCAATCTCTCCAAGGAAGACCTTCGGAACCTCGACGAGCACGGGATCGTGCGGGTGGGGACCGAGGTGAGGACAGGGGACGTCCTGGTAGGGAAGATCACCCCGAAGGGCGAGGCCGAACCCACGCCGGAGGAGCGCATCTTCCGATCAATCTTTGGGGAGAAGATGCGTAACTTTCGTAATACATCGCTGAAAATGCCTCCCATCACCGGCACGGCCACCGTGATCCGGGTGAAGCGGCTTTCCCGAGCGGCTGGGGACGAGCTGGAGGCCGGGGTAAACGAGCTGGTAAAAGTGTACGTTGCCCAACGGCGGCGCATCGCCGTGGGGGACAAGCTCGCCGGCCGGCACGGGAACAAAGGCGTCATCGCCACCATCCTCCCAGAAGAGGACATGCCCTTCCTTCCGGACGGCACACCCCTGGACGTGGTGCTCAACCCCCTCGGGGTTCCCTCCCGGATGAACCTGGGGCAGATCTTCGAGACGAACCTGGGGTGGCTGGCCGCCCTGCGGGGGGAGAAGGTGGCCACCCCGGTGTTCGATGGCGCCCGGGAGGAGGAGATCCTGTCGGAGCTTACCGAGGAGCTCAAGGCGCGGGGGCTTTCCGATGGACAGCGACAGGACGGGAAGGTGGTGCTCCGGGATGGGCGTACCGGGGAGCCGTTCAAGGCCCCGGTCACCGTGGGGATGATGTACCTTCTCAAGCTAGAACACATCGCGGCGGACAAGATCCACGCCCGCTCCACCGGCCCTTATGCCCTCATCACCCAGCAGCCATTGGGAGGCAAGGCCCAGTTCGGCGGGCAGCGCTTGGGTGAGATGGAGGTGTGGGCGCTTGAGGCGTACGGGGCAGCATCGCTCCTTCAAGAGATGCTCACGGTGAAATCCGACGACGCCAAGGGCAGGGTGCAGCTCTACAAGGCGATCCTCAGGGGGGAGGACTTCCCCAAGCCCGGCATCCCTGAGTCGTTCCGGGTCCTATGGCGGGAGCTCCAGTGTCTGGCCCTGGCTCCCAAGGCCTATGATTCAAGCGACCGGGAGCTTGACATCATATGATCCCATGGTCCGGGAACGTGCTGCGGGATTCATCCTGTTCCGCGACTTTTCGGGCCAGCGCGAGTACTTGATCGTCCGCAACCGTCAGGGTGGCCATTGGGGGTTCCCTAAAGGACACATCGAGCCGGGAGAGGATGAATTTTCCGCCGCCCGGAGAGAGGTCGCTGAGGAAGTGGGGATCGAGCGTCTGAGACCGCAAGCTGACTTCCAGGAGAAGATCACCTACCGCTTCTTCCGGGGTGGTCAACCCGTGGAAAAAGAAGTCACCTTCTTCCTGGCCCATACCGATGAAGTTGGCCGCCCTGCCCCCGGGGAGATCGGGGACATGCGGTGGCTCCCCTATCAGGAAGCGCTGCGGCAGATTACCCACGAGGAACAGCGGGAGATCCTACGCAAGGCTGAGGCGCTCCTCGCCACAGGATGATTTGAGGAAAGGCCTGCCCGGCCTTTGTAGCTAAGCCGCTTGCGCCTTCCCTTTGGGGATTTCACCTGCCCGCTGCAAGGCAAACTTGGCAGTGAAGGGGCCCACAAGCTCGTGGATCACCGTAGCCCCGATGATCACGTTCACCAGGATGTCCACAAAGGAGGAAAGCTCCGGGATCCCCTTTAAGGTAAGGGCAAGCCCGATCACGATTCCCCCTTGGGGGATCAGGCCCCAGCCCGTGTACCGGCGCACCGGATGAGGGGCTCGGCCCAAAGTGGCCCCCAGATACGCCCCGCCCAATTTCCCCACCGTCCGGAAGACCACGAACAGGAGCACCACCGGCAGGTGCCTGACCAGGACCCCGAAATCCAAGTACATGCCACTCAACGTGAAAAAGAGGAGGAACACAAGCGGCTCAACGTGCCTCTCCAAAAGCTGGAATATGCGGGGCCGGGTGCGGCGGAGGTTCACCACCGTGATCCCCACTGCCATGGTCACAAGGAGCTGGTCAAACCTCAGGGCCGAGGCCAGCCCATAGCCGAGGAGGAGGATGGTAACGGCCAAGGCAATCAGTATCCCATCCTCGCTTCCCCCAAGGAGCCTCACCACCCAGTGGTAGAGGAACCCCAGGGCCACCCCCAGGGCGAGGGAGCCGAGTATCACCAGGAACGGCTCCAGGAAGGCGAAGGCACTGGCTCCGGAGTGGGCCACCAGGATCCCGGCCAAGGCGGTGGCAACGCTGAAGTTGATGATACCCAAGGCATCGTCGAAGGCGGCTGCGCCCATGATGCTGAAGGACACCATCCCCTTGGCCCGGTACTGGTGGATCACGGCCAGGGTGGCCGAGGGGTCGG
>CAYUWL010000051.1:0-4166 GCA_964448595.1 uncultured Thermotogaceae bacterium
CGAGCCTCCGGGGTGGGAGAACGACCTGTGGCCAGCAGCCGTGCGGCTGAGGCCCGAGCTCGGAAGACTGCGAGCCCGGCTTGAAGCTCAAAACAGTTTGGGAGTGGGGATGACGGGCTCCGGCTCAGCCCTGTTCTGCGCATTCACTTCCCGGGACCAGGCAGGGAAAGCGGCCCAGAGCCTGAAAAACACGGTGGAAGGGAAGTGGTTCGTTGCAGCACCGGTCCCCCGTGGGTACAAGTTTGTAGCATGAGGATTGCCATCGATGGGCCGGCGGCGGCCGGTAAGACTACCTTGGCAAGAAGCTTGGCGGAAAAGCTGGGGTATCTCTTCGTCCCCACTGGTGCCATGTACCGGGCAGCGGCCTTGGCCAAGAAGAGAGGCATGGCACCTGAGAAGGTCTGCATCGAGGTGCGGGAGGGAGGACGGATTTTGCTCGAAGGGGAGGACGTCACCGAGCTCCTTGAAAATTCTGATCTGGATGAGCTTTCTTCACAAGTGGCCGTGGACGGGCGGGTCCGCCGGCATCTTGTGGCCCTGCAGCGCCAGATCGCCCAAGGGCGCCAGGTGGTGATGGAGGGGCGGGACATCGGCACGGTGGTGCTCCCGGACGCGGACCTGAAGATCTTCCTGTGGGCCGAGCCCGAGGAGCGGGCCAGGCGGAGGTTGGCCGAGCGGGGTGGAGACTTCCAGGAGATCCTGGCGGCCATCCATCGCCGGGACGAGCGGGATTCCACCCGGGAGGACTCCCCCTTGCGTCCGGCACCGGACGCCGTGATCCTGGACACCACAGGGCTTTCTCGCGAGCAGGTGTTGACCGTGGCCCTCGAGCTTGTGGAGGAGCGCCGTGCAAAGCTGGCTCGCTGACCGGATCCGGGACGTCTTGTACGCAGCCCTGGCCGTGCTGGCCAGTGTGGTCGTTTGGCCGCTTTTTCGGCTCTCGGTCCGGGGCCGCAAGAACCTTCAGGGGAAGGGCATCCTGGTGGCCCGGCATCGTTCCTATTGGGACATCCTCATCCTGTGCGTAGCGGCAGGGCCACTTAGGCGCATCGGCTTTTTGGCCCGCCGGGGCCTTCTACGCAACCCCCTGTTTGCCCCGTTCGTGTGGGGGTTCGCTACGGTCATCGACCGGGAAGCCTTCAGCGCCCGGGACTTCCGCAAGGCCGTCAGGGCGGCGGAGAGAAACAAGATAATCGGCATCTTCCCGGAGGGGACAACTCGACCCGGGGCCAGGCCCAAACCCGGAGCCATCCGGTTCGCTGAACTCCTCGGCCGGCCCTTGATACCAGCGAACATAGTCCCACATGGCCCCTATCCCCCCTCCTATCCCCTGGGGTTCCCAAAGGTGGAAGTGCGCTTTGGCCGCCCGTTCTCCGTGGAAGAACTCGCCAAAGGCCTGCCGGAAGGGATGCCGCGAAAGGAGCGGTACCGGCTTTTAGCCGAGCGCCTGATGGAGAGAATCGACGCGGCTTAGTTTGAGCCCGCTCGACAGGCAGGATAAGATCGGAGCAAATCTGCCCGCTAAGGGGTTCGCTGAGTCAACTTGGGTGCGGGCCCGCAAGGGGAAATCTAACAAGGGGTGGTTCAAAGTGGTGGATCGGATTCGGATGGAGGACGCGCTCGACGCAAGCGACGTTCGTCTCTTCAGCCGTGGAGATACGGTTACGGGTACGGTGGTAGAAGAAACCGAGGGCGAATTCCTGGTAGACATCGGCTACAAGTCAGAAGCCCTGCTTCCCAAGGGGGAACTTGCCCCCTTTCACGAAGTGGTCGGGCCAGGAGAGGAGCTTGAGGTCATCGTCACCTACATCGACGAGGAAAACGGGACCGTTTTCGTCTCAGAGCGCCAAGCTTTCTTCGCCAAAAGGTACGCGGAGCTGGAGAGGGCGTATAGGTCGGGCGCGCCCGTCAAGGGCAAGATCGTCGAGGAGGTGAAGGGCGCAGGATACCAGGTAAGCCTGGGCGGCATCAGGGCCTTCTTGCCAGGATCACACTTAGGCAAGGGGATTTCCACCAAGTTCGAGCGCCTGAAAGACAAGGAGATCGATCTAAAAATCATCGAATTCTCCCGTCGGGACAGGAACATCGTGGTATCCCGCCGTGAGTACCTCAAGGATCTGGAAGAAAAGAAAAAACGGGAGCTGTTTTCCTCCCTCACCCCCGGCAAGGTCCTCGAGGGAAAGATCAAAAGCGTGGTCGATTTCGGAATATTTGTGGACGTGGGCGGCTACGACGGCCTGGTCCACCGAACCGAGATCTGTTGGAAGGACATCCCGGTCCCCCCTCAGGATAAGTACAAGCCGGGACAGAAGGTGCAGGTGATGGTTCTGGAGGCAGATCCGGAAGAAGAACGTATCTCGCTTTCCATCAAACGCCTCCGGCCGGACCCTTGGATCGGGATCGCCGATCGCTACCCCCCCGGCAGCCGGGTCACCGGCAGGGTGGTTTCGGTCACCGACTTCGGCGCCTTCGTGGAGCTTGAGGAAGACGTGGAGGGGCTTGTGCACGTGTCCGAGCTCTCTTGGGGCTTCCCCAAACACCCAAAAGAGGTCGTGCAAGAGGGCGACACGGTTGACGTGGTCGTGCTCGGCGTGGACGAGAAAAAAAAGCGCATCTCCCTCTCCCTGAGGCGGACCCTGCCCGATCCTTGGGAAGACGTGGAACACCGGTATCCCCGCGGGGCGCTGGTGGAGGGCAAGGTCACCAAGATCACCGAGTTCGGCGCCTTTGTGGAGCTTGAAGAAGGTGTGGAAGGCTTAATTCACGTGTCCGAGCTCTCCTGGCAGCGGGTCTCCCATCCCCGAGAGCTCATCAAAGAGGGTCAAACTGTACGGGCAATGGTCATCAAGGTAAACCAGGAGCAGCGTCGGATCAGCCTGTCCATCAAGGCCTTGGAACAAGACCCCTGGGAACAGTTCCTGGAACAGTATTCGGTGGGCTCTGTGGTCTCAGGCCCGGTGACACAGATCAAGGATTTCGGCGCGTTCGTGCGGATCACTCCAGCAGTGGAAGGGCTGATCCATGTCTCGGAAATCGCAGAGGAGCGCATCAACACCCCCTCGGAGGTGCTCCGGCTCGGCCAAGAGGTAACCGCCAAGATCATAGGGATCAACGAGGCGAAACGCCAGGTGCGGCTTTCCATCCGAAAGCTTCAGGAGGAGGCCGAAGAGAAGGAAAAGGACCGGTTCATCTCCCAGGGACCCGGCCGGGAGACGGTCACCCTGCGCGAGCACCTCAAGGGCCTGTCTGATGCGGGATAAGCTCCTCCGGGATCACCACCAAAGCGATGGCGAAGCCGCCCGTATGGCTGAGGGAAAGGGGGTAATCGTTCCCTCGCCAGCGCAGGTAGGGTCGGCTACCCTTTGAGACCACCTCCATTTCCCGAAAAGGGACCGGGCGGCCCAACGCCTTGATGAACGCCTCCTTGGCGGCAAACCGAGCGGCCAGCCGCTGATAGGAAAGCGGGGGACGGGCGCGCAAGGCGTACTCGATCTCGCCTGGGGAAAACAGGCGGACCAAAAGGCGCTCCCCTCTTCTTTCCAGGAGCTGCCTGATGCGCGGCACCTCCACAAGATCTATCCCGACGCTCACCATTGGGTAATGCGCCTGCGCTCGGCCATCACAATCGCTTCCAGCTCCCGTACCGCGTTCTCCAGACGGTCGTTCACCACCAGGTAGTGAAACTCGGGGATATGCCGGACCTCCTCCCGGGCGATGACGAGTCGCTCCCTGAGGGCCTCGTCCGACTCCGTGCCCCGGGCCCTGATGCGGGCCACAAGCTCCTCCCAGCTAGGTGGAACGATGAACACAAGCACCACAGGGCAGGGGAGGCCCGCCCTGGCTATGGCCAATGCCCCCTGTACCTCCACATTTAGCAGCACATCCTTCCCTTGTGCTAGCCGATTCACTACCTCACGGCGAGGGGTGCCATAGCGATGGCCCTGGTATTCGGTCCACTCCAGAAGTTCCCCGGAAGATACGAGTTGATCGAATTCCTCTTGTGAGAGGAAGTAGTAATCTCGGCCATGCACTTCATCGGGGCGCTTGGGACGCGTGGTGGCCGAAACCGAAAAGGCCAGGTGACTGTCCCGCCGCAGGAGCTCCCCGATCACCGAGGATTTCCCGGCACCCGAGGGACCGGTGAGGACGAAGGCGATCCCCCGCTC
>CAYUWL010000051.1:4266-8039 GCA_964448595.1 uncultured Thermotogaceae bacterium
CCGAGGATTTCCCGGCACCCGAGGGACCGGTGAGGACGAAGGCGATCCCCCGCTCTCCCTGAACCCCCCACCCCTCCGGCAGAAAATCCCTCACCATGGTTCACCACCGAGAACACAAGAGGGCACAGAGCAAAAGTATTATTTGTCTTTCAGTCGTCTGGCGAAGGACAATTTCGCTATGCTTTCTCCACAAACGAAAAATCCTGTTTTGGTTTTGCGAACTGGAAAGACTGCCCCGAAGCCTAACGGATCTCATCATAGTGTTTTCTCCGTGGTCTCGGTGTTCTCTGTGGTTCATCATTCCACGTTGCGGGCTTGTTCGCGGACCCTCTCGGCCGCGAGGCGAATCGCCAGGGCCGTCTGGCCCAAGGGAGCCGAACGGGCTTTTGCCGAAAGCGTCCCGGCCTCGCGCCCCATCTCCTGTGCCAGGAACTCAAGTTCCCTCCCCACCGGCTCCTGTTCCCTGAGGAGCTGCCGCAGCCGCTTGACGTGTGACCCCAACCGATCGAGTTCCTCGGTCACATCGGCCCGTTCGGCCCAGAGCACAAGTTCCTGCTCAAGCCGCCCGGGATCGACCTCGATATCCAGGCCTTCCAGGCGGGCCCGCAGCCGGGCGGCCGCCTTCTCCAGGGAAGCTTCGGCTTCCCTGCGGGCCTGATCCAAAAGCTCCTCAAGGATTCCAGCCTCACGGGCCAGAACCTGGGCCAGGCGCTCTCCCTCGGCCTCCCGTGCCGCCATCACCCCAGCGATCGCCTGGTCCAGCGCCTCGCTTAAAGCAGGCCAAAGCACCTCCTCCTCAGGGAGGATCTCTTGAAAGGCGCCCAGGCTGATAAGGTGGGAAAGCCCTGGGTCCTCCTCAATCGCAAGTTCCTTCCTTAGCCGGGAAAGATCGGCCATGAGTCGCCGGGCTGCCTCTAAATTGAGCTGCCGCGGCCGCACTTCGCCGCAAAGCTCCCAGCGCACAGCAAGTTCTAGGGCTCCCCGGGTGAAGGCCTCTCTCAATCTCTCCTCGCAGCGATGGACCAATCCCGGCAGCTCGGAAAGCCCTCGCACCCTGACCTCCAGGAACCGGTGATTAACGGTCCGTAAGTCCGCTTGCACGAGGAAGCCCTCCGCACGGGCTCGTCCGCGGCCGAAGCCAGTCATGCTACGCAACGTCTTCGACCTCCTGGAAAAGCACCGCTGCGTACCCCACCACTTGATCCAGCACTCCCACAACCTCCCCTGAGGTCCGGTAGGAAAGGAGCTTTGCTCCCAAAAGACCTGTGCCTTTGGCGAAAGCGATGAGGATCCCGATTGCCCCAACTCCACAGATGCTGATCCGGTCTCGGTTTACCGTCTCCAGAAATCCCCCAAGGTCCAGGTTCAATATGTGAGCCAGGGCCCGTCGATCCTTCTCCCTCGCCACCGGATCCGGTTCGTAGTGAGTGAAGTCCGAAGAGGCGATCACGGCCACCGGGCGATGACCAAGCGCGTTTGCCAATGCCTGGCCGACCTCCTGACAGAAACGGGGGTTTTGGGAACGGACCACGGCGGGGACAAATGGTATGGGACCAAATAGGTGGCGGAGGAAGGGGAGCTGTACTTCCACCGAGTGCTCCTCCAGGAATGGAAGGTCGGCGCGTTCAGCGCCGGTGGCCAGTGCAAGCTCCCGGGCGAGTTCCTCATCCACCGGAAGGGGGCCAAGCGGGGTGGCCCATTCCCCCTCCCCCCCGATCACCAACGGGCCTCCCAGACCGGTGTGGTTGGTCCCCAGAATCACCACTCGTTCAGGCCTGCCCAGCCGCCACAGGGCTCGGAAGCCCGCCCCGGCCACCGGCCCTGAATACCGGTAGCCCGCATGGGGAAGGATCAACCCCACTTGACTCGGAAGCGGAGGGGGCAGAGGGCCGAGCTCCGCGCGGGATGTACCCAAGCATACCTCAACCTCCCTGGCCAGGGACAGGGGATCGGAGGGATAAAACGTGCCTGCAGCGCATGGTCTCCTTGTGCCCATCGGAACTACATTGTATGGGAGCGCCGCTCACAATACAAAGGCTTGACCGGCCTGTCGGCGCCAGATAACATCAAATGAAGCTGGGAGATCGGCTAATGGTAGGCCGGCAGGCTCTGGACCTGCTAGTGGGGGTTCGAATCCCTCTCTCCCAGCCAGCTGAAGAGGCTTGGCTCAAGGACCCTTTTTATCTCCTCGGCCAACCTTTCCCCCTCTCGGGCTAGGGCCTTACGCCTCGCGGAAACCTGGGTCAGGAACTCCGGGTCTTTTATGGCCAAGCAGTTTGCGTCCACGTTATATAGGGCGGCATTCACGGCAGCCTGGGCCAGGGCACAGGCGGAGGCGAGGTCGCTCCTTGCGCTTTTCGGACAATGGGATAAGGAATCTCGGGCCAACCGGAGGACCTCAAGGGCCCATTCTGCCGTCTCCAAGGGCACCCGGGCTGCTTCCTTAAGGGCCGTCTGGAGTGCCCGCCGGCGGGCCTCTCGCTCTTCCTCACCGCCCTTGGGGAGCTTCAGGGCTTTGTCCACCCGGTCGTAGGCGGCGGAATCCCGGTCGGCGAGCTGGAGGAGCCCTTCCCTGAGCTTCTCAGCCCGGCTGATAACCTCGGCTGCCTCCTCACCGCGCCGCGCGGCTAGCCCGCCCACCATCCCCACCAGGGCGGCGGCCATGGCCCCGGCCAAGGCCGCGACCGTCCCCCCGCCCGGGGTGGGTGCTGCCGATGCGAGCTCGCGGAGAAAGTCCCCCAGACTTTTATCCTTCACCCTGATCCCTCCTTGACCAGCCGGGCTGCCGCCCGGACCGTCTGCTCCACCACCACCGCCGCGGTGACGGGGCCCACCCCGCCCGGGACCGGGGTGATTGCTCTGGCCACCCCCGCTGCCTCCTCGAAGTTCACGTCCCCCACCAAGCCGTTCCCGAGGCGGTGAACGCCGATGTCCACCACCACCGCTCCGGGCTTTACCATGTGCCCCCGTACTAGCCCGGGCTGCCCGGCAGCCACGCACAGGACGTCCGCCCGACGGCTTACCTCGGCCAGATCCCTCGTGTTGCGGTCACAAACCGTTACCGTGGACAGGGCTTCCCTGAGGAGGAGCACGGAGAGCGGGAGCCCCACCCGGCCGCCGCCCACCACCACCACCTCCCGCCCCGCGAGCTCGACCTCGTAGAAGGCGAGAAGCTCCATCACCGCCCGGGGGGTGGCCGGGAGGAACCCCTCGACGGCCTCCCGCAGCCGGGCAAAGCCAGCTGAGGCGGCCCCACCGGAAAGGAGCCGACCCAGGTTGACCGGGTGGATCCCCTCCACGTCCTTCTCCGGGGGGAGACAAGCGTTGAGCTTTCCCTCGTCCCAATCCGGGGGAAAGGGGTGGACAAGGAGAATTCCGTGCACGTCATCGTCCCTACCCAAGGCGAGGAGGGCCTCTTGGGCCGCCTCCTGGGCGGTGCCTTGGGGCAGGGCAACCGGGGAGAGCCGCACCCCTGTCCGTTCGGCGGCGCTCGCAAGGCCCGCAAGGTAGGCCTCCGCCGCCAGGTCCGTCCCGCAGGACAGGATCGCGAGCATAGGGACGACCCCCTGGGCGGCAAGGACCTCTGCCCGGGCCCGAGCTCGCTCCAAGATCGCCTGCGCCACCGGACGCCCCAAAAGCAGCTTTGCCCTACGTTTGGGCATGTCCAGAACACACTATACACTAGGTCTGGAGTGCAGCCTAGGTGGACAGTGTAAACGGAGGTGTAACGGTGAATCCCGACCTGGCGATAGCCCGCAGCGTGCGGTTGCGGA
>CAYUWL010000052.1:0-7727 GCA_964448595.1 uncultured Thermotogaceae bacterium
ACTACGTTCTTCGCCTGCGGGCCCTTGGGGCCTTCGACGATCTCGAACTCGACTGGCTGTCCCTCACGCAGGGACTTGAAGCCGGCCATGTTGATCGCCGAGAAATGGACGAACACGTCGGGACCATCTTCCTGCTCGATGAAGCCGTACCCTTTGGAGTCGTCGAACCACTTTACTTTACCGGTGGCCATAGTTTGTTCCCTCCTTTCCTTCTTTATTTCGACCGCCTACATGCACCTACCGCTACGCCTGGGGAACAACCCTACGGCCACGCGGTCGCACTTCGTACGGTCCTACAAACTACATAATACCACATCTTGAAGACAAGACAAGGCCGCATGCCCGCCCCTCTGGCACTGGGCATACATCCAAGCTATCCTCAAAAGCTATGCGAGTTGGGATTCTTACCTCGGGCGGGGATGCTCCGGGGATGAACGCCGCGGTGCGGGCCTTCGTCCGCCGGGGCTGGGAGCTGGGCCTTGCGCCCATCGGCATTCGACGTGGGTATGCCGGGCTCATCGAGGGGGACATGGCCCCCTTGACCCCCCGGGACGTGGGGGGAGTGATCGAGTACGGCGGCACCTTCCTCCGTACCGCCCGTTGCCCGGCCTTTCTCACCGAACAGGGGCGGAGAGGGGCACTGGAGACGATCGAAAGGGAGAAGCTTGCGGCCCTGGTGGTGATAGGGGGTGAGGGTTCCCTTAAAGGGGCGCGCTGGCTCTCCGAGCAGGGGGTCAGGGTGATCGGGCTTCCGGCATCCATCGACAACGATATCAAAGGCACGGACATGGCCATCGGGGTTGATACCGCCCTCAACACAGTGGTGTGGGCCCTGAACCGCATCCGCGATACAGCCTTGGCGCACGAACGGGTGTTCCTGGTGGAGGTCATGGGACGCAAGTCCGGCTACATCGCGCTCATGGGGGGGATAGCCGGGGGGGCGGAGATCATCCTCGTTCCCGAGGTTGAGGTGGGGCTCGACCAGGTGGCGGAAGAGGTCTCGGCCGGCTATCGAAAAGGCAAGCATCACTCCATTGTGGTGGTAGCCGAGGGGGTGACGGAAAGGCTCGGCCCCACCAGCGAAATCGCCCGGTTCATCCGGGAGAGGACCGGCCTTGAGGTGCGGGTGACGGTGCTGGGGCACCTGCAGCGGGGGGGTTCCCCTACTGCCTACGACCGCATCCTGGGCTCGCGCCTGGGGGCCCAGGCGGCCGAGGACGTGGCCGCAGGCCGCTTCGGCCACATGGTGGCCCTGCGCGGGGGGGAGCTTTTGCCCGTCCCCCTGACCGAGGTGGGCCGCAAAGAGCTAGCCATCGACCTTAACCTCTACCGGCTTGCCCACTCCTTGGGGAAGTGATCCAGAAGGGCCGCGGCCCCGTATAGGCCCACATCATCCCCCAGTTTCGTGAGGACCACGCGTGGCTCCCCTCGGGCCATCCTTCCCAAGGCCTCCATCACCATGGGCCCGAGGTAGTCCCAGGAGCGCGTGAGCCCTCCCCCCAGGACGATGAGCTCCGGCTCCAGGAGCTCCCAGACGATGGACAGACCCTGACCGAACGCTCGGCAGGCCTCCTCTGCGATCCTTCTTGCCCCGGGGTCCCCTGCCCGGGCCCTTGCTACTACCTCCTTGGCCGGGAGCCTTTCCCCGAGCCGCTCCTCAGCCGCCCGGGCGATCCCGGTGCCGGAGGCGACGGCCTCAAGACACCCCCGCTTTCCGCAGCGGCACAAAGGGCCGTCTGGCCTGATGACCATGTGGCCGATCTCGCCGGCCTGGCCAGTGGTGCCCCAAACCACCCGCCCTCCGGCCACAACGCCCCCCCCGATCCCGGTGGACCAGGTGATGTAGACGAAATCACGAGCCCGATGGCCGAACTCCAGCTCCCCGATGGCGGCGCAGGTGGCGTCGTTGGCCAAGTACACCGGGCAACCAAAGGCCTCGCTTAACTCCTCGACGACTTTGACGTTCCGCCAGTGGGGGAGGTTGGGACAGCCCAGGATCACCCCGGCCCGCATGTCCATGGGGGCAGGGGCCCCCACCCCGATGGCCTCCGGTCTCTCCCAACCTACCTGGGAGAGGACATCGCGGATCGCCTGGTCAACCTCTTTCATCCCCCGGGTGGGCAGCTCCCGTCGCGCCAGGAGCTCTCCCGCGGAAAAGGCACCGACCCGGGTACGCGTCCCACCGATGTCTACCCCGATAAGCCTCGCCGTCATCCTGCCTCCTTGGCCAAAGGATCACAGATCCCTTGCTTTCTGGCAACCGAAGACTTGACGCCAGAGGGTCAAGGGTGCTATAGTGTTTTGTAAAGTGTTTAACAAAAGATGTTAACTAAATCGGAGGCCGCTGTCTTGCGTAGTCTGTGGCAGAGGGGGGAAGCCACCCGAGGGGAATTGGTTTCCCAGCTCAAGCTCTCCCGCCCCACCGTGGACCGGGCACTACGGACGCTCTTGGCTCACCGAATCATCGAAGAGCTCGGCCCTCGTCCCTCCCTTGGGGGTCGGCCGGCCATCGCCTATGCCCTGCGTCCCGATGCCCGCCTCTTGGCCGGGGTCGACCTCGAACTCCCTTGGGTGAACCTCGTCCTCACAGACCTCGTCGGAAGTCCAATTGCGAAACACAAGATCCGCTTGGAAGGACGGGTCGAGGATCCGGCGTCCTTGCTCCACCAGATGGGTGAACAGCTTAAGGGGTGGGTGTCAGACTGCGGCCAGAGGTGGGAGGACGTGGCGGCTGTGGGGATCGGGGTTCCCGGCCCGGTAGTCCGGGGCGAGGTGAGCCTGTTCGGGATCACCTTGCCCACGTGGCTCAGGGTCCCGGTCCAGGAGATGCTCAAAAGGCAACTCAAAACCGAAGTGTATGTCAGCCACGACGTTCATTTGATGGCCTTGGCCGAGGCCGAACGCGGGGGTTGGCATGACGAGATTCTGCTTTTCCTTTCCTTAAGACCAGGACTAGTGGGCGAGGTGAGGTTTGGGGCCAGCGTGCTCATCAAGGGGGAACCCTACTGGGGGGCGCACGGGAACGGAGGGGCTTTGTATCGCGCCTATGTGGCGGCCGAGGAGCTCGCCGACCTAGACGAGGAGAGGCGCTGCCGGCACATCGCGGAGCGGCTCGCCGAAAGGGCTGTCCCAGCCGTGACCTTGTTTGACCCGGACCGGGTGGTGGTGGAGGCGGAGTTCATGGGAACGGCTGCTTCCCGCTTGGTGGAGCACTTCCGGCAGCGGCTCCTTTCCGCCTTGAAAGGGGAGTTCCCCGGGCTACTCCGGGTCAGCCTGGCCAAGGTGGGAGGGTTCGGGGGGGCTTTGGGTGCGGCTCTGGCGGCGCAAAGGCAGCTTCTCCGCTGCCCCGAACGCTTGCTTGACGGAAAGAGGAGGTGAGAGCCGGCTGCAGCCATTTATACGGAGTTCGACCATCGTCAGGAAGCTTAAAAGGAGGTTTAGATGCGAAAGTATGCGCTTTTAGCTGTTGCGGTTCTAGTTTTAGGTGGGGTGGCTTTCTCCCAGGGCTCCATCTCCATCATGGTGCTCTGGAGCGGCACCGAGCTTGAGGCCTTCCAGAAGGTGGTGGATCAATTCCAGTCCACCACTGGAATCAAGGTACAAGTGGAGAGCGTTGGTCGAGACCTTCCTACCATCTTGATAACCCGATACGAAGCTGGAAATCCGCCAGACCTTGCAGTTATGCCCAACCCGGGGCAGATGGCCGAGTTCGTGGCCCGGGGTGGCCTGGTCCCGGTAGAGGGGTTCGTGGACCTCTCCCAGTTCCCCAAGGCGTTCGTGGACCTGGCTAAGGTGGGCGAGCACGTCTACGGCGTGTTCATCTCAGCCGACCTGAAGTCCCTGGTGTGGTACAACCCGGATGCGCTCTACGCCGAAGGGCTGGCCCCGGCGGATTCCTGGGATGAGCTCATGTACATCACCGAGGCGCTCGCCTCCCGGGGCAAGGTCCCGTGGGCGGTGGGCCTTGAGTCCGGGGCGGCCTCCGGCTGGCCTGGCACCGACTGGATCGAGGACATCATGCTCCGCACTGCCGGGCCTGATCTTTACGATGCGTGGGTGGCCCACGAGATCCCCTGGACGCATCCGGCGGTAAAGCGGGCGTTTGAGCTTTTCGGGGCCATTGTGAGAAACGAGGCATACGTTTATGGCGGCACCACCGGGGCCCTGTCCATAAACTTCGGGGACTCCCCGGCCGCGCTGTGGGACGAGCCGCCCGGGGCGTACCTGCACCGGCAGGCCACGTTCATCAAGTCGTTCATCGCCAACGCCCATCCCGAGCTTGATCTCGATCGGGATGTTTCCTTCTTCGTGTTCCCGCCCATCGATCCCAAGTGGGGCACCCCGCTTCTGGGGGCCGGGGACCTGATCTCCGCCTTCCGCGATACCCCCGAGGTGGAGACGTTCCTCAAGTACCTGGCTTCCTCCGAGGCCCAGGCCATCTGGTGTGGGGCGCTGGGGAAGCTGGCCACCAACGTGAACGTCGATCCCTCCATCTATCCCGATGCCCTGACCGCTCAAGCAGCCGAGATACTCAAGGGAGCCCAGATCTTCCGGTTCGACGGCTCCGATCTCATGCCCGCTGCGGTGGGCGCCGGGGCGTTCTGGACCGGGGTGCTGGACTACGTATCCGGGGTGCCACTGGACACCGTACTCGAGAACATCGAAGCTGCTGCCCAGGAGGCCTACAAATAGGTTCGACCTTGCGGGTGCCGGGGGTTTTCTCCCCGGCGCCCGTTTCGTTTGAAGGGAGGATCTCCATGCGAACAGGCAGAGCATACCTCCTCTACCTTGCCCCCGCGCTCCTTTTCCTGGCCGTGTTCCTCATTTACCCCACCGTACACACCATCATCCTGAGCTTCTTCGGCCCCCGGTCTCAGGTGTTCGTAGGCCTTTACAATTACGTGCGTGCTTTCACGTCAAACACGATGCTCACCGCCTTTCGTAACAACCTGTTTTGGCTGGTGGTGTTTACCACCTTCACGGTCGGTTTGGGTCTGGTGCTCGCGGTAATGCTGGACCGGGTTCGGTACGAGACCGTAGTCAAATCTGTGATTTTTCTGCCTATGGCGGTCTCCTTCGTGGCAGCGGGGGTGATCTGGAAGTTCATCTACGCGTACCGGCCAGCCATGGCCCAACAGATCGGCCTGCTCAACGCCGTCGTGGTGGCGTTAGGGGGGAAGCCCATTGGTTGGCTGATAGAGCGTCCCTGGATCAACAACCTGGCCTTGATCACCGTGGGGATCTGGGTGTGGACTGGGTTCTGTATGGTGATCTTCTCGGCCGCCTACAAGGGCATCCCCCGGGGATCGCTGGAGGCGGCTCGAATCGACGGGGCCAACGAGTGGCAGATATTCTGGTACGTTACTATCCCCTACTTAAAATCCACCATCGCCGTGGTAACCACCACCATGCTCGTGTTCGTGCTCAAGGTGTTCGACATCGTGTACGTGATGACAAACGGCGCCTACGACACCGAGGTCATTGCCAACCGCATGTACAAGGAGGCTTTTCTTTACCGCAACTATGGTCTTGCGAGTGCCGTCGCCGTGATCCTACTGATCGCGATCCTACCGTTTGTGGTTATCAATATTCGCCGCTTTCGGACTCAGGAGGAGGTCCGATGAGGGTTCGACGCCGATTGGCGCGGCTCCTGCTTCACCTCCTGTTGGTGGGACTGGCCTTGATCTGGTTCACCCCCACGCTTGGACTTCTTGTGAGTTCGTTCCGGCCCGCAGATCAGATCATCCGGACCGGTTGGTGGACGGTGATCCTACACCCCACCCAGGTCAGGTCATTCACTTTGGATAACTACCATCAGGTCCTGGCAAGGGAAGGCATGGCCCGCGCCTTTTTAAACAGCTTCCTCATCGCCGTGCCGTCCACAGTCATCCCCATCACGGTGGCAGCGCTGGCGGCCTATGCCCTAGCCTGGATGAAGTTCCGTGGCAGGGGCGTGCTGCTTTCGGTCATCATCGGCCTGATCGTCATCCCCTTGCAGATGACCCTGATACCTGTACTTAAGCTGTTTAACTTCCTGAAGCTTTCCGGCACGTTCCCTGCGGTGTGGCTCGCCCATACGGGCTATGGTCTCCCGCTGATCGTCTATCTCCTCAGGAATTTCTTCGGCGCCTTGCCAAAGGAGCTGTTTGAGTCCGCGTTCATCGACGGTGCTTCCCACTTCACCGCGTTTACACGCCTCCTTCTCCCCTTGTCCGTGCCGGTACTCGCGTCTGTGGCCATCTTCCAGTTCCTTTGGGTGTGGAACGATCTTCTGGTGGCGCTTGTGTACCTGGGGGGATACAGCGCCGTGGCCCCGCTGCCCCTGAAACTCGCCACACTGGTGGGTTCCCGAGGGCAGGACTGGCACCTGCTTACCTCGGCAGCGTTCATATCCATGGCCGTGCCGCTCCTGGTGTTCTTCTCCCTGCAGCGCTACTTCGTGCGCGGTATCCTCGCGGGCGCGCTCAAGGGGTGACTGAAATTCGCTCGCTTAGCTCCGGATTTGCGACGGAAGGAAGGCAAGGAGGCCGAAGGTGAAATCGCAGGGAATTGAAATGTATGCACCCCTGGTCGGGGAGGAAAGGGTGGTCGAAATCGTCCGAGCCGCTCGCCCCTTGCTTGGCCTGAGGGTGCTACATGTGAACTCGACCTTCCACGGTGGGGGGGTGGCCGGGATGCTTCGGACCCTGATCCCGCTCATGTGCGACGTGGGCTTGGATGCCGATTGGAGCTTGCTTTATGGCACACCGGAACTCTTTGGGATAACAAAGTCCCTGCACAACGCCCTCCAAGGGGAGGGGATCCAGCTTTCCGAGGAGGATTTCGAGCTTTACTTGAGCACCAACGCCTTCTTCGCCCGCCACACCCCCCTGTTCCATGACGTGGTTGTCGTGCACGATCCCCAACCTCTCCCCATGATCCGCTATGTCAAGAAGGACGAGCTCTGGGTGTGGCGCTGCCACATCGACCTCTCCGGGCCGGACGAGGGCGTATGGGAGCGCCTTAAGCCGTTTGCCCTCCGCTATGATGCGGGCGTGATATCCTCTGAGGCGTTTAGGAAGCCGGATCTTCCCCTGCCAAGTTACATCATCCCACCGGCTATCGACCCCTTTTCCGACCTGAACCGGGAGCTTTCCCAGGAAGCGATCGACCGGAAGCTGGCTGAGTACGGGCTGTCCCCCGACAGACCCCTCATCCTCCAAGTGTCGCGGTTCGATAAGTGGAAGGACCCGCTGGGGGTTCTCGAGGTATTTCGCCGGGTGAAAAGGGAAGTGGATGCCCAGCTGGTTCTGCTCGGGAACATGGCCGCCGACGACCCAGAGGGACCGCAGATCTTCAAGGAGGTGAGTGCACGGGCCGAGGAGCTTCCGGATGTGCACCTGATCACGGCCACGGATGAGCTCTTGGTAAACGCCCTTCAACGCGCCGCCAGTGTGGTGGTGCAGCTCTCCCTGCGCGAGGGGTTCGGGCTGACCATTTCGGAAGCGCTTTGGAAGGGGACTCCAGTGGTGGCAACAAATGTGGGAGGGATTCCGCTGCAGGTCTTGGACGGAAAGACCGGTTTCCTTGCTCGACCCAAGGACTACGACGCGATCGCCGAGCGGGTATTGACGCTGCTTAAGGACCGGAAGCTGGCCGCCGAACTCGGGCAGGCTGGGCGGGAACACGTGCGACGCAACTTCCTCATGCCCAGGCTCCTTCTGGATTGGCTTAAGCTGCTTGCGGAG
>CAYUWL010000053.1:0-7639 GCA_964448595.1 uncultured Thermotogaceae bacterium
CGGCGCCCGTGGAAGCTGCGCTTAATGGGGTCACCATTATCGCTCACGAGCTGGCACGCCCAACGGTTCATTGCAGTTAGTTGCCACATTTGGCAAAATACTTCCATGGAATTCGGGGGGCTGCTGGAAGTGGCCGCTGACGAGCCGGTGTTCGAAACCGGGCTCCTGCTAGCCGGGGATGTCGACCCCAAAGATGTGCGTCGGCAGCTCTCCCGTTGGGTCAGGGCGGGGCGCCTTTACAGATTGCGCCGGGGCCTTTATACACTGGCCCCTCCCTTTCAAAAGGTAAAACCACACCCGTTCGTGATAGCTAACCACCTGGTCCGGGGCTCCTACGTCAGCCTGGAGTCCGCCCTGGCCCACTACGGGCTCATCCCAGAGGGGGTGCCCACCACGACCAGCGTCACCACCGGCCGGCCCGGCCAGTGGGACACCCCGTTGGGCCGTTATACCTTCCGCCACATCCAACCTGACCTCTTCTTCGGCTACCGCAGGCTGGAGGTAAGCCCAGGGCAGTGGGCGTTCGTGGCCTGCCCGGAGAAGGCCCTTTTGGACCTCGCGTACCTTCACCCTAGGGCGGACAGTCCTGCGTACCTGAAAGAGCTGCGCCTCCAGAACCTGGAGCAGCTGGATCTAGACCTCCTCTATAACTTAGCCAAAAGGAGCGATAAGCCCAAGCTCCACCGGTTCGCCCACCAGGTAGCAGAGCTAGCCCGGACCGAAGGCGAGGAGTACGAGCGGCTATGAAAGAATACCTGGCCGAGGTCGTGAGGTCTGCTGCCACCCCTGGCCATGGGCGGAATCTGGTACGGGAGTACTTGCAAGCCAGGATCCTGGGGGCTCTGCAGCGGGTCGGGGCCATGGTCCCTCTTGCCTTCCATGGGGGTACCGCGCTTCGGTTCTTATACGGTATTCCCCGCTACTCGGAAGATCTGGACTTCGCCTTGGAGGGCAGCAGGGATCTGTACGACTTCCGCCGCTACCTCCGGGCCGTGCGGGCGGAGTTCGAGGCAGAGGGGTATGAGGTGACCCTCAAGATAAGCGACCAAAAGGTGGTCCACTCAGCCTTTGTCCGCTTCCCGGGCTTGCTCTACGAGCTGGGGCTTTCGCCCCATCCCGAGCAGGTAATAGCAGTGAAGATCGAGGTGGACACTAACCCTCCAGTCGGGGCGGGTCTTACCACCACCGTGGTGCGCCGTCACCTTGTATTGCAGCTCCACCATCACGACCGGCCTTCACTGCTGGCGGGAAAGCTCCACGCCCTGCTCCAGCGCCCTTACACCAAGGGGCGTGACCTTTACGATCTCCTTTGGTATCTCAGTGATCCAAACTGGCCACCCCCCAACCTCACCTTGCTCAACAACGCCCTTCGGCAGACGGGCTGGACCGGACCGCAGGTGACGCGGCAAAATTGGCGGGCCCTTGTTAGACAGCGGCTTCTGTCATTGAACTGGGAGCTGGTGGTACGGGATGTGGAGCCACTTCTGGAACCCAGGGCAGGTCTGGACCTACTCACCCTGGAGAACCTGCTCCGTCTTCTGAAGGCGTAGGGGACGCGGCTTTACTTTTGACTTTTTGTTTGCCCACGATGCGGCTAACCGTGGAATAGTGAAGGCCTAGGTAATCCCCTACCTCCACCAGTCGGTAGCCATGCTCGATCACGGCGTTATAGATCCGAGCGTCCCGTTCCTTTTTGTCCTCGGCCCCGGCAAACAGCTCCTCCAAAGTCGGCCTTGCAGTCAGCCTCTCCCGCCGCGGTACCTCGTACTCGCCCTTCCGCTCCACTAGTAGCGGCCTGAGTCTTTCCACAAACCCTTCCTCCCCCAGGATCACCCCGCCCTTGAGCTCACTCCAAAGCTCCACCCCCTTTCCTTGCGCCACGAACCGGCGGTACAACACCCGGGCCCGTTCGGGCCGCCGGTCGAATTGGGAAAGGAGCCATCCCACCTCCAGGAACGGCGGTGGTTCCTCTAGCCCGGCTGTAGCTCGGTAACTCGACCACCTCCACCTTCCAGGGCTCCTTACCAATCCCGCCCGCACCGGGTTGAGGACGATGTAGCGGGCTACCTCAAGGAGGTAGGACTCCTTCTCCACCAGGATGGACTTGTACCTTCCCTGGAAGAGGTGGCCAGAGCGCCCATGACGGCGGTTGAAGGCCTGGGTGTAGACCCCGTTCAGCTGGCGCATGCCCCGGGAGAGGTTGCCCTCTTGGGTCTCGATGAGGAGGTGGTAGTGGTTGTCCATCAGGCAGTAGGCATAGCAGAGGAAGCGATAGCGTTTTATCACCTCTGCCAAGATATCGAGGAAGGAAAGGCGATCCTCGTCCTCCAAGAAGATATGCTGCCCGGCGTTTCCCCGGGAGGTTATGTGGTAAAGTGCTCCCGAAACTCCACCCTAAGCGGCCTCGCCATGAGCCCACTATGCCACCACTGACATCAAAAGTAAAGACTTGACCCCAAGCCTCAGGCGTGCAGGGCCAGCTCGAGCGCGGCCAGGGCGTGGATGCGGGCGGTGTCGAACAGGGGAAGCCCTGTGTCTTCGGGCCGGATGAGGAATGGGAGCTCGGTGCAGCCCAACACCACCCCCTGGGCACCCTGTCGCGCCAGGCCCGCCACGATGTCCAGCAACCGCCGGCGAGATCCTTCTTTCACTTCCCCCCGTACCAGTTCCTCGTAGATCACCCGGTGCACTAGGTCCCGTTCACGTGGCTCGGGGACCAAGGCCTTGATCCCGAATCGAGCGAGCCCGTGCCGGAAGAAGGACTCCTCCATGGTGAACTTGGTGCCGAGTAGGCCCACGGTGGTAAGGCCGGCCTCGGCCACCGCTTCCGCGGTCGCATCGACGATGCTCAGTAGGGGGATGGGCGAACGGGCCTGCACCTCCTCAAATACGATGTGCAGGGTATTCGCGGCGATGAGGCCGATCTCTGCCCCGGCCTGGGCCAGGGCCCGGAAAACTTCGACCATCCGGGCCGCGAGCTCGTCCCAGCGTCCAGCGTGTTGAAGCTCGGCGTATTCCGCAAACGACACAGAGTAAATGAGGATCTCGGGATAGCCTGCGTGGCCGTGGCGGCGGATGAACTCGCGGGTGATGGTCTGGTAGTAGGAGACCGTGGACTCGGCGCTCACTCCACCCAGGATCCCGATCCGTTTCATCGCAAAGCCCACCTTAACATCCGTTTGGGGGCGGGGCAAGATCCCCCGAGCCCTCTCGGATAAGCTAGGGATGATGGGTTCTGCTAGAGCCTGGCCGGCTTACCTTAAGCTTTCCGGAAAGGAGCTCCGGGCCCGGGCGGAGGCGCTCAGGGAGCTCGCCTCCCCGTGTCGGCTCTGTCCCCGGGAGTGCCGTGTGCGGCGGGCGCAAGGGGAACGGGGCTCCTGCCGGGCCGGGCTTGTCCCTTGGGTGTCAAGCTTCGGCCCCCACTTCGGGGAGGAGCGGGTGCTCGTTGGCCGGGGCGGCTCGGGCACGATCTTCCTCACCGGCTGCAACCTCCACTGTGTCTTTTGCCAGAACTACGAGATCTCCCAGCTCTGCGAAGGGGAGGAGATCTCCGTAGAGAAGCTTGCGGCCTGGATGCTGCGATTGCAGGAGCTGGGCTGCCACAACATCAATTTCGTCACCCCAACCCACCAGGCCCCCCAGATCGTGGAGGCGCTCGCCGTCGCCCGGCAGGAGGGCCTGAGGCTCCCCATCGTGTGGAATTGCGGCGGGTACGAGTCAGTGGAAGCCCTTAGACTCCTCTCAGGGATCGTCGACATCTACATGCCGGACTTCAAGTACGGTGATTCCCAGGTCGCCGCCCGGTATTCCGACGCCCCGGGGTACTTTGAGATCGCAAAGGAAGCCCTTAGGGAGATGCACCGTCAGGTCGGGGACCTCAAGATCGAAGACGGGATCGCCCGCCGAGGGCTCCTCGTCCGCCACCTTGTCCTCCCCGGGGGCCTTGCCGGGACGGAGAAGGTGCTCAAGTTCATCGCCGAAGAGATCTCCCGCGACACCTACGTCAACATCATGGCCCAGTACTACCCCACCTACAAAGCGTGGCAGTACCCGGAGCTTGCCCGACGCATCACCCCCAAGGAGTATAGCGAGGCGCTCAAAATCGCTCGCAACTTAGGACTCGCCCGCACTGGACCCCACTGAGTAGACCCCCAAAAATCCTTGGATCTTGTGGGGACCCCCGTAAATTCACAACCTGGAACTCTCGGGTTCCCTAGAGCTATCAGGCTTTTTGGAGCGTCACTTACCCCCCTTGTCCGAAGGCCGGGGAGAAGGTACATTGTGCAGGCAAAGGAGGGATCGCAATGAAAAACTGGCATAGCAAGCTTTTTACCCCTGGCCCTACCGAGGTGCGGCCCGAGGTATTGCAAGCCATGTCCACCCCACAGATCCACCACCGCTCGCCCGAGTTCTCGGAGCTCTATGCTGAGCTTCAACCTAAACTGCAGAAGTTCCTGTACACGGATCAGACCGTGTTCGTGTTCACTTGCTCCTCTACAGGTGTCATGGAAGCCGCGGTTCAGAACACGGTGAGGAAGAAGTGCCTGAACTTGGTGAACGGGGCCTTCGGGAAGCGCTGGCACCAGATCACCAAGGCCTGCGGTCTCCCCTGTGAGGCCCTGGAGAACCCGTGGGATGTGGCCATCAAGCCCGAGCAGGTGGAGCAGCAGCTCCGAAGTGGAGAGTTCGACGCGGTGACCTTAGTGTTCAACGAAACCTCCACTGGGATGATGAACCCCCTGCCGGAGATCGCTGAGGTGGTCAAGAGCTTCCCGGACGTGTTGCTCCTGGTGGACGCGGTGTCCGCCATGGGGGGGGTGAAGATCGAGTTCGATCGTCTGGGGCTGGACGTGCTCCTGGCTGGGGTACAGAAGGCGGTGGCACTCCCGGCCGGCATCACCATCTGTGCCGTCTCGGATCGAGCCCTGGCCCGCGCTGAAGAGCTCAAGCCCAAGACCTACTACTTCTCCTTCCCGGTGATGCTCAAGTACCATAAGAAGAACCAGACCCCCTCCACCCCTTCCATCCCGCACCTTTTCGCCCTGAACGCCCAGCTCGACGCCATGTTCGAGGAAGGACTTGAGCGCCGCTTTGCTCGCCATGAGGAGATGGCAAGCCTGGTACAGGCCTGGGCCAAGAAACACTTCGACATCTACCCAGAGGAAGGCTATTGGAGCAAGACCCTCACTTGTGTCAAGAATACACGGGGCATCAACGTGGCCGAGCTCAATAGGACCTTGGTGGAGGAACACGGGATGCGGATCTCAAACGGCTACGGCGACCTCAAGGAGAAGACCTTCCGCATCGCCCACATGGGCGACCTCACCACGGCCGACATCCGCGGGCTCCTTTCCACCATCGACATGATCCTGGGCCTGTAAGGGTGATGGGTGATCGGTGATGGGTGACGGATTTCTCAGCTTCATCACCGATCACGAAATAAGGAGGAGATATGAAGGTTTTGATCTGTGATCCGCTGGCGGAGTCGGCGCTTGAGCGCCTGAGAGCAGCCGGTCTGGAGGTGGTGGTCCGTACCGGGATGTCCCCGGAGGAGCTGGCCGGAGAGCTCGCCAAGGGGTATGAGGTCATCGTGGTCCGGTCGGCGACCAAGGTGCGAAAGCCCGCAATCGACGCGGCCGTGGGCCTTAAGCTCATCGTCCGGGCCGGGGTGGGCCTGGATAACATCGACGTTGAGTACGCTCGAAAAAAGGGGATCGAGGTGCGCAATACTCCCCGGGCGAGCACCGACTCGGTGGCCGAACTCGCCTTGGCCCACATGCTGGCCTTGGCCCGGTCCCTGCCCCAGGCCACCCAGTCCCTGCGCGAAGGCCGCTGGGAGAAGAAGGCCTTCCGGGGGATCGAGCTTTCCGGGAAGACCCTGGGGGTGATCGGGATCGGCCGGATCGGCCAGGCGGTGGCCCGCCGGGCGCTTTGCCTGGGGATGCGCGTAGTCGCCTTCGACAAGTTCGTAAAGGAGTCGCCCATTCCCGAGGTGGAGATGGTCTCCCTGGATGAGCTCCTTTCCCGGTCCGACTTTGTCACCCTGCACGTCCCACCAGATCCCGCAGGCCCGGTGATCGGAAAGGGCGAGATCGCCAAGATGAAACAGGGAGCTTACCTCATCAACTGCGCCCGGGGCGGGGTGGTGGACGAGAAAGCCCTGCTTGAAGCTTTGAACTCCGGAAAGCTTGCCGGGGCGGGCCTGGACGTGTACCAGGAGGAGCCGCCCAAGAACATGGAACTCCTCCGCCACCCCAAGGTTTCCCTCACGCCCCACATCGGGGCCCAGACTATCGAGGCCCAGGCCCGGGTGGGGGATGAAGTGGTGGACATCCTCCTCGAGTTTGCAAGGAGCGCGTAAATGGCCAAGATCTATCCGTTCTGCGGAGTCCGCTATAACCTGGACGTGGTCGGGGATCTATCGAAAGTCGTGACCCAGCCCTACGACCGAATCGGCCCTAAGGAAGAGGAGGAGTACAAGCGCCGTTCCCCCTACAACATCGTGCGGGTGATCGGCGGAAAGGTCCCGCCCGAAGACGAGGCCGAGTACGCCCGCCGGGGGGAGACTTTCCGCAAGTGGCTCGCAGAAGGGGTCCTAGTGCGCGACCCCGAGCCAGCGCTTTATGCCTACTACCAAGAGTTTGCGTGGGAGGGGCAGGTTCACACGCGCAAGGGACTTGTAGCCCTGCTTGACCTTAAGGAAAGTCCGGTCAAAGCCCACGAAAAGACCCTAAAGGGCCCCAAGGAGGATCGTCTGAAGCTCCTCCGGGCCACCGAGGCCAACTTCGGCCACATCTTCATGCTGTATCAGGACCCCTCCCGCCGCGCCTCCGGGGCCGTGGACGAGGAAGTAGCCGGCCGCGCCCCCGAGATGGAGGCCCGCGATGACTTCGGAAACCGCCATATGCTCTGGCGGATCACCGACGAGGAGACGATCCAGACGGTGCAGGAGGTCCTGGCCGCCCTCCCCCTCTTCATCGCCGACGGCCACCACCGGTTCGAAACGGCGGTGACCTTCATGGAGGAATGCCTGGGGCGTGGCTGGCGGCCAGTAGGGGCGGAGACCTTCACCTCCCGCATGGTGACCCTGGTGAACACGGCCGAGCCAGGCCTCGTCATCCGACCCATCCATCGCGTCGTCCACTCCCTGGAAAGCTTCGATCCGGATCGGTTCCTCAAGGCTCTGGAGGAGCACTTCCGGGTGGAGCCCCTTTCTTCCTTGGAGGAGGCGCAAAAGCGACTGGCCGAGGGCCTGGGGGTGGAACACGTGTTCGTGGTCTACCTCCGGGGCGGAGGGTTTTATGCCATCTCCCTCAGGGAAGGGGAAAAGATTCCGGAGCTAGTCCCGGGAGAGAAATCCCTGGCCTGGAAGTCGCTGGACGTCTCCATCCTGCACAAGGCTGTGTTGGAGCGGCTCCTTTCGATCGACGAGGAGCGGCTCGCCGCCGGGACCCACGTCTCCTACACCCCGTACCGGGAGAAGGCCGTCGAGGCGGTGGAGCGGGGCGAGGGGCAGCTTGCCATCCTCCTCAACCCCACCCGGGTGGAGGAGGTGATGGCCGTGGCCGCCCAGGGCGAACGGATGCCTCAAAAGTCCACGGACTTTTACCCTAAGCTCCTCACGGGTCTTGTGGCCATG
>CAYUWL010000054.1:0-7314 GCA_964448595.1 uncultured Thermotogaceae bacterium
AGAAGCAAACGGGGCTGCGAAGGGTTGCGGGGGAGGTTGGCTTGGGCGAACCTTTAAGTTGGAGGTGACGATGCGCAAGCTAGCTACTTGTTTGCTGCTGCTTACTCCGCTGTTTTTGGGAGGATGCCTTGAACCTACAACCCCACAGGCCGTGATCGACTCCGATCCCAAGGCCAGCCAGGGAGTCATATGGCTACAGGACTATCCAGCCGAGGTGACCTTCGACGCAAGTAAATCCACCGGCGAGATCTTAAGCTACCAGTGGACGGTCCTCGACGAAGATCAGGAAGAGGTTGGCTCCGGTACTGGGGAGCAGTTTTCGTACCAATTCA
Organism: uncultured Thermotogaceae bacterium; assembly: GCA_964448595.1. Lineage (GTDB taxonomy): Bacteria > Bipolaricaulota > Bipolaricaulia > Bipolaricaulales > Bipolaricaulaceae > 64-32. The sequence continues at coordinate 333 of CAYUWL010000054.1, forward strand.
GATACGGTCGCTATTTCGTTCGGCTTGAGGTCACTAGCTTCGAGCTTGAGATCGACGAGGCACAGGTGGAGGTGATCGCCAACAAGCCTCCGGTGGCAGCCATCTCCAGCCCCATGGATGCAGTAGTGAACCACGAAGTGACATTTAGGGCTGATGGTTCCGATGATGAGGACGGGAAGATCGTTGAGTACCTTTGGGATTTCGGGGATGGGTACCGTAGCAGTGGTCCGGATCCGGAAGTTGAGCACAAGTATGAGGAGCGCGGTTCGTACACTGTCACTCTAGCTGTAATCGACGATCTGGGAGGGATTTCGGAGACCGTCGAGCATCCGATTGTGGTTGTCGGTGGGTGCTGTGGGCAGTGAGCTCAATGTCCCGGACATCGAGCGGGAGCTGGCGGACCTGGTCCGGCAGGTTCCCCCTGGACGGGTGACTACCTATCGGGCGTTGGCCGAGGCGCTGGGGGACCCGGGGGCGGCCAGGTTCGTGGGGGAGTGGCTCATGCGGGCCGCAGCAGAGGAGCTTCCGGTGCACCGGGTGGTGCATGCCTCAGGCGATGTGGGCAGGTTCGCCTTCGGCACCTGGGAGGAGAAGGCGCGGCTTCTTTCGCAAGAGGGGGTGCAGGTGGTGGGGAGGAAAGTATCGCCCCTGCCCCGCTACTTCTTCTGGGATTTCAAGACCGACCGACCGTTGGCCGCCCTTCGGGCCGAGCAGGAGGAACTCGCCGGGAAGGCCGTCCTTTCTCCCCTTCCCCCGGTGGAGTCCGTGGCCGCCCTTGACGTCGCCTACCGAGACGACGTGGCGGTAGCGGCGATGGTGTTTTCCGGGGCGGATGGAGAGGCCCTGGACTTCGTGACCGCAGAAGTCCCGGTCCGGTTCCCCTACATCCCCACCTACCTCACCTGGCGGGAGCTCCCCGCCTATTTGGCTGTGATCCAGAAGGCGGAGGCAGAGGGCCTTACGGCCGACGTTTACCTGGTAGATGGAAACGGCATCCTGCATCCAAGAAGGGTTGGGATCGCCACGCACCTTGGGGTGCTGCTCGATCGCCCCACGGTGGGGGTGGCCAAGCGGCGTCTGTGTGGGGAGGTGAACACGGAGGGGATGGTGGTGGGGGAATGGCGGCCGGTGGTGCTCGATGGGGACACCGTGGGGGCGGCGGTGCGTACCGGGAGGAACCGGACGCTCTTCGTCTCCCCCGGGCATCGGGCGGACCTGGAAAGCAGCGTGGAGCTTGTGCTGAACTTAGTACGGGAGCACACCCTTCCCGAGCCCTTGAGGTGGGCGCACGAGCTCGCCACCGAGGCCGCCCATGGTCCCAGCCCCCGACTTTTGTGACGCCTACGTACACCATAACCACAGAGAACACCGAGATCACAGAGAACATCGTAAATTTAACTATAAAGGGCACTAAGACCCAAAGGAAACCGAAATCACCACTGAGGACATGGATAGCACAGAGGACTTCAAAAGAAGTTGAATTCCGGGTTTCCCCTTATGTTTTTGCTCTATGGTCTCCGTGATCTCTGTGGTTAACTCAGGCGTTCTAGTTTGGCGAACACCTGGGGGATAGTCTCAAGCAGGTCGCTGGCGAGTAGGGCTCGTTCGGCACCTTCTTTAGCGAGGTGTTCGGCGGCCCGGCCGTGCACGAACGCCCCCACGCAGGCGGCCGGAAGCGCCTCAGCTCCGCTTGCCCAAAGCCCTGCGATGAGCCCGGCCAGCACGTCCCCGGAGCCCCCATGGGCCAAGGCCGTGTTACCGGTGGTGTTGAGGTATACCTCGCCGGCAGGGGAGGCGATGGCGGTGGGAGGGCCTTTGAGGGCCACCACGGCTCGCCACTCCACCGCTCTTTTTCGGGCCTCCTCGATCTTGTTCTTCACCACCTCGGCTACTTCTTTCCCCACCAGGCGGGCGAACTCGCCCGGGTGGGGGGTGAGGATGAGCTCCCCGTGCTTGCGGGTGAGGGCTTTCGGGGACTGGGCCAGGTGAAACAGGGCGTCGGCGTCCAGCACAAGTTTTTGGTGTCCGGAGGTGAGGAGGGCGTGTACCACCTCGGCCGGGCCAGGGCCGCGGCCAAGTCCGGGCCCGAGGAGCACCACGTCCATCCCCGAAAGCCACTTTAGGACTTCCTTGGCCGCCTGTGGTGAAAACATGCCCTCCTCCGCTTCCGCCGGGTGGACCAGGGCCTCGATCGCCTCCGCCTCCACTATGGGGTAGATCGGCTCGGGCACCACCACGTGTACCAGACCTGCCCCTCCCCGCAGGGCGGCCTCAGCGGCCAGGGAAACCGCTCCGGCCATCCCCACCGCGCCCCCTACCACGAGCACCCGGCCGAACGTGCCCTTGTGGCCGAACCGGGGGCGAGGGGGGAGCCACCTTGCACAGGAGTCGTCCGACAGAACCCAAGCCACCGGCTCGACTTCCTCCCAGGCCGAAGGGGGATAGGCCACCTCCACCACCCTTACCTCCCCGGCATGTTCCGCCGCCGGGGGGAGAAGGTGACAGGGTTTGAGGCCCCCCATGGCAAGCGTCAACTCCGCCCGCACCGCCGGCCCAGGGACCTCCCCGGAGTCGGCGGAAAGTCCAGAGGGAAGGTCGATGGCCACGATCGGGGCTAGCGTGTCCTCGAGAAGCTCGATGGCGGCCTTGGCCAGGCCCCGCGCAGGCCCCCGCACCCCAACGCCCAGGATCCCATCGATCACCAGGTCCGCCCGGGAGATCTCCCCCTGCCAGGAAGTGAGGTCCTCCTCCTTTTCGATCCGCACTAGTCGTTCTGGAAAACAGGCGGAAAAGGCCCGGGCTTGCTCCGCTGCCGCCCCGGCGGGCTCGCCGAGCACGATGGCCAGGGGTTCTGCGCCCCACAGGCCAAGCCAGCGGGCGGCACACAGGGCATCCCCTCCGTTTCCCCCTTTGCCGGCCAGGGCCACGACCCTGGCCTGCGCGGCTTGAGGGAACGCCTGGCGGATGACCTCGGCCGCCCCTCTCCCGGCCGATTCCATGAGGAGGAGCGAGGACATCCCAAATCCCTCAGCCCGCCGGTCGAGCTCCTTGATCGCCTGCCCGGACAAGATCGGCCTCATAGCCTTCATTCTACCCATCGCAGATCACCTCTCGCGACACCTTCCCCCCTAACAGCGGGTGGGGAGGTTACCTCCCGAGGAAGGTGAGCAGGCTCCTCACGCGCCGCCGCTTGAGTCCCACGCCCGCCTGGACCATGAGTTCGAAGTGCCGATCGGCATGGAGGAGGGAACATTCGTTCTCCCAAGCCACGGTCATGATGAGCACATCCGCCGTGGGCACGCTTATACCCTTTCGCCGGAGCTCGAACGCGAACTCGGCGGCCCGCTCCCAGGTCCTCGCGGTAGGATCAAATCGGGCAAGCGATGAAAGGCCTTCCCGCAGCTCCCGGAACTCCCGCTGGGTCTTTGCACCGGAGAGGAGTTCGGTCAGTACCAAGCCGGTTATGGCTGCCTGCCCCTGTGAGATAAGCATGTCCACCTCAGCCTTGTGCTCCTCCGCGGCGCCTTTCCTAAGCGCGAGGATCCAAGCGGAGGTGTCGATCAGGGTGTACTCCCCCATTCAACCAGTCTCCCTTAGTCGCTCTAGCCCCTCCAGGTCAAAGGAAAGGTCCGTATTGGCTAGCTTCCCCCGCAAGAGCTCGCGGCGTCTATCCCGGATCAGCGCCTCAAGCGCCAGACGGATGGTCTCCTTCTTAGTCTTCGTCCCCAAAAGCCGCATGGCCTCGGCCACAAGCTCGGGGTCGATGTCCACCGTGGTCCTCATTTAGATCACCTCAATACATCTTTTTCGAACCATTTTATATGCCTAATCCAGGCATATCCAGCTTGGAAAAGAGGGGCACCATAGCCGGAGGACTTCTTCCCCCACCTCCGCCGGGGAGCGGCCGGTGACATCAATCCAGTGTACGCCCTCCTCGGTGCGGAAGAAGGTGAGCTGCCTTCTGGCGTAGGCCTTGGTGTGGGCCACGATCTTCTGTTTGGCCTCCTTGAGGGTGCATTTCCCTTGGAAGTAGTCGAAGAGCTCTTGGTAACCGATGGTGCGGGCCGCCGGGGCATCGGGGGGAAGGCCCAGTTCCCACAGGCGCCGCGCCTCCTCCACCAGGCCCGAGGAGAACATGTCTTCTACCCGGGCCTCGATGCGGCGGTAGAGCTCCTTCCTGTCCAAGGTGAGCCCCACCTTGACCAAAGGCCATGGGAAGGGCTTTTCCCTTCCCCAGTGGGCCGAGATGGGCTTTCCGGTGAGCCGGTATACCTCTAGAGCCCGCACGATCCGCACCCGGTCGCTGGGTCGGATGTGGGCCGCGGCCCGGGGATCAACACGGCAGAGCTCCTCGTAGAGTTCGGGAAGTGGGCGGGCGGAAAGCTCCCGCCTTAGGGTCGGGTCCGCCGGGGGGCCGGGGAACAGCCCCCTGGTCAGGGCCCGTACGTACAGGGTACTCCCCCCGACCACGATCGCCCGCCTCCCCCGGGCGTGGATCTCCTTCACCAGCCGCTCGCAGTCGGCCCGGAACCGGGCAGCGTCGTATCGCTCCTGGGGATCCAAAACCCCGATCAGGTGATGGGGAACGCGGTGGAGGAGCTCTCTTGGGGGTCTGGCCGTTCCGATCTCAAGACCGCGGTAGATCGCCCTGGCATCGGCGGAGATGACCTCGGCCCCAGCCCGGACCGCCACCCAGGCCGCCACCTGAGACTTGCCGCTCGCCGTGGGGCCGAAGATGAGAAGCACACTCTTCCGGAAAGCTTCGCCGCCCATCGGGAAAACCTTATCCAGCGTGAGGAAAACCACAAATTAGTCTTTATGGTGAATGAGAGGTAAGCAGCTCCAAGGCGGAGGCCACGCCGCTGGCGATGGACCAGGCCCGGGCCGCCACCTGGAACGGGATCTCAGGATCCCCTGTGGGATCGATCTCCACCACCTTCATCCCCGGACGGGCCTCGATCCCGGGCCGCAGGATCCCCCGCACCACCCCGGAACATGGGGCGTAAAGCGGCTCCCCGCCACAGCGGGCGATGAGTTCCCCCACTTCCACAAGCTTTCCGATGCGTACGAAGCCATGGAAGATGCCGGCACAGGGAGCCCGCACCACCCTCTCTTGGGAAAGCCCACCGATTCCGCACGGCTCGTGGGTAGGGGGGATGGGGGAGCCGGAGAGGTATACTCGTCCGAGATCAGGCCCATTTAGGGTCTCGACAGCGGCGTGGCAATCCACGCCGGCGACAAAGCCCGGCCCCAACCCAATTACAACCGGGGCCTCCTCGATGCGGGTTCCCAGATTGCGTTTGGCCATGCGGGCATCCACGAGAACCCTGGGGCGAAGCTGCGCCAAGGCGTCGCCCTCCGGGGCGAGGATCGGGACTTTTCCGTGCTCCGCAAGGCGCAGGGCCTCCTCCGGGCCCCTGGCGAGGCGGGCTTCCACCCCCTCAACCTGCCACGTCCCTTCATACACTGCCTCGGCAAAGGAGACCGCGCGCCTAAGGCAGGTAGGTCGGGGAAGTTCGGTACAGACGACCGCGTAGCCCTCCCTCCTGAGGCGCAATGCCACCCCGGTGGCCACGTCCCCGGCCCCACGCACGAGTGCGAGTTTCATCCTTTCCCTCCCTGCCAGCGGACGAATTCTCCCCACCCTGGTTGGGCAAGGAGCTCGCCATCCCGCACCAGCCACCTGCCCCGCGAGAGGACGGACGTTACCTTGCCCACCACGGGGAAGCCCTCGTAGGGTGAAAAGTCGGTGGCCATGTGGAGGGCGTCGGCGTGGATCTCCCACCGGGCCTGCGGATCGAGGAACACGAGGTCGGCATCCGCCCCCTCCTGGATCCCGCCCTTCTTCGGCCACAGGCCGAACGCCCGTGCCGGCCCTTCCGCCAAATACCAAACTAGATCCGAAAGCGAAAGTCGCCCCTTGACCACACCTTCTGAGTAAAGGAGGGGCAAAAGGGTCTCCACCCCGGGAAGGCCGGAGGGAAGGTGGGTAGGGTCGTTCTGACCCGGCTCTTTCTGGGCGCGGGTGAAGGGACAGTGGTCGGTGGACACCGCTTGCAGCTCGCGGCGAAAGAGCGCCGTCCACAGCGCCTCCCGGTCCTGGGGCCCCCTAAGCGGGGGGGTCACGGAGTAAAGATATCCATCAGGCCGCGTGTACACGCTTTCGTCAAGTATAAGGTATTGTGGACAAGTTTCGCCCATGAGAGGAGCCCCCCGCTCCTTGGCCGCAAGGAACGTGGAAAGTCCCTGCATGCTCGAGATGTGCGCTACGTAGGTGAGGCAACCCGTGCGCAGGGCGAGCACCGCAAGCTCGGCGATGGCCACCTCCTCGGCCAGGGCGGGCCGGGCCTCCGGGTATGGCCCCCGCCCGGGATCCACCAGCTCCTCGGCCTCGGCGTGGATCATTGCTACCCCGCCGAGCCTCGCGATCCTCTCCATGGCCGCCTTGAGTACGGGAAGCGAGGTGCGGCGGCCGGAGTCACCGTAGGCCATGTAGAACTTGAACGAGCGCACCCCAAGCTCCGCCGCCTGGAGGAGCTCCGCCTTTCTCTCGGGGGTCCAGCCGATCATCTCAGCATGTAAGGAGAAATCCACCGCTGCCTTCTTCGCTTCCTCAAGGCGCTCTTCGATGGCCGCGGGGAGCGACTTCTCCGCCCTCCCCACGGTGAAGTCGACGATCGTGGTCACCCCACCTGCGGCCGCAGCCAGAGTGCCCGACTCGAAATCGTCTGCGGAGCGGGTTCCTGCCACCGGGAGGGCCAGGTGCACGTGGGCATCGATCGCCCCGGGGAGGAGGACGAGTCCCCGAGCGGAGAAGACCTTGCCGGGCCTGTGGACCCGCCCCACCCGGACGATCTTCCCCTCCCGGATGAGGACGTCCGCTTCCCTTACCCCTTGCGGGGTGACCACCTTGGCCCCCCTGATCGCAAGTTCGCTCATCTCCGGAGGAGGATATAGAGGTTGCCCCTACCCGTCCAACCCG
>CAYUWL010000055.1:0-6811 GCA_964448595.1 uncultured Thermotogaceae bacterium
GCCGAAACCCGCCGGATCATCGAGCGCACGATCCTTGTGCGCCGGGTTTCCCTGGGCGTTTTTTGCCTGGTGGCCCTGATCGTGGTGCTCTTCTCGGAGATTTCTCCATTAAATCCTTTGTTTTCCGTTCCCTTTGCCTGGCTCCTCCTGACTCTTCCATTTCAATACTTGCTTCGCAGACAGCGCTCCCTGAGGGCGCTTGACAACGTCCACGCCGCCTTCTTTTCCGTTGAAATCCTGCTTGTCGCCTACCTCATCCACCGCATGGGGGGGGTGGAGTGGATCGGGGTCGTGTTTTATCTGTTCACCGTGATGTACGCGAACTTCTTCCTCCCCAAGGTCGCCGGGTACGTGGTGACTGGGCTCGCTATCGGCTCCTACGCTGCGGTGGCGTTCTTGGAGTACTTCGGGGTCATCCCGCACTACCGCCTGTTTCAACTGGCCGGGCAGCCACATCGATACCTGCCCTATGTGGTGACCACGGTACTAGCGGGGGGGGTCGGCCTTTACTCCATCCTTGCATTCACCGTGCGGGCGTTTGCCGGGATCTACGAGCGCCAGAGACGGGAGCTCCTCCTGCGGGAACGGGCCCTGTCCCGGCTTTCGGCCAAGCTCCTTTCGGCGCAAGAGGAGGAACGTCGCCGGATTGCCCGCCGGCTTCACGACGAGCTTGGGCAGACCTTGGCCGCCGCCCGCTGGGCCCTGGCTGCAGGGAACCGTAAAGAAGCCGAACGGCTCCTTGGGGAGACGATTGAGGGGGCAAGGAGCCTGGCCCGGGACCTCAGGCCCCCGCTTCTCGATGAACTTGGGCTGGGACCGGCGGTGCGTAACTTGGTGGAGCGGTTCTCCGCCGCCACCCAGGCCGAGGTACGAGCAGACCTTCCTGAAGGACGGTTTCCCGAGGAGGTGGAGACCGCGGCCTTTCGTGTGCTGCAGGAGGCGCTGGAGAACATCCGCAGGCATGCCGGTGCGCGGCACGTGTCCCTGCGGCTTGAGCGGGAGGGGGGAAAGCTCGTGGGCGAGGTGCGGGACGACGGCCGGGGGTTCGACCTCCGCCGCACCCCTGATGGGCTCGGCCTCTCTGGGATGCGGGAGTGGGTGTCCCTGGTGGGCGGGGAGCTTCACTTGGAATCCGCCCCTGGGAGGGGGACGCACATTAGGTTCGCGATTCCCTTGCCATGATCCGCGTGCTCATCGTGGACGACCACCCGGTGGTGCGGGAGGGTCTGGCGCGGCTCCTTGCTCGGGCCGGCCTCACGCCGGTGGGGGAGGCCGCCTCCGGGGAGGAGGGGATCCGCCTGGCCCGGGAGCTTCAGCCGGATGTGGTGCTCTGGGATCTGGCCATGCCAGGCGGCGGGCTCCCCGCGATCGGGAAGCTCAAGACGGCCGTCCCCGGGGTGAGGGTGCTTGTCCTCACCGCGTTGGACGACCCCCTGCTTTCCCGGGAGATGGCCCGGGCCGGGGCGGACGGTTTCTTGGGAAAGACCTGCACCCCGGAAGAGCTCATACAAGCAGTGCGGGCCTGCGCCCAGGGCACCCCTTTCTTTCCGTGTCTTCCCGAGCTCTCTCCGCGGGAGGAGAGGGTCCTGGACCTGCTTGCCCAGGGGCTTTCCAATCGGGCCATCGCCGAAAGGCTAGGGATATCAGTGAAGACGGTGGAGTCATACCTGGAAAACCTGAAAAGGAAGCTTGGATGTGCGAGCACCGCCGAGCTCCGCGCCCGCGCCCTCCGCCGCGCTTAATACGGTTCCCCGATCGTAGGCCCCAACTTTAGGCTGTAACATCCCAATTAGGATGCATGTGCGTGCGGTCGTTGTGGACGATCACCCGGTGGTGCGGGAAGGGCTGCGCGCCCTCCTTTCGGAGGCCGGGGTGGAGGTGGTAGGGGAGGCGGCCGATGGCCGAGCCGCCCTGGCCGTCGTCCGGGAGGTGCGCCCTGAGCTGGCAGTGGTGGACGTGGCCCTGCCGGGCCTCTCTGGGATAGAGCTCTGCCGCCGGATCCGGCGGCGGCTCCCCCAAGTTCAGGTGGTGCTGATCTCCATGTTCGACGAGCCGGCTTGGCGGGCCGAGGCCGCACGGGCTGGGGCTGCCGCCTACCTGCTCAAGGGGATGGCCCCCGCTGAGCTGGTGGAGGCGATCGACCGGGTGGTGAAGGGAGAGCGTTTGCTCTCCGAGGAGGAGGCAGACAAGGTCCTTCCACTCACCCCCAGGGAGCGGGAGGTGGTGCAGCTCATCGCCCAGGGCAAGAAGGTCTCGGATATAGCGCGCATCCTCTCCCGTTCCCCGGCCACGGTGCGGGCGCACAAGGCGTCTGCTATGAGAAAGCTCTCGGTGCACTCCACCGCGGAGCTCGTGCGAACGGCCCTGGAGCTGGGCCTGGTGCGGGTGCCGGAGGTGACAGGTGGTTGAGATCCTCACGAGGTATCGCGATGAGATCGTGGCCGCCTTGGAGAGAGCGCTTGCGCAGGATGGCCCGTTGGCGCGGCTGCTCCGCTATCCCCTGGGACTGGAGGAGCCGGACGGGACCCCCGGCCCGGGGATCGGTGGAAAGCTCCTCAGGCCTTCCTTGGTGTGTTTTTCCTGCGAGGCGCTGGGAGGGGATGTATCGGCTGCTTTGCCCCTGGCCTGTGCCCTGGAGCTTGTGCACAACTTTTCCCTTGTTCACGATGACATCCAAGATGGGGATGAGCTCAGGCGGGGACGGCCGACGGTATGGAAGGCGTTCGGGACCGCCCAGGCGATCAACTCGGGAGATGGTCTCCTCGTCCTTGCCCTAAAGACAGCGATTGGGGCGCAGGGTGCCCTTTCCCCTAAGGCCGTGCTCACCGCCCTGGAGGCGCTCAGTTCCGCCACCTTCCGCATGATCGAAGGCCAAGCTTTGGATTTGGGACTGGAGGGAGATGACAGCGGCGGGGTGGCGGAATATCTGGCCATGGCCCGAAGGAAGACAGGGGCCTTGTTTGGGGCAGCATTCGAGCTCGGAGCCATCGCCGCCGGCCGTCCGGAGCTTAGCTCGGAAAACCGCGAGCTCGGCGAGACACTAGGGCTCGCCTTCCAGATCACAGACGACATCCTGGGCATCTGGGGAAAGCCCGAGCAAACTGGAAAGCCTGCCCGAAGCGATCTGGTGCGGCGCAAACATTCCTGGCCGGTGGCCTATGCCCTGGAGCAGGACCCGACCCTGGGGGAGCTCCTCTCCCGGTCCCCGGTCCCAGTGGAAAAGGTCCTGGAGAGGCTTTCCGCCCTTGGGGTGCGCCGTGCGGCCGAGGAGGCGGCCCGGAGGTACGCCCGGGAGGCCAGGGACAAGGCGGAGGCGCTCCCCTGGACCCGAGAAGCGAAGGAGATGTTCGAGGAGCTGCTTTCGTTCCTCGCCGAGAGGGAGGTCTAGATGGGAAGGCCGCTTAGCGTGAGCGTTGAGCTCGCTCGTTATCTCCTCCCGCGGCGGAGGTGGCCGCAAAAGGGGAAGCTCTTCCCCATCGTCCTCATGCTTGAGCCCCTGGAGGCTTGCAACTTGCGCTGCATCGGCTGCGGGAGGGTGCGGGAATACCAGGACGTCATGGACGAGCGTATGCCCGTGGACCAGGCCCTGCAGGTGGCAGAGGCCGCCGGGGCGCCGGTGATATCCGTTTCGGGTGGAGAACCCCTACTCCATCCCAAGATCGCGGACATAGTCCGGGGATTGATTGAGCAGCGTCGTTGGGTGTACCTTTGCACCAACGGGCTCCTCCTTCGGGAATCCCTGGACAAGTTCCGGCCGGAGCGGCGCCTATGTTTCGTAGTACACCTCGACGGCACGGAAAGGGTACACGACTACGTGACCCAACGGCCGGGGACCTACCAGGAGGCCGTCTCCGCAATCAAGGAGGCTTTGGCGCGGGGCTTCCGGGTGTGCACCAACACCACCATCTTCCACGGCTCGGATGTAGAGGACGTACGCAGGCTGTTTTACACCCTAAAGGAGCTGGGGGTGGAGGGGCTGATGCTCTCTCCGGGGTACGCCTACGAGGCGGTATCGGAGAAGGAGCTGTTCCTTCAGCGGGAAGAGTCGATCAAGGTGTTCCGCAGGATCCTGGATCCCCGGGACCACCTTCCCTTTTACGATAACCCCCTGTTCCTCGATTTCTTGCGGGGCGTCAGGGATTACCGCCGTTGCGCAGCCTGGGCGATCCCCACCTACACGGTCCTCGGCTGGAGGAAACCCTGTTACCTCATCGCCGATGAGCACGTGGAAGAACTTTCGGAAATCCTGGACCCGGAGCTCTGGGCCCGCTACGGGCCAGGGAAGGACCCTCGCTGCGCCGGCTGCATGCTTCACTCGGGCTTTGAGCCGGCGAGTGTGCTGGACCTCCTGAATCACCCCTGGAAGCTCCTGTTTCGCCCCAAACGGCCGGTGGTGGAAGGAGGATAGGTGGTGCTCACAGTGGCTGCCCTTAGGACCGAGCTCTTGTTCGCGCCCTGGCCGCGGGCTGCCCTGGGGATGGGGCAGAAAGCACGGGCCCGTCTGAGGAGGATCCTCGAGGGAGAGAGGCCGGCAGGGGTGCTGGTGGTGGGCTTTTCTGGCGCCGCCCGGGCAAGCCTCCCTGTGGGGGCGCTGGTACTCGCCGATTCGGCCCGCGGGGTCCGGGTGCCGGACGGGCTCCTGGAGCGGGCCAGGAAGGCCCTGCCCGAGGCGGAAGTGGGGCCGGTGGCCACCGTGGAGTCCCCAGCGGCCCCGGCCGAGAAGGCGCGCCTCTCGGCGGACGCGCTGGCAGTGGACATGGAATCCGGGTACCTCGCGGCTGAGCTCTCCTCCCGCGGGATCCCGTTCCTGGTGGTTCGGTGTGTTCTCGATGCCCTGTGGGAGGACGTCACCTCTGGCCTCAAGTTCCGCTTTGCCAGGAGGGCCCTTGTCTGTGCCCGGCGGCTTGGCCAAGCGGCGGGCGCCCTCGTCCCGGTGCTGGAGGGGGCGGGATGACCAAGGTTGTGCGCGTGGGGGACGTCCTCATCGGCGGGGGAAACCCGGTGGTCGTCCAGTCCATGACAAACACCGACACTTCCGACATCCCTGCCACAGTGGAGCAGATTCGCAGGCTCCAGGGGGCGGGTTGTGAGATCGTGCGGGTAGCAGTTCCTGATATGGCTGCGGCGAAGGCGATTCAAGAGATCAAGCGCGAAGTGACGATGCCGATCGTGGCCGACATCCACTATGACCACCGGCTAGCCCTCGCCGCCTTAGAGGCCGGGGCGGACAAACTCCGCCTCAACCCCGGCAACATCCGCGACCCCGAAAAGATACACCAGGTCGCCGAGGCCGCCGCAACCCGGGGGATCCCCATCCGGGTGGGGGTGAACGCAGGCTCTCTGGACGAGCGCTTCCTGAAAGAGGGCGAGGTCACCCCGGAGGGGATGGTGGAGGCCGCCCTGTGGGAAGTGCGGCTCTTAGAAGAGGTGGGTTTCCGGGACATCGTGATCTCCATCAAGGCCCACGAGGTCCCCTTGACCGTTGAGGCAAACCGTCTCCTCTCCCGGGAAGTGGGCTACCCGCTTCATCTTGGGATCACCGAGCCCGGCCCAGGGGTGCCGGGGACGGTACGTTCGGCGGTGGGCCTGGGGGTCCTCCTCTGGGAGGGGATCGGGGACACCATCCGGGTGTCCCTTCCCGGCGATCCGGTGCAGGAGGTGGAGGTCGCTTGGGAGACCCTCAAGGCCCTGGGGCTACGGGAACGCGGGCCATCGTTCGTGGTCTGCCCCACCTGTGGCCGCACCGAAATCGACGTCCCCGGGATCGCCGAGGAAGTGCGCCGCCGTCTCTCCGAGGTCACCGAGCCCATCACCATCGCCATCATGGGCTGCCCCGTGAATGGGATCGGCGAGGCAAGCCGCGCCGACTTCGCCATCCTTGGGGGAAAGGGCTACGGGACGATCTACGCGCACGGCAAGGTAGCCATCCCCAAGGTGCCCGAGAAAAGGCTCGCGGAGGAGCTTGTGGCCCTGGTCTTGCGGGAGGTGAAGGGGGCATGAGCCGTTATCTGGCTGCAGAAAGGGAACGGGTAGATCCACGGAGGTACCTCGTTACCGACCGGCCTGCCCCTCGTACCCACGCTCGCACTCTGATCGAGGACCTGGATGAAACCATCGAGCGGGGGGTGGATTGGCTTCTTTCTCGCCAGTCGCCGGAGGGATGGTGGTGGGCTGAGCTAGAATCCAATGCCACCATCACCGCTGAGCACCTCTTTCTTACCCACATTTTGGGGATCGGCTCTCAGGAGCTTTGGGACAAGATCGCCCGCCAGCTCCTGGAGTGGCAGAACGAGGACGGGAGTTGGTCCCTCTGGTACGGTGGGCCTGGTGAGCTTTCCGCCACAGTGGAGGCCTACGTGGCCCTCAAGATGGCCGGGGTGGCCCCGGATTCCCCGGAGATGAAAAAAGCCCGGGAGTGGATCCTCCAAAGAGGCGGGGTAGAGCGGGCGCGGAACTTCACCAAAATCTGGCTGGCCCTCCTTGGGGAGTGGCCCTGGGAGGGGCTTCCGGTGATCCCGCCCGAGGTCGTGCTCCTGCCCAGGTGGTTCCCGATCAACATCTACGAGTTTGGCTCCTGGGCCCGGGGCACCTTGGTTCCCCTCACCATCGTCTACGCTTACCGGCCGACCTTCCCCATCCCGGCTTACGCCCGAATCGACGAACTCTTCCCCCGGGGGCGGGAGAACGCCGATCTCTCCCTTCCCAAGAAGCGAAGTGCTTGGGGAAGGTTCTTCACCTTTGCGGACAAGGTCCTCAGGGTACACGAGCACTCCCGGTGGAAGCCGCTCCGCAAACGCGCGATAAAGGCGGC
>CAYUWL010000056.1:0-6675 GCA_964448595.1 uncultured Thermotogaceae bacterium
TCCCCGGTAGCTCAATTGGCAGAGCAGCCGGCTGTTAACCGGCGGGTTGGAGGTTCGAGTCCTCCCCGGGGAGCCAGCCACTGGCCCTTCATCACGCTGAACCGCAAGGGATTCCTTTTCATAGAGTAGGGAGTCGGTCCCCTGCCCCGCAGGAGCGGGTAGCCTCCTCCAAGGGGTTGTGACTACGGGGGGAGGTGGCGGGCGCGGAGCTGGCCACAGCCGGCCTGGATCCTCACCCCGCGGGAGCGGCGCACGGTGACGTCCACTCCATGGCGGAGTAGCTCCCGCCGAAACGCTTCCACCCCGGCTTCCGGGGGCCGCTTGAAGGGGAGGCCGGGTGCCGGGTTGAACGGGATCAGGTTCACGTGCGCCAGGCGCCCCCGGAGCAGCCTCGCCAGCGCCCGCGCCTCCTTCAGACCATCGTTCACCCCCGAGAGGAGCACGTACTCGTAGGTCACCCGGCGGCCAGTGGCCGTTACGTAGGCGTCCGCCGCCTGAAGCACCTCCCGTAGCGGCCACTTCCTCCCCAAAGGCACCAGCTCCCTCCGCAGGGCGTCGTCCGGGGCGTGGAGGGAGATGGCCAGGTTGACCTGCAGCCCTTCCCCGGCCAGCTGCAGGATCCCCGGCACCACCCCCACGGTGGAGACGGTAAATCTACGCGCTCCGAGCCCGAACCCCTGGGGATGGTTCAGGTTCCGGATCGCCTTGAGGGTGGCGGCGTAGTTGAGGAACGGCTCCCCCATGCCCATGACCACCACGTGGGTCACCCGCTCCCCCGCCTCGGCCAGCCGGCGGGCGAAGTGCAGTACCTGGCTGGCGATCTCACCGGGAGATAGATCCCGCTGGAAGCCCATCTTGCCGGTGGCGCAGAAGGCGCAGCCCACCGGGCACCCCACTTGGGTGGACACGCACACCGTGCGCCGGTCCTCCTCCCGCATCAGGACCGCCTCGATGGCCTCCCCGTCAGAGAGGTGCAGGAGGACCTTCTCCGTCCCCTCCTCGGCGTCGAGCTGCAAGGCCCCGGGCCGGGGGAGGGAAAGGGGCAGCTCCTGGGAGAGGCGTGCTCGCAGCCCTCTGGGGAGGTCGGTCATCTCCTCATATCTCGTGGCAAGCCGCCGCCACAGCCAGGCCCAAAGCTGGCGGGCCCGGTAGGGGGGTTCCCCCCAGCTAAGCAGGAGCTCCTCCAGCTCCTCGAAGGAGAGATCGAAAGGGCTCTGGACGTGCATGTCAAGGGGATTATAGGCCCCTCCCGTTCCCCGGTTGACTCCCGTCCCACCGCCCTCTACAATAAAACTTGCTTTCTAGAAGAAAGGAATGCTGTGCGTGCGCCAAAGGGTGATCAGAACCTGCTGCGACGCCACAACCGGGGCCTGGTCCTCAACCTGCTCCGGGAACACGGCCCCCTTTCCCGCACCGAGCTCTCCCACCGCACCGGCCTCGCTCCTTCCGTCCTCACCCGGCTGATCCGGGAGCTGCTTTCAGAGGGGGTGGTGATGGAAGCGGGCAAGGCCGAGTCCAACGGCGGCCGACGGCCTACCTTGCTGGCCCTCAACTCGAGCTACGCCCACGCCATCGGCCTTAAGGTGGAGCGGACCCGCCTTCTGGGGGCGCGGGTGGACCTGGCGGGTAGGATCCGCGCCCGCGGGGCCGTCTCCTTTCCAGAATGGCCTGACCCCCAGCGGTTCCTGGAGCTGGCCCGGGGGCTGGTGGAGGAGCTCAGGCGGGGTGAGATCCTGGGGGTGGGGATAGGGATCTCCGGGTTCGTGGACGCCGCCCGGGGGATCGAACTCTATTCCCCCATCCTGGGCTGGCGGGAGGTCCCGCTGGCGGCCCCCCTCTCGCAGCTGGTCGGCCTCCCGGTCTACCTGGAGAACGACGTCAACGCCCTCACCCTGGCCGAACGTTGGTACGGGGCAGGCCGGGCCTTCCGGAACTTCGTGTGTGTAACGGTGGGCGAGGGAATCGGCGCCGGGGTGGTGATTGGAGGCGAGCTATACCGGGGCGCCGCCGGCGGGGCGGGGGAGCTGGGCCACACTACCATCAACCCGGATGGCCCCCGCTGCCGCTGCGGGGAACGCGGGTGTCTAGAGGTCTACGCCTCCGATCGGTTCCTCCTCTCGCAGGCGAAGGCCTTGGGTTACGAGAGCATCGAGGAGCTGACCGCGGTGGCCCGGGACGGGGACCGGGCGGCCCAGGCGGTGTTCACCAAAATGGGGCGGGCGCTGGGGATCGGGGTCAAGAACCTGGTGAACCTTCTGAATCCGGAGGCGGTGGTGCTGGGCGGAGAGCGCCTCGACGCCGCTGACCTGTTCCTCCCTGCGTTTGAGGAACAGGTGCGGCGGCACTCCTTCCCCAAGGAGGCGGAGGACCTGGTCATCGTGCCGGCGGAGCTGGGGGAGGAAGGGTTCTTGATCGGGGCCGCCACGCTGGCGGTGCGGGAGTTCTTCCGGCTCCCGGCGGAAGGGGTCACGATATGAAACTGAACCTGTCCTTCGATGAAGAAGGCCGGCCCCACATTAGGCTCAGGGACGAGCCGTTCATGTTGAAGTTGGAGCCGCGTCTGCCGAGGGCCCCGGAGGGGCTCGTGGCCGGAGGTTGGGAGCGGGAAGCGGGCCGGGACGACTGGGGGGAGTTCACTTCCTGGCGGCGGGTCTACTTGCAGGGTGCCGAACCGCTTCTCTCCTTCACCCTCAGGGACTACGGGGAGGCAATCTGGTTGGAGGTGGAGCTCCTGCAGGCCGTTTCCGGCCTTAAGACCACGGATTCGTTCGCCGAGCCCTGTATCTATGCCCCGGCGTTCTCCTTCCCCGCGGAGCGCGAGTTCCTGGCGGTCACCTATGGGCTGGATGGATCTGGCGGTGGTTACCCTGGGGGCTATTGGCCCACCGCCGTCCTGGGCCGGGGGCCGGGGGAGCTCCCTGCCCAGGCGTTGGCCCCGCTGGTCCTCTATTCCCAGACCGGGGCGCTGGCCATCGCCCCGGCGAACTGGTTCCTCACCAGCGCCCTGGCACGGATCCCGGGCGGGGTGGCCCGGGGGCTGCACGGGTCGGTGGGGGAGCTGCCCGCTGGCTTCAAGCTGGCCACCCTCATCGCTTTGGGGGACGAGCCCTTCTCCGCCCTGCGGGTGCTGGGCCGGCTCCTCCGGTCGCGGGGGGAGCCGGGGGGGATGGAAGGCCACCCGCTCCTTACCCGACTCGGATGGTGGAACGCCTACGGGGGCTATTACACCGAGCTCTTGCGTCCCTTGAACGCGGAGGGGCTGGCACGGGTGGTCTCCACCCTTAAGGCCTCCGAAATCCCCTTGGGCTATCTGGGCCTTGACCTCTGGTACCCCTACGAGGCCATCGGTAAGGCCTTGCGCTATCGGGCCGATCCCGGGAAGTACCCTGAGGGGCTCCGGACACTTAGGCACAAGTGGGACATCCCCTACGTGTTGCACCTCTCGGCCCTGTCGGAGCGGAACGAGTACGGGGCCCGGAGCGGCGACCCAGAGGTTTACCGGGCCATCGCCGAGGACCTCCTGGCGGAGGGGGGGATCGCGGCCTGGCACGATTGGCTACGAACCCAGCAGCACTTGACCCCCAACCTCCGGGCGGACCCGGAGGCCGCCGAGAGATGGTTCTCCGGGCTGGCCAGGGCGTTCTCCGAGGCCGGCCTTCCCCTGCTTCTGTGCATGCACACCATGGGGATGATCCTCGCCTCAACCCGGCACGGAAACGTGATATCGGCACGAAGCCACACGGATTTCTTGTTCTCCCAACGCCAGGCCCTCGCGGAGGCCGCCCGGCGGGGCCATGGGGAGCTCCTGGAGGCCTGGACCCCACCGGGCAAGCTACGGGCCCAGAACCTCCTCATGGGAGCGGTGCTTTCCGCTTTCGGGCTTGCCCCGTTTCACGACCTGTTTCTGTCACGGGAGCATCCCGGGTTGGGGGGCGACCGCCCCTGGGAGGACGCTGTCCTCCGGGCCCTGTCCTGCGGCCCGGTGGGGATCGGCGACGCCCCCGGGCTGACGGACGCCGGGCTGGTGGGGCGGCTGCTTTTGAACGGGGTGTTGATCCGGCCGGACGCCCCGCCCCGGCCGTACCTCCCGAGCCTGAAGGGGGACGTACACCTGTACTGGACGGAGCGGCGTGCCCAGGGGCTCACCTGGTATTACCTCCTGGCGCTGAACACCACCGAGGAGGAACGCCCATTCAAGCTGTCCCTCCCGTTCGACCCAGGGGAGCATTGTGCCTGGGACGGCTACACCGGCCGGCCGGTGGACACGCTGGCCGGCGTGCTCCCCTCGGGGGGAATGGCCTACTTCGTGGTCGCCCCGGAGGTGGGCGGGATCTCCCCGCTGGGCTACCAGGGGAAGCTGGTCCCCGCCCCCCACCGCGGTTTCGCCGCCGAGCGCGACGCCAAAGGGATCAGGATATGGTCGGATGGAACCCCCATCCTGGTCCAGGGAAAGGCCCTTTCCGTCCAAGGGGACGACGGCAGTCCGGTGGAGCTGGGAAGAGGGAACGGGCTTTGGACCGTGGCCCCAAGGCGGGGCCAGGGATGGTTCCGGGTAGTCGGGAGGTGATGTCCTTGCGAAAGCTGAGCCTGATTCTCCTCGTCGGGGCCCTCATCCTAGGGGGCCAGGCCTGGGCCAAGGGCCCGCTCAATTTAGCCATCATCTGGCATCAGCACCAACCTCTTTATTGGAGCCGCCTCGCCGGGGAATACGAGCTCCCCTGGGTCAGGGTACATGGGGTCCAGGAATATATCGATTCCTCCAACATCTTGATGGAATTTCCGGGGGTCCACGTGACCTACAACCTCCAGCCCAGCTTGCTTTGGCAGCTCTTGGACTACGTCGAGATAACAGAGGAGGAGCGGGCCAAGGGTGGGCTTTATCAGTACATCGGGGCGGTGGACAACCACCTCAAGTGGATATGGAAGCTTATCGCCGACCCGAGGTCCCTGACCCCGGAGGAGCGGGCCAAGATGCAGGAACAGTTCTTCTGGATCAACGGCTACATGTTTGACGACGATTCGAACGACCCCTACTACGATATGCGCTACGCCTCCCTAAACGCGATGAAGAACGCCCGGCCTCTAACCGACCAGGAACTACTGGATGCCGCTGGGCTGTTCCTCCTGTGGCAGATCTCGCCCGAGCTCCATGAGGCTTTGGGAATCGCAGACCTGAGGGGCAAGGCCGGGTTCACGAAGGACGACATCGTTCGGCTCATCCAGGCCCAGCACGCGGTGCTCTCCCAAGTGGTGGACGCCTACCGCAGCGCGCTGGCCAACGGGAGCGAGCTCATCACCAGCCCGTTTTACCATCCCATCCTCCCCTTGCTCGCCGAGCGGGGTTGGGACGAGGACGTCCAAGGGCAGCTGTCCATGGCCCAACGCCAACACGAGGAACTGTTCGGAGAGCCAGCCACCGGGGTATGGCCGCCGGAGCAGGCGGTCTCAGAGCGGGCCGTGGCGCTCCTGGCCGAGGCCGGGTTCTCCTGGACGGTGACCAATGACGGGATCCTGGCTCAGGCCCTGGGACATACACCCTCCCGGGCTGAACTTACCACCCCCTATACGTTCGATGGGATCACGGTGCTGTTCCGGGACCACGGTCTCTCTGACAAGATCGGCTTTTCTTACGGAAACAAACCCACCCAGGTGGCGGTGGTGGACTTCATGGAGGGGCTCCGCCGCTACTGGGAGGCCTTGCCTGCCCCCGAGGAGCACCTGCTGGTGGTGGCCCTGGACGGGGAGAACTGGATGTTCATGGCCGGCTACCCCAACAACGGCCGGAACTTCCTCAGGGCGCTCTATCGAGCATTGTCCGAGGCGAATTGGGTGAGGACCGTAACCCCGGCCGAGTTTTTGGCAGAGCACCCAGCCACCACCGGGCTTGCGGACATCCCCACCGGCTCCTGGGGCGGGGACCTCTCCACCTGGGCTGGGGAGCCGGAGGAGGACGAGGCCTGGGCCCGCCTCGCGGCCGCTCGGGAGGCGGTGTTCTCGGCAGGGCCCCCCGAGGCCGCCCTGGGGGCGCTGTACGCCGCCGAAGGCTCGGATTGGTTCTGGTGGTACGGGACCGATCAGGACTCCGGCACGGATGACCTGTTCGACTGGCTGTTCAAGGTGCACCTCGTGGCCGCCTATCGGGCCGCCGGGGTCCCGGAGGACCGGATCCCCCAAGCCCTGTTCCTCAGGCTCGTGATCCCGACGGTGGAGAGCCTGGGTGAGGTGAGCCCCACGCTGGACGGGGTGATCGGGCCGGATGAGTGGGACCAGGCGACGCACTACAGCGGGGAGGGGGCGCTGAGGGGGGTTTGGATAGGCTACTCCGAAAACACCCTGTACGTGGCGGCCCGGCTGGATCGCCCCGCCAGGGATCTGGTGGGAGAGGAGCTGGTGCTGGCACTGTATGCCTCGGGGAAGCCGGGGAGTCCGGCCAATATCGTGACCCACCACGCCGGGGTCCAGTTGGGCTTCACCCTGGCCTCGTCCGTGGAGCTGAACTTCGCCAAGCTGCGCCAGGATGGGGCTGGATACGTGTTCCGCTACGACGCCACCCCAAGCGGGGGCTGGCGGCTCGCCTCCCCCATTCGGACGCTCCTCTTTCGCAAGGCCAAGGCCGACGAGGTCGTGGAGTTCCAGCTCCCCTTCGAGGAACTGGGGATAGAGCCCGGCAAGTCC
>CAYUWL010000057.1:0-6513 GCA_964448595.1 uncultured Thermotogaceae bacterium
TTCCAGCGGCGATCCCTTTAGCGTTCACTTTCCTCCTCCTTCGGCTGCTACTCTTCAAATACGCAATTCCGAGGGATTAGTCAAGGGGCCAGGTGGTGGATGCGGCCTAGTTCCCGGTAGGTATAATGCTTTGATCGATAACTTGTGCCCCGTGAGGTGAGGGCGATGGAGAAGGGTACCTATAGGGTGAAGACGGGCTTTGCCGAGATGTTCAAGGGCGGGGTGATCATGGACGTCACCACCCCCGAGCAGGCGAAGATCGCCGAGGAGGCGGGGGCGGTGGCGGTGATGGCCCTGGAGCGGGTGCCGGCCGACATCCGGGCGCAGGGGGGCGTGGCCCGCATGGCCGACCCCAAGAAGATCAAGGAGATCATGGACGCCGTGTCCATCCCGGTCATGGCCAAGGCAAGGATCGGCCATATCGCCGAGGCCAGGATCCTGGAGGCACTGGGAGTCGACTTCATCGACGAGTCTGAAGTCCTCACCCCGGCTGATCCCTTCAACCACATCGACAAGTGGCAGTTCAAGGTGCCGTTTGTTTGTGGCTGCCGGGATCTTGGCGAGGCCGCCCGCAGGATAGCGGAAGGCGCTGCCATGATCCGCACCAAGGGAGAGGCCGGGACCGGCAACGTAATCGAGGCCGTCCGGCACATGCGGATCCTGAACGACCAGATCCGCAAGCTCCGGGGGATGGACCGGGCCGAGCTGGTCTCCTATGCCAAAGAACTAGGGGCCCCGGTGGAGATCCTGGAGCTCATCCAGGAGCAGGGGCGCCTTCCGGTAGTTAACTTCGCCGCCGGCGGCATCGCCACCCCGGCCGACGCTGCCCTCATGCGGATGCTTGGGGCGGACGGGGTATTCGTGGGAAGCGGCATCTTCAAGTCCGAAAACCCCGAAAAGAGGGCCCGGGCCATCGTGCTCGCCTGCACCCATTACGACGATCCGGAGGTCTTGGCGGAGGTATCCGAGGACCTGGGCGAGCCCATGGCCGGCCTTGAGATCGAAAAGATTCCGGAGCAGGAGCTCATGCAGTACAGATGAGGATTGGGGTCCTGGCCGTTCAAGGCAACGTGCGGGAGCACGAGCGGGCTTTGGTTCGACTGGGGATACGCCCCCATCGCGTGCTCCGCCCGGGGGATCTACAGGGTCTTTCCGGGATCGTGCTCCCCGGGGGCGAGTCCACCGCCATGTGGCGGCTGATGCGGGCAAGTGGCCTGGCGGAGGCGCTCAAGGCCGAGCTTGAAAAGGGGCTACCCGCCTTCGGCACCTGCGCCGGGATGATCCTCCTCGCTAAAGAGATCACGAATTGGCCTGAACGTTTCCTCGCCGTCATGGACATCGCGGTGGAGCGGAACGCCACCGGAAGGCAGGTGGACTCCTTCGAGACCCGCCTCTCTTTGAACGGCTTGGGGGAGGTGCCGGCGGTGTTCATCCGGGCCCCGCTGGTACACAGGGTGGGGCCGGAGGTTGAGGTCCTCGCCACCTGGGACGAAAGGCCGGTGATGGTAAGACAGGGGCCTCTTCTTGCGGCGAGCTTTCATCCCGAGCTCACCGACGACACACGAGTGCATGAGTTCTTCTTGAACGTATGTAGAAAGGAGTGAGCATGGCGAAGGTAGCGATCAACGGATTTGGGCGCATCGGACGCGTGACGTTGCGGGTCCTCGCAAAACGGGGCTTTCCCTTACAGCTTGTGGCCATAAACGATCCCTTCCTGTCCCCGGAGATGGCGGCACACCTGGTGCGGTACGACACGGTTTACGGACGGGCCCCGTTCTCCGTGGAGGGGAAGGATGGGGCGCTTTTGGTGGACGGAAGGGAGATCCCGTTCCTTGCGGAGAAGGACCCGGCCAGCCTCCCCTGGGGGGACTACGGGGTGGATGTGGTCATCGAATCGAGCGGCGTGTTCCGGGAGTATGCCAAGGCGGAGGCGCACCTTAAGGCCGGGGCAAAGCGCGTGCTCATCTCCGCCCCGCCCCGGGGGGATCGGAAGGAAGAGATCCCCCAGATCCTGTGGCGGATAAACGAGGACGACTTCGATCCCGCGCGGCACCGGATCGTGTCCGCTGCCTCCTGCACCACCAACTCCCTGGGGCCGGTGGTGAAGGTGCTGCACGAGGAATTCGGCATCGAACACGGGTTCCTCACCACGGTGCACGGCTACACCGCGGACCAGCGGCTGGTGGACGCTCCCCACAAGGACCTGGCCCGGGCGCGGGCCGCGGCGGCCAACATCGTCCCCACCTCCACCGGGGCAGCACGCTCCATCCCGGCCATCTTCACCGAGCTCAAAGGGAAGATGGACGGAATCGCGATGCGGGTTCCGGTTCCGTGCGGTTCGGTCTCCGATTTCACCGCCAAGCTCAAGCGACAGGTTACAGTGGAGGAAGTCAACCAGGCGTTCAAGCGGGCAGCAGAAGGGCCGTTGGGTGAGGTAATGCTTGCAACTGAGGACCCCATCGTCTCCTCCGATGTCCTGGGTGAGGACCACTCCGCTGTGGTGGCGCTGGCCTATACCATGGTCCTGCCCGGCGCCCCCGATGTGGTGAAGGTGCTTTCCTTCTACGACAACGAGTGGGGGTACTGCTGCCGCCTTGTGGACGTGGCCGCCCACGTGGCCAGGTGAAAGGGGCGGCGGGGTAGATGAAGCTGGCCGAGGGGGTGGCAGCGGGGCTGGTGGGGTTGCTGTTTCCTCCCCGCTGCTACCTCTGTGGCCGGGAGCTTTCCGGGCTTTCCCCACTGTGTCCCGAGTGTCTGGGCGTGATCCCCCGTTGGGATGGCCCTATCTGTCTTGTGTGTGGGCGGCCGGTAGAGGGGGGGGTGGACCTGTGCCGGGATTGCGCCACAGAAGGGCGTCCGTACGCATGGGCCAGGTCGTTGGGGCCATATGAAGGGGAGTTGCGGTGTCTGATCCAGGCCTTGAAGTACGAGGGGGAGCGTGCCCTGGCCCGCCCCCTCGGTCGCTTCCTGGCGGAACTGATTTCACCACCGAGGACACAGAGAGCACAGAGTTCTAAACATTCAGGACTCGAAAATCCTCAATTCTCCGTGGGCTCTGTGCTCTCGGTGGTTAGCTTGGTGACGTGTGTGCCGGCGGACCCGGCTCGCCTGAGGGCTCGCGGGTATCATGCCGCCGAGCTCCTGGCCCGGGTGGTGGCACGAAGGCTGGGGCTCCCGTTCGACTGTCTCCTTAGGAAACTCCGCCCCACCCCACCTCAGGTTGGCCGGCCTAGGGAGGAGCGGCTCACCGCCCTGAAAGGGCTATTTTCCGCGCGTCGTCCTGGGCGAGGTGAGGCTGTGCTCCTCGTGGACGACGTTATCACCACCGGGGCCACGGCCTCCGAGGCCGCCCGAGCACTCACTGAAGCGGGCTACGGTGATGTATACGTGCTTGCCTGTGCCCACGCTTTGGGCGAGGGGGGAGCATGAGGATCAGAAGGTTTGTGGTGGGGCCACTTCTCACCAATGCCTATCTCCTGGAGGACGGGGGGGAGGCGGCCCTGGTGGATCCCGGCGACCTCTCCCCCGAGCTGGAGGCGGCCTTGGAGGGGGTTAAGCTCCGCTATATCCTCCTCACACACGGCCACTTCGATCACGCCGACGCCGCCGAGCCGCTGCAGGCCCGGACAGGCGCCCCCATCCTCTATCATCCGGACGAGCGGGCCACCTTCTGGTCCATGGGAAGGAGGCCCCCACCCCTGAAGACCCCCCTTGCGGAGGGCGCCCGGCTCCCCTTGGGCGATGAGGAGCTGCTCGTGTGGCATCTCCCCGGACATTCCCCCGGTTCGGTGGCCTTCCTGTGGGAGCGGGCAAACACGGTGCTCTCAGGGGACGTGCTTTTCGCCGGCTCGGTGGGCCGCACCGACCTCCCCGGCGGTTCCTGGGAACTCCTCAAACGGTCCCTGTCCCGGCTCTTGTCCTTGGGAGACGCCTGGCGGGTGCTTCCTGGGCATGGCCCGGAGACCAATCTGGGGCAGGAACGGGAAGCCAATCCTTATCTCAGGGGGCTCGGCCGTGGCGCGACCTGAGATCGCGGAGATCAAATCCCGGATCAACATCGTAGAGCTCATCGGCCGGTACGTGACCCTGAAACCGGCCGGCAAGGGCTACAAAGGGCGTTGTCCCTTCCACCCAGACGATACCCCCTCCCTTATGGTGTCCCCGGAGAAGGGCCTGTGGCACTGTTTCGGGTGCGGGGCCGGGGGGGATGCCATCGGCTTTCTCATGCGGATAGAGCGCCTCAGCTTCCCCGAGGCCCTGGCCCGGCTTGGCCAGGAGGTGGGGGTGGAGCTTTCGGGCAGGGGGCCACGGACCGAGCTCTACCAGGCCTGTGCTGCCGCCGCCAGGCACTTCGCCCGCCAGCTCCGTGCCCCATCCGGGAGGACCGCCCGCGAGTACCTCCTTTCCCGCGGGATCAGCGAAGAGGAGTGGGAGAGGTGGGGTCTGGGGTATGCCCCTGACCGCTGGGACAGCCTCCTTCGGGGACTTTCACACCTGGGACCTAGCACGCTAGAGGAGCTGGGGCTGGTGGTCCGCGGGGAGCGGGGGTACTACGACCGATTTCGGGACCGGGTGATGTTCACCCTGCGGGATGGACAGGGGCGGCCGGTGGCCTTCGCCGGCCGGATACTGGGGGAAGGTGGGCCCAAATACCTCAACGTCCCCAACACGCCCCTGTTCACCAAGGGAACCTTGCTCTATGGCCTGGACCTGGCCAAGGAGGCGATCCGCAGGCGAGGTCGGGCGATCTTGGTGGAGGGTTATACGGACGTTATCAGCATGCACGCCGCTGGCTACCCCGAGGCGGTGGGCTCCATGGGCACCGCCCTGACCGAGGCCCAAGCCAGGCTCCTTGCTCGGTATACCGACCGGGTCGTGATCGCCTATGACCGCGATGCGGCCGGCTCGGCCGCCTCCCTCAGGGGCATGGTCATCCTCAGGGAGGCTGGCCTCAGGGTGGAAGTGGCCCAGCTCCCGGAAGGAGAGGATCCGGATTCGCTGGCCCGCACGCAGGGCCAGGGGGCGGTTGAGGAGGTGCTGGAAGGGGCCAAGCCGTTTCACCGATTCTTCCTCGATTCCCTGGAGGCGCGCTATGACCTTGACAGCTTGGAGGGGAAGGAAAGAGCATTGGCCGAGGCCAGGGAGCTATGGCCGCACGTTCGCAGCCTTCCCTTACGCCAGGAGCTGGCCCATGGCTTGGCCGAGCTTCTGTCGCTTCCCGAGGAGGAGGTGCGGGCCAGCCTGAGGGGGAAACGTCCCCCCCTCCAAAGGACTGAAGCGGAAAGGGAAATTGCGGCCGAGGACCTGGTGGTGCACTTCCTCCTTGCGGGAAAGCTCCCCGAGGAGGCCCTCTCTGACCTTGAAGTCGGCGAATTTCGCCCCGAATATAGACCTATCGTGGAGAGGTGGCTGGAGCTCTGGCGGGCGGGCTCATCGCCGGACCCTCAGGCGTTGGCCGGCGAGCTGGACCTCAATTCTCAAGGGCATTTGGCCCGTCTGTCGCTCCTGGACCTTAGATTCACGGACGAGGCTCGTGCCGCGCGTGATGCCTTAACTCATTTCCTCTACCTCCCCCGCATCGACAGGAGGCTTTCGACCCTCAAGGAGGAGATGGCGCGGGCGGAGGGCCAGGGGGATGGGACTCTTCTCAGGCAGCTGGAAGCTGAGTATCAAGAGCTTTGCCGGAGGAGATTGGCGCTGTTGCGGAGGCGATCGTGACCGAGGCACCGGATACGCTCCCCCGGGGCCCTGAGGAAGAGTTCCAGGAAGAGGATTTTCTTCGCAGCCTCCCCTTGCTGGAGGAACTGGCCGAGGCCACCCACGCAGAGAGCGAGCGCTGGGAGGAAGAGGCCGAGGAACGGGGGAGTGACCCAGTGCGTACTTATCTGCGGGAGATCGGACGGGTGCCCCTCCTCACGAAGGAGGAGGAGGTGGAGCTTGCCCAGAAGATGGAAAAGGGGAAGGAGGCGGCCGAGGAGCTCAAGCGCGGCAGGAACCTGTCCCTCAAGCGGCGGCGGGAGCTAGAGCGCCTGGTGGAGGAAGGGGAACAGGCGCGGGAGCGGCTCACCGTCTCCAACCTGCGGCTCGTGGTGTCCATCG
This sequence comes from uncultured Thermotogaceae bacterium, assembly GCA_964448595.1. Classification (GTDB taxonomy): domain Bacteria; phylum Bipolaricaulota; class Bipolaricaulia; order Bipolaricaulales; family Bipolaricaulaceae; genus 64-32. Next base: position 6,100 of record CAYUWL010000057.1, read on the forward strand.
CCAAACGGTACATGCACCGAGGCTTGTCCCTTTTGGACTTGATCCAGGAGGGGAACATGGGCCTGATGCGGGCGGTGGAGAAGTTCGACTGGAGGAAAGGCTACAAGTTCTCCACCTATGCCACCTGGTGGATCCGTCAGGCAATCACCCGGGCCATAGCGGACCAATCCCGCACCATCCGGGTTCCGGTACACACCATCGAGGCACTGCAGGAGCTGTACCGTCTGCGTCGGGAGTACGTCCAAGCCCACGGAACGCCTCCAAGCTACGATGAACTGGCCGAGCTTTTAGGGACGAGCGTGGAGCGGGTCAAGAAGATCGAGCAGGCTGCGGCCTATACCTCCTCCCTTGAGCGGCCACTTTCCGATGAAGAGGACGAGACGCTGGGGGATTTCCTGCCGGACGAGTCAGCCC
>CAYUWL010000058.1:0-6469 GCA_964448595.1 uncultured Thermotogaceae bacterium
ACCGCCCTGGTGGCCCAGTACATGGGCGCGGGGAGGGAGAGGGAGGCGAACTTCGCCATGAACCAGCTGTTTTCCCTTTCCATCGTCTCCGGGATCACCCTAGGGGTAGCCGGGTACCTCGTCTCCCCCTGGCTACTTGGGCTCCTGGTAGGCGGAGGGGCGGTGGCCGATGCAGCTAACCTCTATCTCAAGGTGATCTTCCTGGGGCTTCCCACGATGGTCATCCCGGGCCTGTTCTACTTTTCCCTGGCCGCTTGCGGGGACACCCTAACCCCGCTTCTCGTAGACGGAGCCGGCGTGCTCCTCAACATGGCCCTAGACCCCTTGCTCGTCCTGGGCTGGGGGCCGGTGCCCAGGATGGGGATCCTGGGGGCGGCCTACGCCACCGTAGCCGCCCAGGGCTTCGCCACCTTGGTCTTCCTCGCCCTGTTCGCGGCGGGCAAAGGACAGCTGCGCCTTGACGTCCGAGCACTCACCCCTCACTGGCGATGGGTGAAAAAGGCCGTGCGCATCGGGCTTCCTGCCGCTATCGGTCAATCCAGTACGGCGTTTGGATTCGTGATCATGACCGGGGTGATCGGGCGTCTTCCGAACCCGGAGGTGGCCTTGGCCGGGTACGGGATCGGGGATCGCATCGTGGGGATCCTGTTCATCATCACCGATGGGTTAAGCGTCGGGCTCACCACCATGGTGGGCCAGGCCCTCGGGGCAAGGCGCATGGCCCGGGCCAGGGAAGTCGTGTGGAAAGGGCTCTGGATCCTGCTTTCCGTCCTCGTCGTCGAGGCGGGGGCCTTATGGCTCCTGCGTCGGGGGCTCGTGGCCTTGTTCATCCCCGGAAGGCCAGACGTGATCGCAGTAGGGGCGAACTTCGTCCAGGCCTTCGCCGCGAGCATGCCCTTCTTGGGCGCCTTCTTCGCCGCCATGGCGGTCTTCCGCGGGGCCGGACATAACCTGCCCACCATGATCCTGGGGATCCTCAGGCTTTGGGTCCTCAGGATCCCGCTTGCGTACCTGTTCGGCTTTACGTTCGCCTGGGGGACGGATGGGGTGTGGTGGGGGATGGCGCTTTCCAACGTAATCGCAGGGCTTGCGGCGCTGGGGCTCCTTGTGAGCCGCAGCTGGCAGCGGAGCGTGGTGGAGGAGCCTGCCCAGGCATGTCCAGAAAAAAGGTAAACCTGTACGGCTACTTCGGACACGGAAACCTGGGGGACGAGGCGCTTCGGGAGGCCTGGACCAGGGCTCTCTCCCCGGAGTTCCAGGTCCGCACCCTGGCCCCGCCCCGCCTGCCAAAAGGGAAGGGGCCGTGGCTCTTCTGTGGGGGGATCCTCCAGGACCGCACTTCCCTGCGCTCGCTCCTCTTCTACTCGGTCGCGATAAAGCTCGCGGCCCGGTGCGGCCCGGTCGGCCTCGTCTCGGTGGGATGCGAACTTTCCTCCTCCCTGGGAAGACGGCTGGTGCGAGGGCTCCTCTCTCAGGTGGACTTCGTCTCCGCCCGGGATGAGGGGACGTTTCGCCAGCTCAGCGCCCTGGGCGGGAAAGTGCGTCCGGCTCGGGACCCGGTCCTGGCCTGGCCTTCACCACCTAGAAAGAAGAGCGGCCCCATTTTAGTAAACCTCGTCCCTTCCCTCTCCCGAACCCTTTGTAAGGAGGTGCTGCAAAGGGCCCGGGACCTGGCAGAAAAACTCGGGACCCCGCTGCAGGGGCTTGTCATGTCCCCCGAGGACGCGCGCGCCCTGGAAGGGCTCCCCCTCTTGCAGCCTGCCACCCCAAAGGAAGCACTTAAGGTGATCGCCGCCTCCCCGCTTCTGGTGGGGACCCGCTTGCATGCGCTTGAGCTTGCGCTCGCTTCCGGAACCCCGTTCGTGGCGCTACCCTACGCTGACAAAGTGGAGGATTTCCTCTCGCTTGTGGAAAGGGACCTTCCGGCTCGGGTGCCGCGGTCGCCGGCCTGGGCGGAGGAGGTTTTGAGCCCAAGCTGGCGAGTTGGGCTCTTGCGCGCCAGGACCCGCCTGGCAGAGGAAGCTCAGGAAGGGATCGAAGATGTCCGAAACTGGCTCCGCAGCCTGGCATGAGCCAGTGATGCTGGGGGAGGTGCTCTCCTTCCTAAGGCCGGAAGGAGGAAAGCTCATCCTGGACGCCACCGTGGGGACGGGCGGGCATGCGGAGGCCATCCTTGTCCGCGGCGGCAGGCTTGTCGGCCTGGACAGGGATCCGGAGGCCCTGGAGCTTGCCCGCAGGCGACTTTCCCGGTTTGGGGAAAGGACATTCCTCATGCACGCCAACTTCCGCAACCTAAGGGAAGCCCTTTCCCGGTTGGGGATAAAGCAAGTTGATGGGGTGTTGTTTGATTTGGGGATAAGCTCCCTTCAACTCAGCCGGCCGGCCCGGGGGTTCTCCTTCCGGGAGGAAGGCCCTTTAGACATGCGCATGGACCCTGGGGGGCCCCTTACCGCAGCCGAGCTTGTAAACCGCCTTCCGGAGGAGGAGCTTGCGCGGGTGCTCCGCCAATATGGGGAGGAGCGATATGCCCGCCGGATCGCCCGGGCCATCGCCCGGGCTAGAGAAAAGGCCCCCATCCGCTCGACAACGGAGCTCGCTCGGATTGTGACCCATTGCTACCCGCCCGGTCGCCACCGCATCCACCCTGCCACCCGTACCTTTCAGGCCCTCAGGATCGCCGTGAACGATGAACTTTCCGCCCTGGAGGAGGGCTTGGCCCAGGCGATCGACGTCTTGCGCCCCGGCGGGGTCGTCTGCGTCCTCTCATTCCACTCCCTGGAGGATCGCATCGTAAAGAACATGTTTCGCAGAAAGGCAGCCCAAAGGAATCTTGAAATCCTCACCAAAAAACCCCTCAGGCCGCGGCCTGAAGAGGTGGAGAGGAACCCCAAGGCACGTTCGGCGAAGCTTCGGGCGGCCCGGGTGCCGGAGGTCGCCCTGCCCTAGGTCAGCTGTCCTCCCTGGCGGGCACCCCTGGGCATAGGGTAAAGGGGATGAGGTCCTCTGCCCGCCTTGAAGCCATTTTGCGGCCGATCGCCAGGCCTTGGGTCATTCCCAAAGCCTGGGCGCGGACCCTGGTTGTGATCGGGGCCGGAGCCCTGGTCGCCGGGCTTGTATTTTTGTACCTGTGGCTCGGCTCCACGATCGTGCTGCTCAAGGCGGAGCGGGCCCGTCTCCTCCTTTCCCTGGAGGAGCTCTCGCGTGATCAGGCACTGCTTTCAGTACAAGTGACGCAAGCCTACTCGCCCGAGGCGATAGCCGAGCGGGCCAAGGCGCTCGGCATGGGGCCGTTCACGGAAGACCGCACAGGGTACCTGATCATGGAAGATGACGAGGGAGCAGGCGATTAGGCGTGCGGCGGTGGTGTTCATCCTGCTTGGCCTGGGGGCTCTCGCCATCGTGGGACGGCTGATCCAGCTACAGGTCGTGGAACATGATCACTGGGCCGCCCTGGCCGAGGCGATGCAGGAGGACGTGATCGAGATCCCCCAGCGGCGGGGGACGATATACGACCGCGCAGGAAGGCCCTTGGCCTGCGATGTGCCCGCCTACTCCATCGCCCTGGACAACTACCACATGACCAAGCCCGAGCTTTTGGTGGGGCTTTTGGAGGAAGAGCTGGGGCTATCGGAAGACGAGGCGGTCCGCAAGGTGTACCGGGAGTCCTACTTCACGTGGATCGCCCGGCAGGTGGATCGGGAGGTGGGGGACCGGATCAAGGACCGGGCGGACGAGCTCGGGATTGCGGGGCTCCTCTTCTTCGATACCTGGAAGCGGGCCTACCCCCAAGGGAGGCTGGCCCCGGAGATCTTGGGCGTGGTCGGGGTGGATGGCGAGGGCCTGGAGGGCTTGGAGCTAGCTTGCGATACAGCCCTTAAGGGGAGGCCCAGCCGATACCACATCTTGCGGGGCCGGGATGGGAGGGTGTATGACCTGTGGATCGAAGATCCGGGCGCCCCAGGAGAGGACATACACCTCGCCTTGGACGCCGATTTCCAGCGCATCTGCGAACAGAAGCTCTCCTTGGGGGTGAGTCGGTTTAAGGCCGACCGCGGGTTCGCCCTGATCATGGATCCCCGGACCGGGGCAGTGCTCGCCCTGGCCCAGGCCCCCCGCTACGATCCGCAAGCCCCCGACCCCGGACTCCTCCACTCCTGGGCAGTCACCGATGCGTTTGAGCCGGGCTCCACGTTCAAGGCGCTGGTGGGCCTGGCTGCCCTGGATCAAGGGGTGGTCACCCCGGAGGACACCTTCTCTGGGGATTCCCCATACATCGTCATGGGGGTGCCGATCAGGAACGCGGAAAACGACTCCTACGGCACCGTCACCTTCCGCTACGCGATCGTCAAGTCCGTGAACACCGTGCTCATCCAGGTGGCCAAGCGCTTGGGGATCGAGCGCACCTACGAGTACCTCTCCAGGATGGGCTTCGGAAGGCCCACCGGGATAGAGCTCCCCGGGGAGGCCGCGGGCATCCTGCGACCGGCGGAGGAGTGGACCGAGCTCGACCTGGCAGTCGCCTCCTTCGGCCAGGGGGTGGCGGTGACCGGGGTCCAGCTGGGGGCGGCGTTCTGTGCCTTGGCAAACGGCGGCACCCTGCTACGCCCCCATCTCACCGATCGGCCGCCCGAGCCCGTGGCCACGGTCGCCTCCCCAGAGGCATGTGCCACCATGCGGGCCCTCCTGCGGGACGCCGTCCGGCTGCCCGGGGGAACCGGCCACTGGGCGGACCTGGAAGGGTTCCTCATCGCCGGGAAATCCGGGACCGGGCAGAAGGCCCTGCCCGGCAAGGGCTATGTAGAAGGGCACTACACCTCGCTTATGGCCGCCTTTCTCCCCTACAACGAGCCGGAATACGTGATCATCGTCGGCTACGATGAGGTCAAGACCTACCCTTATTGGGGGGGATCCACGGCTGGCCCCACGGTGCGCTACATCGTGGAGGACCTGGCAAGGGAGGGGTTGATTCGGCCCTACAAAGAGATCACGGCGCTCGGCCGATCCGGATAGGTGAGATAGAGGCGGCCGTCCCAGCCGTCCAGGGCCCGGGCCACCGTGTCCAAGGCCAGTTGCGGGGTGTTGTTCTCCTGAGATAGGTGGGCCAGGAGCGCAGCCCGAAGGCCGTCCCGGGAAAGCCCGGCGAGCACCCGACCTGTCTCATCGTTGGCCAGATGCCCTTTGGGCGAGAGGATCCGCATCTTGAGGGGCCAGGGGTACGGCCCGGAAAGCAGGAGAGAGAGGTCGTGGTTGGCCTCGAAGACAACGAGACTGCAGCCGGAAAGGGCGGAGGTCACTTCCGGGGTGACTTGCCCTAGGTCCGTGGCCAGGCCGAAGGCAGCCCCATCGAGCTCGAACCGGAAGCCAAGGGGCTGTGCCGCATCGTGGGAGACCCGAAACGGGCGAAGGAAAAGCCCCAGGATTTCTTCCTCACCGGTTATCGCGTGCCCGGAGATCCCCAGTGCCCGCAAAGTGCCAGGGCTTGCCCACACCTCCGCTCCCCGGCGCAGCAGGGTGGAAAGCCCCCGCACGTGATCGGTGTGCTCATGGGTGATGACGACCGTGGACGGACGGTTTAGGTGAAACCCAACCCGGGCTGCCCGGCGGCGGATCTCCCGCCAAGGGAGCCCCGCGTCCACGAGCATCCATCCCCGGGGCGCCTCCACCAGAAAGGCGTTCCCGGAAGAGCCGCTCCCCAGCGCGCAGATCCTCAATCCTCGGTGCGCTTCTGCAGGGCCGTGAGGAGGTCGATCGGCACGGGAAACACCACGGTGGTGGCGTTTTCCGTCGCGATTTCGACCAGGGTCTGAAGGTACCTGAGCTGAAGCGCCCCGGCCGAGCGCTGCATGATCTCCGCCGCCTCCCGTAGCTTTTCCGCCGCCTGCAGCTCCCCCTCCGCATTGATGATCTTGGCGCGGCGCTCGCGCTCGGCCTCCGCCTGACGCGCGATCGCCCGCTGCATATCGGTGGGGATCTTCACGTCTTTGATCTCCACCGTGATGACCTTTATCCCCCAGGGGTCGGTGTGCTCGTCGATGATCTCCTGGAGCTGTTGGTTGAGCTTCTCGCGCTCGGAGAGGACTTCGTCCAGCTCCGCCTTGCCCAGAATCGACCGCAGCGTGGTCATGGAGATCTGCCGGGTGGCCTCGATGAAGTCAAGCACCTCCACCACCGCCGCCTGCGGATCCACCACCCGGAAGTAGACCACCGCGTTTACGCTCGCCGGCACGTTGTCCCGGGTGATCACCTCCTGGGGGGGTACGTCCAACGTGATGGTCCTGAGGTCAACCTTGACCATCTTATCCACAATGGGGATGATCAAGAACAGCCCTGGGCCTTTGGCCCCCACAAGCCGCCCTAGGCGGAAGATCACCCCCCGTTCGTACTCCCTGACGATCTTGATCGCGCTCGCCAAAAACAGCACCACCAGCGCAACGATGATCCCGACCGTTATGCCCATAACCCCCTCCTT
>CAYUWL010000059.1:0-6242 GCA_964448595.1 uncultured Thermotogaceae bacterium
GATGCCGGAGGGTGGCCTCGTTCGGGCTTTTTGGGAGGAGTTTTGCGAGCGTGGCCTTGAGCCGTTTGGCATAGGCTGCGACCTGCCGCCCGATTTCCTTTTCCCTCTCCATGCCAGGGCCAGTATAGGGAATGGGCGAGGCCTGAGGCAAAGAAGAGTTGCAGAATATTCCAATTTGGAATAATCTGTTTTGTATGGAGAGGCTGCCGGTCGAGTATGCGGTGCTTGGGGCCTTGGTTTCAGGGCCGGCCCACGGATATGAGCTCAAGCGGCGGCTTAACTCGGGCCTTGGCCCCATCTGGCACATCGCCCAATCCCAGCTCTACTGTGTTCTCTCCCGCCTGGAGCGGGAGGGCCTGGTAAAAGGGCGCCTGGAGTCCCAGGGGGCTAGGCCACCCCGCCGGGTGTTCTCCCTCACCCCGGCCGGGGAACATGCCTTCTGGGAATGGGCCACCTCCCCGGTGCGGCATGCCCGCGAGGTGCGGATCGAGCTCCTGGCCAAGCTCTACTTCCTGCGCCGCCACGCCCCGGACCGGGTCCCGGAGCTCCTCTCCGCCCAAGCCGAGCGCCTGGCCCGCCTCAGGGCCCGGCTTTCCCAACGGAAGGCCTTGCCCACAGACGATGCGGTCCTGGCCCGGCTCACGTTGAGCTTCCGCCTGGCGCTCCTTTCGGCGCTCCTCTCCTGGCTGGAGGACGCGAAGGTTCAGCTGCAGAAGGAGGTTCCGGATGTATAGGCTTCTTATCCTGGCCCTGTGCCTTGCCCTCCCTGCCCTGGCCCAGGTGACCGTGGTGGACCAGGCGGGACGGGAGGTAACCATCGCCCAGCCGCCAGAGCGAGTGGTGAGCCTCTACGGCGTCGCCACCCTCTACCTCTATGCCTTGGGTGTGCCGGAGAAGCTCGTGCTTGGGACATACGTTGGCTTAAAGCCCGGCTCCCCTTCTTGGAGTGCGCTCTCCGCTTTAGACCCTGAGCTCCCGGAGAAGTTCTCCCAGGGAAAGCCCTCCTTGGAGGAGGTCCTCGCCAGGGAGCCCGATCTCGTCCTCGCAAGCGCTAGGAAGGATCCTGAGGCCGCCGAAGAGCTAGCCCCCTTCGGCATCCCCGTCCTCCTCCTCTTCGCCGAGGACTTGGAGGGGATGAAGAGCGCCACAAGGCTCCTCGGGAGGACCTTCGGCGCCGAAGCCCGCGCCGCAAAGCTCCTCTCTTACCTCGAGGAGAAGGTGCAGGCCATTAGCTCCCTCATCGCCGAGAGGGGGCTTCCAAGGCCCCGGGTCCTATTCTGTGGCACGCAGCCCTTCCGGGTGGCGAGCGGCGACATGTACCAGAGCGAGATGATCGCCCTCGCCGGTGGGGAACCGGTGACGAAAAAGCTTGCGGGCTCCTGGCAGGATGTGAACGCCGAACAGGTGCTCCTCTGGGATCCCGAGGTGATCTTCATCGCCCCTTATGGAAAGGTCCTCCCGGAGGACATCCTTGAGGACCCCGTTTGGCAGGGTGTGACTGCGGCGCGCGCGGGGCGCGTCTACAAGATGCCGCGCGTCTTTTCCCCTTGGGACGTGCCCACGCCGGAGTCCTCCCTTGGGATCCTCTGGATGGCGATGAAGCTCCACCCTGTCCCCATCGACCTTGCGGCGGAAGCCAGGTCCTTCTACCGTGACTTCTACGGCTATGAGCTCCCGGAGGAGTTTCTTTTTCAGGTTGCCAAGTGAGACAGAAGGCCTTCTGGGGCGGCCTTTTGCTGTTGCCCCTGGGGGTGGTGTTCGCCTCCCTGTTTGTGGGGCGTTATCCCGTGAGTTTTGGGGAGGTGGTGGGGGCGCTTTTTGGCTTTCAGGGGGTACCCCCCACAGCCCGCACCTTGGTCCTGAGCGTGCGGCTCCCCAGGGCTTTGGGGGCGGCCTTGGTGGGGATGGACTTGGCCCTGGCCGGGGCCGCCTTCCAAGGGATCTTCCGCAACCCCCTTGTGGACTCCCGCATCCTCGGGGTGAGCTCTGGGGCGGCCTTCGGGGCCGCCTTGGCGCTCCTCTTGGGAGTGCCTTGGTACCTGATCGATGGGGTCTCGTTTCTGTTCGGGGTCCTCGCCGTAGGGCTGGTGATCTTGGTGGCGCGGCGGTTCGGGGGAACGGTGCTCGTGCTCGTCATCTCTGGGATCCTGGTGGGGTCCCTGTTCAGCGCGCTCCTTGGGGCGATAAAGTACATGGCCGACCCTTTGGATGTGCTCCCCGCCATCACCTACTGGCTCCTGGGAAGCCTTTCGGGGACGCGTTGGATCGCCGTGTGGAAGCTCCTCCCGGTGAGCCTCCTCGGGGCGGGAGCACTGATGCTCCTCAGGTGGCGGCTGGACCTTCTCTCCCTGGACGAGCTTGAGGCCGCCTCCCTGGGGGTGAACGTCCAGCGGCTCCGCACCGGGGTGGTGCTTGTAGGCACCTTGCTCGTCGCCTCTGCGGTTTCCCAGGCGGGGATGATCGGCTGGATCGGCCTCATCACCCCCCATGTTGCCCGGGCCCTGGTGGGGCCGGGACACTCCCGGGTGATCCCTGTCGCAGGGGCCTGCGGAGCCTCCTTCCTTCTTTTGCTCGACCTTATCTCCCGTTCCGCCATGGGGAGTGAGATCCCCTTGGGGGTGCTCACGGGGATCGTGGGGGTGCCGGCCTTCCTGCTCCTGTTCATGCGATACCTGGCTAAGGGGGGTGGATGGCTATGAGGCTGGCCGCCGCGGAGCTTTCCTACGCCTACATCCCGGGAAGGCCCGTCTTGAAGGGGGTGTCCTTGGAGGTCGAGGAGGGCGAAGTCCTGTTCCTCCTTGGGCCGAACGGGTCGGGGAAGACAACCCTCCTTGAGTGCCTGTGCGGTCTCAGGCGGCCTCAGGCGGGAAGGATTCTACTCGGCGGGGAGGACCTCCACGGGCTTCCCGCAAGGGAGAGGGCAAAGCACATCGGTTACGTCCCTCAGATCCACCGGCCGGTCTTCGGCTTCCGGGTGATCGAGGTGGTCCTCATGGGACGGGCGCCGCACCTTGGGCTCTTCTCCTCCCCGCAAGAGCCGGACTTTAAGGTGGCTTTGCAGGCCCTGGAAGCGGTGGGGCTTTCGGGGCTTGCCGGGCGTCCCTATACCGAGCTCTCCGGGGGCGAGATGCGGCTTGTCTTCATCGCCCGGGGGCTCGCTCAAGGGGCGAGGTTCCTCCTCCTGGACGAGCCGGATGCCCACTTGGATCCCAAAAACCAACACGAGGTCTTGGAGCTCGTGCGGGGACTGGCGGGGGAGGGCTTCTCCCCGGTCGTAACCTCCCACAGCCCCAACAACGCCCTGTTTTACGCCCGCCGCGCCGCCCTCCTGCGGGCCGGGGAACTCCTGTCCTTTGGGGAACCCGAGTCGGTCCTCACCCCCGAGGACCTTGCCCGCGCCTACGGGATGGAGTTCAAGCTCTTGGTGGGGGAGGAGGGGCGGGCCCTGATCCCGGCTCAGGGAAGGAGTTCCTTTAGCCGCTCCACCGAAAGGGAAAGGGGCTCTGGGAGGGCATACTCCCGGGAAAGCTTGGAAAACCTTTCTGCGGCAGCGAAAGGCGCATAGGGGTCCTCAGGCCAAAACCTCTCGTCCACAAGGAGCTCGAGGGACCCGCCCAGCGCCGCCTTCCACTCCGAAAGGGGGGCCATGTCCGGAGGGGGGCTGTAGCTTGGGTGCAGGGCGAGGAAGACCCGCCTTGCCGGGTGCTCCTTCAGCACTTCTTTGGCGAAGGCGAGGGCATCCCGGGTATGGAACGGAAGATGAAGAGGGGGTATGCCGGTTGTGAGGCAGAGCCGGGCGTCCATGGTGGTGAAGCAGTCAACCAGCAGCACGTCCTCCCTCGCCCCGGCAGCGAGATATGCCCGCAAGGCAAGCCGTGAGTATTCCGTGGGATGGGCCGCGGGAAGCTCTATGAGCCTATAGCCCTCTTCAGCTGCAAACCTCCGCACCGCCTCGGCAAACGCCTCGGGACAACCCCACTCGGATTCCCGCCGGGCTACTGTCCTACCTGGTGGTGGATAGTCCCGTAGGTATTCCTGTGGTGAAATCCCTCCCAGGCCCCCGAGCTGGAGCCAAACGCCGGGGGAGAGCTCCACCTGGGGCCAGGTGTACGTGCCCTCGGCCAAGATGAGGGCTCCGCCTGAGGCGAGGTGTTCCCGGATGAACTTCAGGTAGGCATCGGGCAGGGAAAGGAGCCGCACCCTGAGCAGGGCCGCATGACGGACCAGGTCCCGGTCGTGGATCGGGTCGTAGTGGACGATGACCTCGAACCGGCCGTCCGGGACGAGGGCCCTCGCAGCCTCAGTCCCGGTCTCAAGGTACCCGGAAAGGTCGTCAGGTTCGATCCGGTGCCGCACGCCCAGGAGGCCGCAGGCCGGAAGGAGCGGGGCGTCAAGCAGGGCCGCCAGGTGCGCCACCCCGCCTCCGGGGGCCCCGAGCACGACGGCCGGGTATTCTCCCGCGGGGTAGCGGGCGGTATAAGCACAGAAAAAGGCCTCCAGGTCGAACCGGGCCAAAGCGTAAGGGGGAACGCCCAAGCTCCCGGCCATCCCGAAGTCGAGCACCGCCCGTTTGAGGGCCTGCGGTGCGTAGCGCAGGGCGAAAAGCACGGGGCGGGCCGCGGGGGGATAGGGATCCAGAAGCCCCCGGCCCTCGCCCCCCAGCGCCCGGGCCACCTCCCCCACCGCCCGGGCCGCCGAATCGAAGGAAAGGGGGCGCACCGGGGGCTTGTGCCCTGCGGCCAGGATCAAGCCCAATGCGGCGAAAAGGATCAGAAATTTCACCGGAAAAGCCTGTCTTCTTGGGAAAAGAGCTCCTGGGCCTTGTCCTTGGCGATCCTGTTCCAGAAGGGCCAATCCCCGATGGGGGCCTGGAGGACATGGCGCAAAAGGTCCTCGAACAACGCCCGGTCGCCGGCCCGCACCGCGTACTGCTCGGCGTAGGTGACGAACGGGATGAGGTAACCAGCCCCGCTTGCGATCTCGATGGCCCGGTCAAAATGGGCCTTGGCCTCCTCCAGCGTGGCCCCATAGAGGTGGAACTTGGCGAAGTTCACAAGGAGCGCGCCGTAGTCCTCGTGGGGCCCGCCTCCGAAGTAGGTCTCGTCCAGGGCGATGGCTGCAAGGTAAAGCGCCCGCACCTTGGCCGGCATCCCGGAAGTCAAGGCACCGAGCTGGGCCATGAGGCCACCGGTGTCCACCAGCATCCCCCAACACTTGGCGGTCCAATACAGGGCGGCTACGTTTTCCGACTCGGAAACGCGGGCTGCGAACTCCTCGGCCTTGGCCTCCTCAGCCCCGGAAAGGCCAGCGAAACCCAGGGCGGTGAAGCCCAAGTCAGCGCCTCGCCTGAACTCGCGGCGTTTGGTCTTTACGTCCTCCGAAATGATCCCCAGTTCGTAGTGGAGCTGGGCGAGTTGGGTCATGAAGTCGGCCCTACCCGGCTGCAGGGCCAGCGCCCGCTCGTAGAGGTCGATAGCGCTCGTTAGGTTTTCCGGGAGATAGCGGGTGGGAAGAAGGTCCTTTGCCTGGGAGATGAGCTCGGCGGCCGACTGCGCGGGCGCAAATGCCCCCACCGCCAGGAAAAGCGCCACCGCTAAAGCTGCCCTGCCCATCCGTTCCTCCTTTCCTTGCGAGTTCCACAGGGCTATGGTTATAATCCTCAATTGAGGTCCCGTCGTCTAGCGGCCTAGGATACCGGGCTCTCATCCCGGCGACAGGGGTTCAAATCCCCTCGGGACCACCAGGGTTTTCTGGGTGGGGCTGCGCTGGTTTCTGTAGACACAACCACTTCGGCCGGGTTGCGGGAGCGGGTGGATCGGGAAGCCTTGCCCCTTCCGTAGAGTCAGGAACATGCAAACCATCATGGAGGTGTCGTTATGAGATGGGTGCGCTGGACCGCGCTAGGCATCGGGATGGCGTTTGGATCGCTATTTCTTGTTGCCGGGATTCTCAGCCTGGTCTTTGACGCAGAGGCAGGTCCGCCAAGCCCCTCTGACTGGGTCATTCTGCTGTTTGGCCCTGTATCGCTGATCGCTGCAACCTGCATCGCCTGGAAGTACGAACGGATCGGCGGCTTGTGGCTGTTAATCGGTGGGATTATCGTTTCAATACTGTTTGGCATCCGGCTCTTTGAGACGCCACTGCGGCTACTTGTCACCCTTCTGGTTTACCCTTTTCCCATGCTCATCGCAGGGTTGCTGTGGCTAATCCACGCTTTTGAGATTGGAGACGGCAAAAGCCCC